>MTBT01000240.1 GCA_002282935.1 Microcystis sp. LSC13-02 | reverse complement strand
TCTCCATCTGCAAGCATCTGTCGGGGAATATCCAGAATATATCGCTGATGAGGATTTATTGTGGTCCTATACCGGTTTAGCTCGTTATTATGCTGGACAAGGATTGTATGCTATTGCTGAACCTTACTATCAAGCTTGTTTAACCGCAACTCGAACCAGTTTAGGAGACAATCATCCCGATGTCGCAACTTCCCTCAACAATTTAGCAGCATTGTACCGTTACCAAGGCAGATACGCAGAAGCAGAACCTCTCCTTCTAGAAGCATTAGATTTGTATAAACGACTCTTAGGAGACAATCATCCCCTTGTGGCAGCTTCCCTCAACAATTTAGCAGCATTGTACTATTCCCAAGGCAGATACCCAGAAGCAGAACCTCTCTATCTAGAAGCATTAGATTTGAGAAAACGACTCTTAGGAGACAATCATCCGGATGTCGCACAATCCCTCAACAATTTAGCAGAATTGTACCGTTCCCAAGGCAGATACCCAGAAGCAGAACCTCTCCTTCTAGAAGCATTAGATTTGAGAAAACGACTCTTAGGAGACAATCATCCGGATGTCGCACAATCCCTCAACAATTTAGCAGGATTGTACGATTCCCAAGGCAGATACCCAGAAGCAGAACCTCTCCTTCTAGAAGCATTAGATTTGAGAAAACGACTCTTAGGAGACAATCATCCCCTTGTGGCACTTTCCCTCAACAATTTAGCACTATTGTACTACTCCCAAGGCAGATACCCAGAAGCAGAACCTCTCTATCTAGAAGCATTAGATTTGTATAAACGACTCTTAGGAGACAATCATCCCGATGTCGCAACTTCCCTCAACAATTTAGCAGCATTGTACGATTCCCAAGGCAGATACCCAGAAGCAGAACCTCGCTATCTAGAAGCATTAGATTTGAGAAAACAACTCTTAGGAGACAATCATCCCCAGGTGGCAACTTCCCTCAACAATTTAGCACAGTTGTACAAATCCCAAGGCAGATACCCAGAAGCGGAACCTCTCTATCTAGAAGCATTAGATTTGTCTAAACGACTCTTAGGAGACAATCATCCGGATGTCGCACAATCCCTCAACAATTTAGCAAACTTGTACTATTCCCAAGGCAGATACCCAGAAGCAGAGCCTCTCTATCTAGAAGCTTTAGATTTGAGAAAACGACTCTTCGGAGACAATCATCCCGATGTCGCAGCTAAGGCAGATACCCAGAAGCGGAACCTCTTTATTTGCAAGCTTTAGCAATTGCCGAGCAAGCTTTAGGGGAGAATCATCCTAATACAATAATGTGTCGGGAAAATTATGCTATCTGTCTTCGTCGTGGGGGATAGCATCTTAGCTGTGATTGGTGTGTGGGATGGACTATGACTAGGGAGCTAGTTAAGAGTGGATTAGAGATGAAGATTGATTGAATGAACCAATCATAGTCAATCAAATAATCACATCAATCATAGTTAAGACCATGGGAAAATAGCGTCTGCATACGCACGGATTTTCCATTATGAATATAGTATCATGTCAAGTCGCCCTTGTCAAGAGAAAATTTTTTCAAATCAGGATTTAGTAAAACCTAGTAACCCACCAACTATCATCGACTGTGGTTGATGTGATGGACTATGTTTAGGGACCTAGTTAAGAGTGGATTAGAGATGAAGATTGATTGAATGAACGAATCATAGTCAATCAAATAATCACATCAATCATAGTTAAGACCATGGGAAAATAGCGTCTGCATACGCACGGATTTTCCATTATGAATATAATGTCATGTCAAGTGGCCTTTGTCAAGTAGGTTTCTAGTCAAAAGGGACTAAGATTTTTTGTATTATATTTAGCCAGGGGAAATTAAGCTTAAATCAAGATTGGAATTACAGCAGACGAATAAATTCTTCTTGTGTCAGTTCAGCATCGCGTAAAATTTTTAAGAGTAATCCTTTCCCGACAGTTTTCCCCCGATGAACAGGTACGGTGACAACTCTTCCATCTTCATGTTTTAAGCGCAGATGACTTCCTTTTTGTCGGATAGATTGAAACCCTATTTTAGTTAAAGCTTTGATAACTTCATCACCGGTTAATATCGGTAATTTTGGCATCAGATAGACACCTTTTGAATTCCAACAAACTCCCATACATCTTCAGGATTGTCATCTTCCAAGCAAAGTTCAATCACTTCCCTGATATTCTTCATCAATTCATCAATCGTTTCCCCTTGACTGTAACAACCCCGAAGTTGAGGAACTTCCCCAACATAATATCCATCCTCATCTCGTTCAATGACAACATAAAACTCTCTTTGATGGTTCATGGTTCTCAATCCTTAAAACAATTATCGTTATCTAAGCTTTTATTGGCGATTATTGAGACTTGAAGAAAGAGTTCGCATACGCACGGATTTTCCATTATGAATATAGTATCATGTCAAGTCGCCCTTGTCAAGAGAAAATTTTTTCAAATCAGGATTTAGTAAAACGTAGTAACGCAGCACCATCGACTGTGGTTGATGTAATCACTGCTCACTGATTACTGTTTACTGATCACTGATAATAACCCTTGACCGCCAAAACGGACAACATCGGTACAAAATAACCCCGTTTCCTCCTGCACAGTTTCTATAGCTTTAACTGCCGCCTCCGGACTAAGATGAAAAGTATTTAAACTAATCCCTTTTACCTTCACCTCCCCGAAACTTCCCCCAGCGCTGGCAGTCATTTCGTAGAGTTTAATCACTTCTGTTAGGGGAGGGATGGGAATATCGGGTAAATCCTTGATATGAATTTGTCCAGCGCGATGGACGAGAATTAACCCCGTCGGTTGACTGCCACGCATTAAGGGCAAGGTAGCAGTGGATCCGGGGTGTAATAGCGAGCCTTGACCCTCAATAAACAAAATATCGTTATTTTCCGCCGATTCTAACACCAAAGCCTCGATCGCACCAGTGGCATAATCAACGCGCACCGCATCCAAGGGTACACCTTTCCCTGCGATCATAATTCCCCCCTGTCCAGTGGCTAAAAATTGCGATTTTAGCCCTTTTTCTTGGGCAACCCGATGTAATTCGATGCTAGTGGACATTTTGCCCACACTCATATCCGTGCCTACGGTTAAAATACGCTGACAGGTTAAATTTTTCGCCTGCGCTTGCCCAATTTTTAAGCCTTGGGGTTCCAGACGGATATCCCAAATCCATTGATCGGGGTTAAGCTGAGTAAACAGGGGTTTTAGGGGTGTATGGAGACCATTAACGAGGGATAACCCCGCATTTACCCCCTCTTTAATTTCTTCTAGCCAATGGGGGGGTAAAATGCCTCCTGAGGGTGCGATGCCAATTAACAGAGTATCGGGATGATAGGTTAAAGCTTCCTTAACACTAGCAACAATCGGCAAGGGGCGATCGATTCCGGCCACTTCTTTTAAGGTGCTGCCGGCGCTTTCTGCGTCAATAATCGCCACTACCTGCGCTTTCCCGTAACGCAGATAACTTAATCCGGTTTTGCCGCGAGTTCCTTTGATTCCTTCGTGGAGAAGAATCGCTACTTTCTTGTCAGGAGTCAAATAATTAGTCATCTTTTGTCCGTAAACTAACACCCAAACCGGGTGAATTATTTGGTTGTAAACGTCCCTTTTCTAAGCTTAATCCCGTGAAGGGATCATCGCGTAAATTTAAATGACTATCTAGGTCAAGATAGTTGACAAGCGGGCCAAGATGTGCTAGGGCAGTATTGGCTAAACTGCTATCAGAGTAACATCCGAACATAATTTGCAGTCGGCAAGCTTGGGCAACATGAATCATTCTCTGCACTTCGGCTAATCCACCAGCTTTCATTAGTTTAATATTAATGCCGTGGACTCGATCGGCCAGTTTCAGGATATCTTGACTAGAAAAACAGCTTTCATCGACGAAGATAGGTAGGGGCGATTTTTGGTATAAATCAATTAAATCTCGTTCTTGTCCGACGGATAGGGGTTGTTCCACATAAATAACGCCTTTTTCCTCTAACCATTGGCACATTTTCACCGCATCGCTAAATTGCCAACCACCATTAGCATCGACAGTTAGGGGCAAATGGGGGACAATTTCTTTAATGGCCAGAATTATGGCTTGATCGGCTTCTATACCGTCCGGTGAGCCTAATTTGACTTTTAATAAGCTAAAATCGCCGATTTCTAGCCAATCTAACAGCCTTTTCTGCACATTTTCTGGAGAATTTAAACCGATAGTAACAGAAACTGGCGGAATCAAAGAGCGATCGAGTCCAAAAATTTGCCAGAGAGGTAAATGAGCTTTTTTGCCTAACCAGTCGTGCAGTGCCATATCAATAGCGGCACGAGTAGCCGAAGATATCTGATTTTGCCATAAAATTTTCTCAATTTCTTGGCGTTGACAGGGGTGAAAAGATTGTAAAATAGGAGCGATCGAGTTTAATTCTTGCAGGATTTTATCGGTTTTTTTCTCCTCGCTGGTAATATCAAAAGGGGATGCCTCTCCCCAACCTTCGATATTTTCCTCGCTAATTTTCAGCCAGATATTAGTATTTTCGCTGGTAGTGCCGCGACTAATCGTTAAAGGTACTCGTTTATGAATAGTAAAAGTTTGCCAGTTTAGCAGCATAATTCACCTCCGGATAATCGGGGAATAGGAACAGAAAAATTAAGTACCTAGGAAAAATTAATTACACATATCTAACCACCTCTTGCATGAGTGCCTCTTGCCTTTTGCCTATCCTAACCAAGAAATTAATTTTGCACCATTACTTATCTACACTTGCCCAAATCCTTACTTCTGTCCACTCTCCCCGCAATCATACAACTTCCGGCGGTGTTTTTCGTCAAAGACAAAATATGATAGGCTAACCGAAGGTGTAAGCAAGACGGCTGCGGGTTAGGAAATGGGATGAAATAGGAGTGAGTTAACCAAAATCAATGATTAAGAAAAAGATTTCTTACTGGGTAAATAGAGGTATTGCCCTCATTGATCGCTATCTGATCAGCCAACTACTACCCCCATTTTTATTTAGTGTTGGTTTATTTGCCTCTTTGGGAGTAGCGATCGGGAATCTTTCCGATTTAGCTAATCAGGTAGTTGATGCGAATCTACCCCTCGCTTCGGCCCTAGAAATTCTCCTGTTAAAAGTGCCAGAATTTGTCACTTATTCCCTACCAGTTTCTCTTTTGCTGGCCACTTTAATCACCTATGGTCGTTTAAGTAGTGATAGTGAAACCGTTGCCCTGCAAAGCTGTGGAGTCACTCTTTATCGTCTTTTTATACCCACTTTTTGCCTGAGTTTAATAGTTACAGTCGTGACATTTTTATTAAATGAATATGTGGTTCCAAATGCTAATTATCGAGCCACAGAAATTTTAGTGCATAAAATTAATAAGGAAGCAAGTTTTTGGAAAAATAAAGATTTTTATTATCCCGATTATGAAATAAAAACCCTAGAAAATGGTGCGATTAATCGCAATTTAAGAAGTTTATTTTATGCCGAACAATTTGACGGGGAAAAGATGAAAACCGTCACCGTTATCCGTTGGCTAAAACAAGAATTAAATCAAATTATTATCGCCGATTCGGCCCGTTGGAATGCCGTCGATAACGTCTGGGACTTTTTTAACGGCATTATCTATGAATTAACCCCCCCTAACGCCTCCTATAGCCAAGTTATCCCCTTTAAAGCCGAAAAAATCGCTTTATCTCGCTCCGCTTTCGATTTTGCTCGTCAAAGCCGCGATCCCTACGAGATGAACATACCACAGGCGATCGAATATGTGCAACTGCTCAAACTCAGTGGCGATGATAAGAGAGTCAGGTTTTTTCAAGTGCGAATCCAGCAAAAAATCGCCTTTCCCTTTGTCTGTATCGTCTTTGCTACCATAGGTTGTGCCTTGGGTTCTCTACCGCAAAGAATCGGTCGGGGAACCAGTTTCGGTCTCAGTGTCGCTATTGTTTTTCTCTATTATCTTTTCAACTTCTTAGTGGGTAGCTTGGGACTAACCGCCACCCTCTCCCCCTTCCTAGCTGCCTGGCTGCCTAATTTTTTCGGTTTTGGGTTAGGTCTGTGGTTATTATGGCGACTTAACGGTTAGACTTTTTTGAAAATTTTCGTCAAGATAGGAGACGTAGAGTTATAGCAGGCCCCTTAGTCTATGTTTCCCTTCTTCTTCAACACTTGTGGCAGCACTTCCCGCCAAGAATGTCAAGAGCGTAAATTAACATTCCTCAAATGGATGCGCGATGACCTCGAAACCCGTCTAGCGGGATTAAATGCCGCTATCGAAACTATCGAGCGTCAAATCAGTCGGGAAGGTCAATAAACCCTGAAAATAGGCGAGTTTTACCCTCGCCTTCTCCCTACAATTAGCTAAGAGAGATAACTTGACAGTTGTATTCGCCAAGAGGGATAATAGTAGTTTGTGTGAACTTTAGCTAGACTAAAATACCTTGGCTAACGTTATTGTAATCGGCGCTCAGTGGGGCGACGAAGGAAAAGGAAAAATCACGGATTTGCTGAGTCGATCGGCGGATGTAGTGGTGCGTTCTCAAGGTGGCGTAAATGCGGGTCATACCGTCGTCGTCGAGGATCAAACGTTCAAACTCCATCTAATTCCCTCTGGGATTCTCTACCCAGATACGGAATGTATAATCGGCTCGGGAACAGTCATAGATCCCTCGGTGTTACTCAAAGAGATGGCGCAATTACACGCCCTCAATGTTACCACCGACAATCTCTATATCTCGCAAACGGCTCATGTCACTATGCCCTATCATCGGCTGCTCGATCAAGCATCCGAGGAAAAACGGGGTAAATATAAAATCGGCACCACGGGAAGGGGTATCGGCCCCACCTATGCCGACAAATCCGAGCGCATCGGCATTCGAGTCATCGACTTGATGAATACCGAGAATCTGCGGCAAAAACTAGAATGGACGATCAATTATAAAAACGTCATTTTAGAAAAGTTATATAACTTACCGCCTTTAGATGCGAAGACGGTGATCGAGGAATATCTAGAATATGCCGAGAAACTGCGTCCCCATGTGGTCGATAGTTCCTTAAAAATCTACGAAGCAATCCGCAAGCGTCAGAATATTCTCTTTGAAGGGGCCCAAGGAACCTTACTCGACCTCGATCACGGAACCTATCCCTACGTTACCTCCTCCAATCCGATCGCCGGCGGTGCTTGTGTGGGTTCTGGCATCGGTCCGACGGTAATCGATCGAGTGATCGGTGTGGCTAAAGCTTACACCACTAGGGTAGGTGAAGGTCCATTTCCCACGGAATTAGAGGGGGAGATCGAGCAGTTATTGTGCGATCGCGGGGCGGAATTCGGGACCACCACCGGCCGTCGTCGTCGTTGCGGTTGGTTTGATGCGGTTATCGGTCGTTACGCAGTGCGAATCAATGGTTTAGACTGTCTAGCGATCACCAAATTAGATGTTCTCGATACCCTAGAGGAAATCAAAGTCTGTGTCGCCTACCAATTGGACGGTCAAACCTGTCGCCATTTACCCAGTAGTGCGGTGGAATTCGCCCGTTGTCAACCGATTTACCGAACGATGCCAGGGTGGCAACAACCCACCAGCGATTGTCGGAGTCTGGAAGACCTGCCCAAACAGGCCCTCGATTATCTAAAATTCCTGGGGGCGATCATGGAAGTACCGATCGCGATTATCTCCCTAGGAGCTAGTCGCGACCAAACTATTATCGTTGAAGACCCCATTCACGGGCCAAAACGCGCTCTTTTGGACGAAAATGGCTCGCCTTGGGATAATTACGAATTTTAAATCATTGCCAAAGAGGATTAGTCAACTATGCAAGTTAGCGTTGAATGTCAAAAAAGACCCGAAAATATTAACCCCAGGGCCCTACGTCGTCAGGGTTTGATCCCGGCGGTTCTCTACGGCCACAGCGGCACGGAATCGGTTTCCCTCGTGGTGGGAGAAAAAGCGGCCTTAACCCTGCTCAAAAAGGCCTCGGTAAATAATACCTTGGTGGATGTGAATGTTCCCGAAATGCCCTGGACGGGAAAAGCTTTGATCCAAGAGGTACAATCTCATCCTTGGAAAAGAAATCTCTATCACCTTAGTTTCTTCTCAGTATCTGCCCACGGTAAGCTCGATATCGTTGTTCCGATTAAAGCCATGGGAGAAGCGATCGGAACTAAACAGGGCGGTTTAATCGAACAGTTCGTCAACGAAGTTAATGTCTCCTGTATTGCTGATAATATCCCGGAAGTGATCGAATTTGATGTTTCGGAGATCGGTGTGGGGCAATCCCTGCTCGTGGGTGATTTGAAAATGCCAGAAGGGGTGACTTTAAAAGACGATCCCCATACCACCGTTTTTGCCATTGTTGCCGCTAAACGGTAAATTCAGTGATCGGTGGTCGGGTAATAGGGTTTTGGGGTGATAGGGTGTTGGGGCTTTAGGGTTTTAGTTGAAATTCCCCCACTTCCCCACTTCCCCAACCCCCACTCTGCCATAACTGCTACTGCATACTTTGTGCTTTTTGTCAAAAAAACTTTTTCTTTGCAATAAAACTACACAAAAAAAAGATCATCGTTGTGGGTGAAACTGACCAATTTACCCGTCTCAATTGGAATCACCCTGTAGGTGTAGCAAGGGTTTCAACCATTGCTGTCTAAAAAAGCACAGAGTAACCTACTTTAAAATTCTATCAAATCGCTGTAACCATTACAACATCGTTGTTAAATAAAAATCTTTCTCAATTAATTCTTAAGAATTTGTAAATATTGCGAAATGTTAATTTAAATATTCTCAAGTTTTTGGAGTCAATAAATAATTTTTGCTTATCTTTGGCGCACATTGGGTTAGAAGTCGGGAGTCAGGAGCCGGGAGTCGGGAGACAGGAGACAGGAGATTATTTCTATTTATTCTCCCCACACCCCACACCCCACACCCCACACCCCACACCCTACACCCTACACCCCACACCCCACTTCCCCACTGCCCTCTCCGGTACTCCGGTGCGCCCCTCTCCCTGCTGCCATCTACTGGAGGGTTATAGCGTGAAAACGCTCAAATAGCTCCTCGCGGGCGGATTCGATTGATAATAGCCGTGCGCTGCAAAGGAGGCAAGAAATAGACCCCTTCGGGCCAATTCGGGTCTAAGGCCGCCCCAAAACCGTTTAATATAGTTTCACTAACCAGAGGGGCAAGAATCCATAAACGGGGCAAATTTTCCTCATTGTAGGGGCTATTTTCTCGTTTGGCCTGTCGCTGTAGTTCAGCAAAAACGGCGGTTAATTTCGCCAGACAATTACGCACATCGGCACGAGTGGGAGAATTACGATAGGGTTCTAGGAGAGTGCTATTTAGGGCAATTTGACCTAATAATCCTAGATTATCGACAGTTATTTGCCGATCTGGATGAGGCGAAAAAAATAGATCAATTTGTCGGTTTTCGTCGGTAATTTCCTTGCTAATTTCTACCTGGCCTAGAGGCGATAATAATTCTTCCAGATAGTTTTTAGCAAATTGGTCATGAGGTTTCATCAATGGAGGCGAAGAAAAAAAACGTAAGATTAGTTAAAGAAAATGAGACAAATATACATTGATTAGACAAAAAAAGCTATAAGTAAAAGAAAAGTCAATCTTCCTCAGCCCCATGACGAGAAAAGAACGGCCCTACTCGTGGTTCTCAAGAAAACCCTTGACCTGGCAACAATCGCGGACTATGTGGCGCGATTTATGGTTAGAAGCGTCCCTCGATTTTCCCTATCTAGCTTTGATTGTCAGTTCTTGTGCGATCGCTACCTTTGGCTTAGTCGCCAATAGTGCGGCAGTGATTATTGGGGCGATGATTATTGCCCCTTTGATGTTGCCGATTCGTAGTCTGGCTTTTGGTGGTTTAATTGGCAGTTGGCGATTAATTCGTAAGTCGGCCTTGGCAATTTTAGTCGGTACGATTATCGCTTTAGCGATAGCTTGGTTGCTGGGATTATTGATCGGAATTTCTGAATTTGGTAGTGAAATTCAAGCTCGTTCTCAACCGAATCTTTTAGATTTAGGAGTAGCAATTACCGCGGGGGCAATCAGTGGTTATGCTAAAATAGAACCGAAAATTTCAGGTACTTTAGCGGGAACAGCGATCGCCGTGGCTTTAATGCCGCCAGTTTGTACGATTGGTTTAGGATTATCCCAAGGGAATTGGGTCCTAAGTTTGGGGGCAACTCTGTTATATATTACCAATTTATTAGGCATTGCTCTCTCCTGTTTGTTGGTCTTTTTGCTGGCAGGTTATTCTAATTTTCATCGGGCGCGTAACGCTCTAATTTTGACTTCTATCCTGACAGCAGTTTTGCTAATTCCGTTAGGAATAAGTTTTGCAACTCTGGCCAATCAAGCTCGCTTAGAAAGGTTGCTCAAAAAAGCTTTATTACAACGAACGATTACTTTTCAACGGGCAGAATTATTGGAATCTTCGATTAATTGGCTCAAGCAACCTCCCCGGGTGAGATTAGTAGTAAGAACTGCGGAAAGTATTACCCCCAGACAGGTAGAATTGTTGGAAGAATTCATTACTAAGGAAATGGGGCGACCTTTTCAATTAAATGTCTTGGTTTCTAAGGTTAATGAAGTCACTGCCCCAGAATAAAGTCGAGAAAATTAGCTCAAGTAATGACAAACAAGGATTAATTCGCTATCTTAATGTTTGATATTTAATCTATAGGTAGAGTTCAGGTGAGTAGCGGCAATCGACCAGAAAGCACGGCTTATGTGCGGATAATTAAGCAATCTTGGCAAACGGGTAAATTAGAGGGAGAAGTGCGGACGGAACAATATCAATGGCGTTTTCAATGGCATTTTCTTCAAGGCAAGTTATTAGTACAACCTTCCCTAGGTAGGGCTTTGATTTTTGAACCCTTGAATCGGTTTTTAGAACGCTACGATTATCAATTAGAACCGGGAGGAGATTATGAATTTACAGTGCGCTCAAAATTGTAAATTTGACATCCTCACCGCCGTAAACGGACGGTGATTCCCAAACCTCACGATTTAGGTTTCTGCTTCTTTCCCTTGCGGGGTTCCGCACCTG
>MTBT01000239.1 GCA_002282935.1 Microcystis sp. LSC13-02 | reverse complement strand
TGGCTTTAGAAACTTTCGGAATTTTTGGGTTAGAAGTATGTTGTCTTGGCATCTTGTCTGTTGATTTAGCATAAAGGGTAACGAAGAGCCTGAATTATGGTTCTTCCGAACTTACACTGTAGAAAATTCTTCAAGCTCCCTCTCTGCCCAGCAATGCTCTAAAGTTGATAAATATCAATCTAACAAAAACTCAAAGCCTTATTATACAAGCTTTACAACCATGAGTTATTGATAGTTTTACCTGACAGGTTCGGTAGAGCCTGAATTATCAATTATCAATTATGAATGATGAAGTGAGGAGACCACTTCGTGCGCGTTGCGGGGGGAGATGGGGGCAGGGAGAAAAAAGCGTTCGACTGACGGCTGACGAATGTTACGATTGTTACAACATCTTGACATTAATTCTGATACCCTGACAATGTGTCAATCTGTGCAGTAATGGGGCAGAAACTCAAGTGGTATCGATCCATATTTCTATTGTTGAGGGCAACCCGCACTTGCGATCGCTATTAGCTTGGCATCTGCAACAGGCCGGTTATTTGGTTAATCAATCGGCAACCCTGCAAAGTGCGCGTCAAGCTTTCTTTCATCGTCAACCAACCTTAGCAATTATCGATTCCGACTTGCCGGACGGGGATGGAATCGAACTCTGCCGTTGGCTTGATCAACAAAAACAGTCTTTAATACTGATTCTCTCGGCCCGTAATGGCGAAAAAGATGTGGTCAATGGTTTAAAAGCGGGGGCCGACGACTACCTGAGAAAGCCCTTCGGGATGCAAGAATTTATGGCTAGGGTAGAAGTGTTAACTCGTCGTTTAGGCAGTAGGGCTGCTCCCCTACACTTGGATTATGGGCAATTAAAAATAGATTTAGCCCAACGACGGGTACAATTTCGCGGGGAGTATATCGAATTAACGCCCCAAGAATTTAGCCTACTCTACGTTTTAGCCCAAGCGGAGGGAACACCCCTATCAAGAGCCGATTTACTGCGTCGCGCTTGGCCCGAGGAAATTGATAATCCCAGGACAATCGATACTCATGTTCTCTCTCTGCGGAAAAAAATCGAAACCGATCCCAGGCAACCTAATTTAATTCAAACCGTCCGCAACGTCGGCTATCGTTTCAATTTAGAAATGTTGGCCGAGATGACTTCAGCTTTAGAAGCTAATATTATTGCCCCCACCAAAGGCACTCATAACGGTCATTCCATTAATAAAATTCCCGCTCACAATGTTAGTCGTTAATTCTGGCTTTGTCCGACTGATTAGCAGATTGTCTGCTGAAATCGTCTCCTAGCTAGGGTTTGCGGCAAAAAGTTTCTCGTGGGGGTAGGGTGTGGGGTGTAGGGTGTAGGGTGTAGGGTTTTACCAGTTTTGAGGTGGCCAATTACCTAATTTTCAGGGAAAAAGTCCCTGAATTTTCCCCCCGATCCCTCCTAGCTAAGGCACTTTTTGATTGACTAAAAGTCTAAAAGTCTTACCCAACAAGGTTTTTAGATTTATTCAGCCAACCCTAAGCACTTCCTCAAAGCGAGGAGACGAAAACAAAATTAAACCGTAGTCACCATTGACCGATCCGCTTGTTGCTGAAATTCCGTCAATAAACGCCGGAATTCGTCGCCGTCAATGGTTTCCTGTTCAATCAGTATATCCACCAAGCGATCGAGCGCCACACGATTGTCAAGGATAAGTTTTGTTGCTAAATCGTGGCATTGCTTGACAAGTTCCCGTACTTGTGCATCAATCTTCGCCATCATAGCGAAAGAATGGTCGGGATGATAACCAGCACCAGCACCACCGAGATAGGAATTGCCCTCCTCCTCTAGAGCAATCAATCCCAATTCCGACATTCCCAGACGCGTTACCATCTGTCGGGCCAGATAGGTAATTTTTTCAATATCATTGCCGGCCCCGGTGGTCACTTCATCCTCACCGAAGACACATTCCTCCGCTACCCTTCCCCCTAATAATCCCGCAATTCGGGCTAATAACTGGGAACGACTGGTTAAACCCTGTTCTTCATCGGGAGTGAACCAAGTTAACCCCTGCGCTTGACCCCGGGGAATCAGGGTGACTTTTTCCACCTGATCGTGGCCAGGACAGAGAGTACCGACAATCGCATGACCAACTTCATGATAGGCAATCAAACGCTTGGCTTTACTATCAACTAAAGCGCGCCCTTCCATACCGGCCACAATCCGATCGATCGCATCGTTGACTTCCGCCATGGTAATCGCCTCTTTCCGTCTTCTAGCGGTAAAAATCGCCGCTTCGTTGAGCATATTAGCCAAATCTGCCCCAGTAAAACCGGGGGTGCGACGGGCGATCGCCTCCAGAGCCACATCAGCAGCCACCTTTTTATCGCGAGAATGAACCTCCAAAATGGCCAAACGTCCCTTACAATCTGGATAATCCACCACCACCTGTCGATCAAAACGACCCGGACGCAAGAGGGCCGAATCCAAAACATCGGGGCGGTTGGTGGCGGCAATGACGATAATACCAGTATTTCCCTCAAAACCATCCATTTCCGTCAATAATTGGTTCAGGGTTTGTTCCCGTTCATCATTACCTCCCCCATAACCGACCCCTCTTTGACGACCAACGGCATCAATTTCATCGATAAAAACCAAACAAGGGGCATTTTCCTGGGCTTTTCGGAATAGATCTCGCACTCGCGACGCACCAACCCCGACAAACATCTCCACAAATTCCGACCCGGAGATGCTGAAAAAAGGCACTCCCGCCTCTCCTGCGATCGCTTTAGCCAGTAAAGTTTTTCCCGTCCCCGGAGGCCCGATTAACAGGACTCCTTTCGGGATTTTTGCGCCAATCGCCGTAAATTTTTCCGGTTGCTTGAGGAATGTCACCACCTCCTCTAGATCTTCCTTGGCCTCATCCACACCCGCCACATCATTGAATTCTATGCCAGTTTTCGCCTCCATCTGAAACCGCGCCCTTGATTTACCGAAGTTCATCGCTTGACCGGAAGCATTGGCAGAACGACGGATAATAAACACCAATAATCCCAAGACGAGAATAATCACTAACAGGTTAGTGAGAACATTGATCAAGGCCGAATTGTCAGTGCTGGGGAGAATGCCGTACTCGATTTTTTTAGCATCGAGTTTCTTGATTAATTCGGGATTTTGGTCAAATAAATTGACTTCTTTCGGGGGATCCTTGTCCGTTTGACCGACGAGGGTAACTGCTGCCTGCTGCAAAGAAGGATTGATTTCCACCTTTTTTACCTTGCCTTGCTCGATTTTCTCTAACAATTCACCGTAGGTGAGGGTATTTGGGTTTTTTTGACTCCAAGCAGGAGTGACATGGCCAAAGGTTTGCAGAATCATCCAAGTGGTGACAATCCCTTTCCATACTGGTCGATTACCACGATTCTTAGCTGACTTGGCTCTAACTACGGTGAGTGGAGATTTTTGATCCATAATTGACTCTATATCTAGTTACCCTGTATTCATTGTGACAGATCGACTCGATCGTGACCACTGTTCTGTTTTCCCCCAGGCACGACCCCGGGGCAAATAGTGATGACGGTTTTTTGCTATATTGTATTCAGCTAGGTGGTCTAACAACTGCCTATCCCAATCACTAACAGTTTAGGGAAGTGGGTTTCGCCCGCTTTTTTTATTGTCCAAATCATGACCCATCCGCTCATCCCCGACCTGCTGCATCTAGCCACCCCTATCGCTGAAAACTTGGGGCTAGAAGTGGTCGATATCGTTTTTCAAACCAATAAAAGGCCTCCCGTCCTGCGCGTCGATATTCGCAATCTGGGGGGAGATACTGGTTTAGAGGACTGTGAGCAGATGAGTCGGGCCTTAGAAACCGCCCTCGACAGTCAAGAAATCTTACCAGAGGCCTACGTTTTAGAAATATCTAGCCCCGGCATTTCTCGACAACTGAGCAGTGAGCGCGAATTTCAGTCTTTTAAAGGTTTTCCCGTCATCGTTACCGGCCAGGATAGCCAAGGAAAACCGAAAGAATGGCGCGGAAAACTGCAAGGTAGAGATGAGCAATCTATTTATCTTAACCAAAAAGGTCGCTCCCTGAGCATCGATCGCACTACCGTCATCAGCGTCCGTTTAGATGAGCAGCGCAATAATCAGTAAACAGTAAACAGGGATAAGGATGAAGATAAATAACTAACTAACTGATTAACTTAAAACTTACATCTGATAACTGATAACTGATCACTGATCACTGATACAAGGCTGACGGCTAAAAAACTAATAACTCAAAAGTAAGGAGAAAAAATAATTATGGCTACTGTTAATTTGCCTGGTTTAAAAATAATGCTCGAAGAAATTAGCCAACGACATAATCTGCCCAAAAATGCCGTACAAGAATCCTTGCGTGAAGCACTTCTCAAGGGTTATGAACGTTATCGACGCGCCCAAAGTTTAGAAAAAGCTGCTCAATTCCATGAAGATTATTTCAATAACTTTGATGTGGAATTAGATGTAGAAGAAGAAGGCTTTCGCATCCTTTCTACTAAAACTATTGTCGAAGAAGTGACCAATGCCGACCATCACATCGGTCTCAAAGAAGTGCAAGAAGTGGCCGATGAGGCCCAGTTAGGGGATGAAGTAGTTCTTGATGTCACCCCCGACCAAAAAGAATTTGGTCGCATGGCGGCGATTCAAACTAAACAGGTTTTACTGCAAAAACTGCGGGATAACCAACGCAAAATGATTCAAGAGGAGTTCCAAGATCTGGAAGGAACCGTTTTACAGGCCCGGGTCGTCCGTTTTGAAAGACAGGCTGCTATTGTCATGGTACAAAGCACCTACGGTCAACCGGAAGTGGAAGCAGAACTACCCAAACGGGAACAACTGCCCAACGATAACTATCGCGCTAACGCCACCTTTAAAGTTCTGCTCAAAAAAGTCCTGGAAGGTTCTCACCGCGGCCCGCAATTAATCGTTTCCAGAGCGGCGGCGGGTTTGGTAGTATATCTGTTCGCCAACGAAGTTCCCGAAATCGAGGAGGAAATCGTTCGTATTGTCGCCGTCGCCCGGGAAGCAAATCCCCCCTCCCG
The DNA here is from genome assembly GCA_002282935.1 of Microcystis sp. LSC13-02. GTDB lineage: Bacteria > Cyanobacteriota > Cyanobacteriia > Cyanobacteriales > Microcystaceae > Microcystis. The sequence goes on along the minus strand of MTBT01000239.1, from coordinate 5,468 downwards.
TCACGTTGGTTCGCGGACAAAAATCGCCGTCGATACCTTAGAGAGAGACGTGGATCCGGTTGGTGCTTGTATTGGGGCTAGAGGTTCGCGGATTCAAGCTGTGGTTAACGAATTGCGGGGCGAAAAAATCGATGTGATTCGTTGGTCTCCAGACCCCGCCACCTACATTGCCAATGCCCTTAGTCCAGCCCGTATCGACCAAGTTTTGTTCACTAATGCCGAAGAAAGACAAGCACTGGTACTGGTGGCACAGGATCAATTGAGTTTAGCGATTGGCAAAGAAGGGCAGAACGTGCGTCTAGCCGCCCGTCTGACGGGCTGGAAAATCGATATTAAGGATATAGCCCTCTATAAAGGCGAACAAGAGGTAAAACCCGCTGAAACAGACCTAGAATCCCAGGATTTAGACCGAGAATGAACACCTTCGTCAATTATCGACGCTGTATTAGCTGCCGTCTCTTCGCCCCGAAAGAATCCTTTTGGCGAATTGTCCGACTACACCCGTCCGGACAGATACAATTAGATCAAGGCATGGGAAGATCAGCCTATATCTGTCCACAACCCAACTGCCTGCAACTAGCCCGACAAAAAAATCGTCTCGGACGCGCCCTAAAAGCCAATATTCCCGAAACGCTCTATGAATCCTTGCAAGAGCGACTCGGGCCTGCCTGGCAAGGTCGTCCAAATCAGGATTAAAATTGACGATCATAGCCACAAAATCGTTAGCATGGAAATGGGACAGTCCTGACAGGATCAAAAAATCAGCCAAATTATAGGATCACTAACACGTTAGCCGGGGGATAATGGATGAGTAACACGAAAGTCAGAATTTACGATTTATCAAAAGAATTGAATCTAGACAACAAAGACATTTTGGACATCTGTGACCAGTTGAACATCGAGTACAAGAGCCACAGTAGCACGATCAGCGAAGAGGATGCCCAACGCATCAAAGCAATCGCTGCGAAGGGAGTTGTTTCGAGTACCAGTAAAAATAGCACGGGTCAGCGAGAATCGGCTAGTCCTGCCGAAGAAAAAAAACAAAAGATTTTAGCCCTGCATAAACACAACCGCCCCGAAACCGGCGAAGAAGGGGAAAGCTATCTCGGTCAAGCCGGTTCCTCGGCCAAACCGACTTTAATCAGTCCCCCCCGTCCCCCGGTTAAACCCCTCGTTGCTCCCCCAGGGCGCGACGGAGCAGCCGAAAAAACTCCCGCCACTGCTGCAGAGATGCTATCTCATAGCCCCAGTGTTAAAGAAACCCCGACCGAAACCCCGCTAGTGTCAGAAGCATCCCCCACCTTAACCGCCCCACCTAATCGACCTTCCCTCACCCCGAAACCACGCCCTGAAACTGCCTCGGGCCGGCCAGAACCCCGATCTAAAAATGCTCCTGGCAGTAACGACAGGCCCAGGGGAGAAAAACGCGAGCGCGGCGAGAGCGAAAATGCCCCTAGTCCTGAGCGCAGGCTAGGCTTGGCTAAACCAGAAAAACCGACCCTCAACCGCAAACCCGACGGAAAAAGCCCGAAACCGGCCGAACCAGCTAGAGAAGTGCGGGAGACGGTGGAATTGAAGCGCCCAGTTCGCCCCGGTTTACCCGCTAAAATCTCGGCTACCGGCGGGGAAGAAACCGATACCACCAAGAAATCTGGTGTTGATGGCACAGAAATCGATACAGATACCGGATTGCTCGGAGCAGACGGGCTGAAAAAACTCAAACGACCCACCATGCCCCCTCGCATGGCCAAAAAATCTAGCTGGGAAGAAGAAGAGGAAGAAGAGAAAAAAGCGGCCAAAACCGCCAAAACTGCCGGCAAAAATAAACGCCGCACCCAAGCTCTCTTTGAAGATGATGATGATCTAGAATCGGAACTGTCCGGGTTAATTAATACCCCCAGTTTTACCCTTTCCACCGCTCGTCCCCCCAAACCGCCCACCGCTAAAGCTGCCACCTCCGGCACTCCAACAGCAGTCAAAGTTAAGCGGCCTAGTAAACCAACTGCCCACACTGGCGGACAGAAAAGCGAGCGCCAAGAACCCCAAGAGGAAAAACGCCCGGAAAGCATCGTCGTCACCGGCAGTCTCACCGTGCGCGACCTCTCGGAATTGATGAAAGTCCCCGAAACTGAGATCATCAGAACCCTATTTTTTAAAGGGATGGCGGTTAATATCACCCAAACTCTCGACGTGGACACGATCGAAATGATCGCCAGGGACTTCGAGATCGCCGTGGAAACCCCCAGCACCCAGTCGGCGGCGATCAAAACCACGGAAATGATCGATGTCTCCGACTGGGAAAGTCTCCAGCGTCGTCCCCCCGTCGTCACTATTATGGGTCACGTTGACCACGGTAAAACCACCCTCCTCGACTCGATCCGCAAAACCAAAGTCGCCCAGGGGGAAGCAGGTGGCATCACCCAGCACATCGGTGCTTACCACGTCGATGTGGAACATAACGGCAAACCAGAACAGATTGTCTTTTTGGATACCCCCGGCCACGAAGCTTTTACCGCTATGCGCGCCCGCGGGGCGAGAGTCACCGATATAGCCGTGCTGGTGGTAGCCGCCGATGACGGCGTACAACCCCAAACGAAAGAGGCAATCAGTCACGCCAGGGCTGCCGAAGTCCCCATCGTGGTGGCGATTAACAAAGTCGATAAACCTTCAGCTAACCCCGACCGGATTAAACAGGAATTGACCGAACAGGGACTGGTGGCCGAAGATTGGGGCGGTGAGACGATCATGGTTCCCGTTAGCGCCCTGCGGGGTGAAAATCTCGATAATCTGCTGGAAATGATCCTCTTGGTGGCAGAAGTAGCGGAATTGGTCGCTAACCCCGATCGCTTGGCCAAGGGAACCGTGATCGAAGCTAACCTCGATCGCACCAAAGGCCCCGTGGCTACCCTGCTCGTCCAGAATGGCACTCTCCGCGTGGGTGATAGCATCGTCGCCGGTTCCGTTTTCGGCAAAATTCGGGCCATGATCGATGATCGCAGTCAAAAAGTCGAAGCGGCCACCCCCTCCTTTGCCGTGGAAATCCTCGGTCTCAGTGATGTCCCGGCCGCCGGCGATGAATTCGATGTCTATGAAAGTGAAAAAGAGGCCCGATCAATTGCCGATCAACGGGCGATCGAACGACGCAACACCCGTTTACAACAGGCCCTCTCCTCCCGTCGCGTTAGCCTTAGCACTCTCTCTATCCAAGCTCAAGAAGGACAACTCAAGGAACTTAATCTCATCCTCAAGGCAGATGTGCAAGGTTCCGTCGAGGCCATCCTCGGTGCGCTTAAACAGTTACCCCAAAACGAAGTCCAGATTCGCGTTCTCCTCGCCTCTCCGGGGGAAATCACCGAAACCGATGTGGATCTGGCCGCCGCTAGTGGTGCGGTGGTGGTGGGCTTTAATACCACCCTTGCCAGTGGTGCGCGCGCATCCGCCGATCGGGAAGGGGTCGATATCCGCGATTACAATATCATCTACAAGCTTCTCGATGATATTCAAGGAGCGATGGAAGGTCTTCTCGACCCCGAAGAAGTGGAAGAACACCTCGGTTTCGCCGAAGTGCGTGCCGTCTTCACCGTCGGTCGTGGGGCTGTGGCGGGCTGTTATGTCCAATCTGGTAAACTGGTGCGGAACCGCTTCCTGCGCGTGCGTCGCGGCAAGGAAATTGTTTATCAGGGAGTTCTCGATTCCCTCAAACGGATGAAGGAAGATGCCCGGGAAGTGGCGACCGGTTTCGAGTGCGGTGTCGGTGTTTCTAAATTCAATGACTGGAAAGAAGGCGACATTATCGAAGCCTACGAAATGGTCATGAAACGTCGCACTTTATCCAGTTAATTAGACTTGAACCGTCGGGAGTCAGTGATCAGTGATCAGTGATCACTGATCACTGATCACTGATCAGTTATCAGTCAAAATTCCCCCACTCCCCCCGCAACGCGCACGAAGTGGTCTCCCCACTTCATAATTCATAATTCATAATTCATAATTTATAATTCCCATTTCCCTCTATGAAATCAGAACCTTTTTTGTGGATTCATTTGGCAGGGTTAGCGGCCTTGCCAATCTTTTTACAAATCGCTTGGATTGGTTTAGCTGTGGGCGATCCCTTGCCTTTTCTTTGGCTAGAATGGCTATTTCTAGGAGCGATCGCTATTATTCCCGTTTTTTGGATGCAGTGGACAAAACCTTTTGATATTTTTAGTCTTTTGTTGGTTGCTCTCAAACCTAGTCAACTCACCCCCGAACAGTTAAAAATTCTCTCTCTTTTTAAACGTCCTCGCCATCGTCTTCTTACTCTTTTGGGAGTCGTCCTCTTAATTCTCATCGCTTGGCCAATCTACAATTTTGCCCCTCTAGCGGCTGCCGTGGCCGCCTATCTCCCCCAATGGCGGCTTTTAGGTTTAGTAATCGCTGCGATCGCTCTCCTCTTAAGTCACCTATTTCTACAGGTTCCTCTGAGTGTTCTGGGGGTTTTAGCCACTAAAGAAAGTGACTGGACAGCCACCGAAGCTTTAGTTATTGAGCGCATTCCTGAGTTATTTACAATTTTTGGTCTAAAAGTTAATAAAATTATCTAAATTAGCCAAAATGCCGACAATTGGTGGGCTAGGAATGCAGGATCGAGCGCCCGTTTAAGGGTTGAATATTCCTCGCATTACTCGGAAAAATCTCAGCCAATTGTTGCAGTTGTTGGGGAGAAATTTTGATCGCATTTTGCCAGACTAACCAGAGAACATCCTCGCTACAGGGAGGAGTGGACAAAGACCCCCGATATTCATAAAAATCGCTATTTTCCGGCAGTAAAAGCCCGGCATTGACCCAAGTATCGGGGATAATCATTTCAGGAGAAGGTTCTTGGGGCAAATAATCCCAAATGGTTTGTAAATAGGGATTATTTGCGCCAATTTCGGCTAAAATGCCCACAACTGCTAAATTTCCCCTCCCATTCCCATGCACTAAATGAATTTCTAGAGGGAAAGACTGACCTTTAATCTGATGTTCGCTGGGATGATGAAAGTGGAACTGCAATAAATGCCAATTTTCGCCGTGAAAACTCATGTTTCCACCTTTTTCGGTATTAACCAAGATTGTACGACCGTTATGGCGAATTTTTAGGGGTACAGGACGATAATTAAAGGTGGGTTGGTATAGCTCTTTTTCAGTCACTATACTCAGATCGATCGGTGTTTGTTGCTTTCCCCTGGTGCAGAGGCGATAATTCCTTGATAATTCGCCCCAATGGTCAATATTTTGATAATTCCAAGCAAATTCTCGATTAATAGCCCCAAAAAGAGCGTGAGAGCCAATAAATTGCAGTAATTCTCGTCTATACATGGTATTAAATCCAGAAATCATCGGATAATTAGGGTCTGCTGAATAAAGCTAAAAACCTTACAGGAAAAGGCTTTTAGCTAGATTGACAGTTGCTCAGGTGCCCCTGAATCTGCTAAAATTACTCAAAA
>MTBT01000238.1 GCA_002282935.1 Microcystis sp. LSC13-02 | reverse complement strand
GGGTAAAATCGAAACGAATAGGCTTTTTCCATGTCTCACATTTTAGCATATATTTGGTAAATGTGTTAATATTTAACAGTAAAGCCGTCGTAGAACGACGGGGTTTCAGACCCAAAATTTTCGATGACGGTCATGCAGCGCTTAAAAATCAGTCAAGTGTTAACTCACGACAATCATTTTCAGCAAGAGGGTTTCATAATTCTATTTGAATAACAGAGGGAAAATTAAACTTTCAGTCCCCCTAAGCTAGGAAAAACTATCCCCAAGCATTTATGGTAGTTTATCTGCTGAATTATCCTCAAATCTCGCTCGCGGAACAGTTAACAATCAACTGACAACTAATAAAAACCCCTCCAATTAATGAAGGGGAATTGTGGGATTTTATTGATGGTATTAGAATACTTTTGTGGTTTCTTTTTCTGAAAAGACGGACAACAAAACAATACACACGCCCACCCCCACAACTGTATTTTAAGCTACATTTTTATAAATATTTACATTCCTCTCCGTCAGGCTTCTTTAGCAAGGTTAAGAGCGATCGCATTCTATCTCTAGTAGTCAACAATGCCGATGACAAGAGCTAAGTTAAGATTGAGGGGCATTCAGTTGTTAACTCATGTAATTCTTGAGTAGGGGGAAAATATGACGACACTACTTGTACAAGCGACCTCGGCTCCTCTGATGATCGATCTTCCTTGGATTATGCCGATGACGGAGGAGCAGTTTTATGAATTTTGTTTAGCCAATCGAGATTTACGCATTGAACGCAGTGCCAGTGGAGAAGTGATCGTTATGCCCCCTGCTTTTTCAGATACGGGTAATCGCAATTTTAATATCGCCGCTCAACTTTGGAACTGGTCAGAACTAGATGGAACGGGACTGGGGTTTGATTCTAGTGCGGGTTTTACGCTGCCCAATGGTGCGACTCGTTCACCCGATGCTGCTTGGATTAAATTAGAACGCTGGAATGCTTTAACAGAAAAACAAAAAGCCTCTTTTGCCCCCATCTGTCCCGATTTTGTCATTGAATTACGTTCTGCTAGTGATAGAGTATCCAGTTTGCAGAAAAAGATGGAGGAATATATTGCCAATGGTACTTTATTGGGTTGGTTAATCGATCGCCAAAATCGCCAAGTCTATATTTATCGCCCCCATCGAGAACCAGAAATTTTAAATGATCCTGAAACCGTTAGTGGTGATCCAGAATTGCCGGGGTTTGAGTTAGTAATGGCTAAGATTTGGTGAATGCGATCGCTTCGGACTCCCGTTATGAATTAGGAAGTAAGGAAGTGGGGAAGTGGGAAGTGGGGAGTGGGTTTTTAAAGTTGGATTGGGAGTTAATCATACTGTTAAAAAAGGATTTAGTATCAGAGGCGACCGGGATTTTCCCACAACTCGATCGAATGTGCTATCATTTTGAGCAAATAGAGTAAGTCAGCCTAATTCAACGACGGTGTGTTGAAGCGGAGGAACCGAATTTGGGGCGCATTTCAGTCAATGAAAAGGACATCTCTCAGTCCTAGCCCGTCAGCTAACTTCGTCGGCATTGGGGGAAGACTGAAGGGAAACAGAATAGGAGATATTCCTGCAAATATTCTGACTCTTTCAGGATTCTTGGTTGGTACTGCTCATTATCTGTACCTCGATCCTCATATAAGGGTAAATAACATGAATATTGCGGCTATTTTAGTCGCTGCGCGTGCCACAGGCAGGCAAGCGAAAGCTTGGCTGTTCAAGGATGTGGTACTGTATCCGGCGATGGGTTTTATCGGTCTGATTACCCTCTGGTGGATAATTGCGACTTTCCGAAGTGAATTGATGCCCAATCCTTGGCAGGCCTTGACTAGCAATCTCGATTATATTCTCCATCCCTTCTATCGTCGCGGTCCGGGCAATCTCGGCATTGGTTGGCTATTACTAGCCAGTTTGCGACGCGTCTTAATTGGTTTTCTGTTGGGAGCATTAGTGGCTATTCCGGTCGGGTTTCTCATCGGGCTATCCCGGCCGGCTATGCTCATCCTCAATCCGATCATTCAAATTCTACGCCCCGTTTCCCCCCTAGCTTGGCTACCCATCTCTCTAGCCATGTTTGGAGTCGCGGAACCCTCGGCCATTTTTGTTATTTTTATCACCTCCCTCTGGTCAACCATGATTAATACAGCCCTAGGAGTCGGTAGTGTACCCAAAGACTATATCGATGTGGCCAGAGTCCTAGAAATGCCCAAATATCGCCAGATTTTTAAAATTATCCTCCCCGCTAGTTTGCCTTACATTTTTACGGGATTGCGCTTAAGTTTAGGAATTGCTTGGTTAGTCATCGTAGCCGTGGAAATGTTAACCGGAGGTGTGGGAATCGGGTTTTTTCTTTGGGATGAGTGGAATCGCTTAAACCTTAGTTCCGTCTTTCTGGCGGTGATTGTCATTGGTGTTACCGGTTTAATCCTCGATTACCTAATTAGCCGTTTACAAGTCCTTGTCACCCATCGTCCCGCTAAACCGGGCAGTTAATACCATGATTCCCCCCATATCTAGACGTACCTTCCTTCAAGGATTGGGGACGACCCTGGTTACTGGTAGCCTGACTGCCTGTACTATCAATGCCAGTCGCAACCCGACGGGATTAACCGAGGCAGCCCTGGCCGTAACCCCGATTATCGATCCGAAAACCCTAGAAAAACCTAACCTCACCGTGGGATATGTCCCCGTCAATGATTGCGCCCCCTTCGCGGTTGCCTGGGAAAAAGGCTTTTTTCGCAAGTATGGACTGAATGTCACCCTCAGTCGGGAAGCAAGTTGGGCGAATTCCCGTGATGGGATTATCTTCGGACGCTTGGACGCTTCTCCCGTGGTCTCCGGGGCGATTACCAATGCGAGGACGGGGGCAGAAGGGGCGCGGGTTGCCCCTCTGTGTGGGGCGATGACTATTCATCGTCACGGCAACGCTATGACCATGAACCGGCCGATGTGGGATTTTGGCCTTCGACCTTGGCGAGAGTATAATGGCGATCTTCAGCAAGCGGGCAAGCAACTGCACGCCTATTTCCAGAGTATCCCCCCAGAAGAGCGCATCTGGGCAGCAGTCTTGAGTTCCTCCATCTATGAATACTTCCTGCGTTATCTGACGGCATCGATGGGCATTAATCCCATTGAGGAATTTCGTCTTTTGATTATTCCGCCACCGCAGATGGTCAACAATATGCGTATTGGCACAATGCAAGCTTATATGGTGGCCGAACCCTGGAACACTAGGGCGATTACTGGTCACGAAGGGGTCGGTTTTACCTTTGCCCAAGGACGGGAAATCTGGCAAGGACACCCCGATCGCATTCTAGCCGTGATGGAGTCTTTTATCGAAGAAAACCCGAAAACCTATCGCTCTTTAGTCAAAGCGATGATTGAAGCTTGTCAGTATTGCGATCGACCTGAAAATCGAGAGGAAGTAGCGACGATCATTTCCGGGCGCTCGTTTACAGGGGCAAAACCACAATTGACCCGCCCCGGCATTGTTGGCGATTACAACTATGGCGGTTTCGATGATCGAAAACGTCTGGTTAAGGACATAGCCACGACAATTTTTTTCGCCATGCCCGAGGATATTGCCAAAGCCGATCACGATCATTCTACCTTTCTCTGGCAATCCGAAAGTCTTTGGTTAATCACCCAAGCCGCTCGCTGGGGACAGATTGCTGAAATACCCAAAAATGCCGAAGAAATAGCCAAAAAAGCTTGGAGAACCGATTTATACCGTCAAATCGCCGACGATATGGGTATTATTTGTCCCAGCGAGGATTATTACGTTGTACCAGCAAGGTCTTTTATCGATCAAAAAGCTTTTGATCCTAGCGATCTCGTTGGTTATCTCAATAGTTTTGAAATTCGCGCCAATTTACCTCAATTCTTTTATTTGCAGGGATAATTATTATGGCTCAATTCTCCTCTGTTCCTAACTCGATCTCAGGTTCCTTTTCTGGGGAGGAATTTTTAGAAATTAAAAATATCGTTAAAGCTTACCCTAAAGCTGATGGCAGTAATTTTGTCGTTCTCGATGGGGTCAATCTGACTATTGGTTCCCAAGAATACATTTCGGTGATCGGTCATTCTGGTTGTGGCAAATCGACGCTTTTAAAAATTATCGCTGGTTTAGAACAAGCCTCCTCGGGACAGGTCACTTTAGAAGGAAAGTTAATTCGTCAACCGGGGGCCGACCGCATGATGGTTTTTCAACATTATTCTCTTTTGCCCTGGTTGACAGTGCGAGAAAATATTCGTTTGGCGGTGGATGAAGTTCTTAAAAGTGCTAGTAAAGTTGAAAAAAATAGCCTTGTTAATGAACATTTAGCTATGGTGCATTTAACGGCCGCTGCTGATAAATATCCCGAAGAAATCTCCGGCGGAATGAAGCAGCGGGTGGGCATCGCTCGCGCTTTGGTAACTCGACCGAAAATGCTATTGATGGATGAACCTTTTGGGGCTTTAGATGCTTTAACTAAGCGAAAATTACAACAGGAAGTTCTCAAAATTTGGGAGAGTCACCGGCAAGCGGTGATCATGATTACCCATGATGTAGATGAGGCAATTTTTATGTCCGATCGCATTGTTTTAATGACCAATGGGCCTCATGCTAATATCGGTGAGATTTTAACAGTCCCTTTTCCCCATCCCCGGGATCGTCACGCCATGCGAGAAACTCAAGAATATTATGATTTGAGAAATCATGCTCTCGATTTTCTAGAGCGTTATTTTACAGCGGATGAATAGGTGGTGAAAAAAGTGAGATTAACCTAGAGTCGCAACTCTGAAATCAGGAGAAACTAGGTTAATTTTTTATCTCCTCAACTAGATTGAATATAACGCTGTTCTATATTGTTGCCCACGGGAAATCCACTCAACACCGATAGAACAGCGATAACTAATCATCCTATTAAGATTGGCTCAAGGTAGCCAATTCTGAGGCTAAAGGATCAACCCGGCGCAAATTTGCCCCTAATGCTCTTAATTTACCCTCTAAATTATCGTAACCTCGATCGAGGTGATGGAGTCCCTGCACAATAGTAGTCCCCCGGGCTGCCAATCCCGCTACCACCAAAGCTGCCGAAGCGCGTAGATCCGTGGCCATCACCGGCGCCCCAGATAGGAAAGGCACACCGCGCACTAAAGCCACATTTCCTTTGACCTTGATATCTGCTCCCAGACGCTTTAATTCGGCCACATGACGCAGACGGTTTTCAAAAACCGTTTCATTAACCACACTACTGCCCTCGGCTAAAGTTAATAGAGCCATAAATTGGGCCTGCATATCCGTGGGAAAACCCGGATAGGGCAGGGTTTCGATATCGGTGGCTTTTAAGTCCCTAGGGATAATCCGCAGACGATTGGGACCATCTTCCACCACTTCCGGACCGATTTCGTGCAGTTTGGCAATTACCGAAGCTAAATGGCACGGAATCACGGGATAAAGACTTATTTCTGAGCGGGTAATCGCCCCGGCTATCAGTAAAGTTCCGGCTTCAATGCGATCGGGAATGATACTGTAATCGGTACTGTGCAGACGGGAAACTCCCTCAATGACAATTGTATTGGTCCCGGCACCGCGAATTTTTGCCCCCATGGAAACACAAAAATCGGCTAAATCAATCACCTCCGGCTCTTGGGCCGCATTACCGAGAATGGTTTCCCCTTCCGCTAAAGTCGCCGCCATCATTAGGGTTTCCGTCGCTCCCACACTGGGATAATCCAGATAAATATTCGCCCCTTTCAGACGACCATTACCTTTAACGCGGGCGTGTACCATGCCACGATCAATTAATACATCTGCACCCATTGACTGGAGACCCCTAACGTGCAGATCCACCGGTCTGGCCCCAATGGCGCAGCCGCCGGGGAGGGGAACTTTTGCTTCTCCTAAACGGGCTAAAATCGGTCCAATGGCAAAAAAACTGGCCCGCAACTGGGAGACGAGATCGTAGGGTGCTTGAGCTTGTTTGAGGTCTCTGCCATCAATCTCTAGTCTATCTTTGGTGCGACGGACTTGCACGCCCAAGGCCGAGAGAATTTGACTCATCCGCTCGATATCGGCCAGGGCAGGTACATTACTAATCTGGCACTGGTCGGAGCAGAGTAAAGCCCCCGCCATAATGACTAGAGCGGCATTTTTGGCACCACTGATCTTGACTTCACCCTTGAGAGAGTGACGACCTTGAATTTCTAAATAGGGATGCTCGGTATCGATGGTCATAGGATCATTCATTTATCTTGGTTGGCAGTCTTGGCTAAGGATAGCTTCGGCAAAATGACACTGCATTTTATCAGATTTTTGAGGAAATTATTGGTGATTCTACCCCGAAAAGCGATTTTCGTCTTAATTATCTGAACCATCTTGACTTATGGATTGTCCGATAGTATAATAAAAGATTGTGAAAGAAAAATGCGGAACTGGCGGAATTGGTAGACGCGCTAGATTCAGGTTCTAGTGTCTGCAAAGACTTTCGGGTTCAAGTCCCGAGTTCCGCATTATCTCCCTCAAGACGTGGTTGTTTAGGGTAGGCCTAGCGGGGTGAAAAATCCTATTGGCTATAGTCTTGATCGCTCTCCTGTAACGGCTATGATTAGCAGTGTTCAAAACCCTTTAATCAAGCAAATTCGCAAGCTACACCGCACTAGAGAGCGACAGGAGCAGAATTTGTCCTTAATTGAGGGAACGCACTTACTAGAGACAGCTTTAGCGGTGAATTGTTCCCTAGAGACAGTTTTTTATACTGAAAAGTGGCGGCAAAGACAGGGAGAATTAGCGCAGAAGCTTCAAAATCAAGCCAAACGAGTCGAGATAGTTTCCCCGGAAGTCCTCGCTTCCCTTGCAACAACGGTTAATCCCGATGGTGTTATTGCCACTATTTCCCGTCATCACCTTCATCCAGTCCCCCAAAATCCGCTACAATTGGGCTTAGTTTTGGAAAGATTGCAGGATCCGGGTAATCTCGGCACTATTATTCGCACTGCCGTGGCTACGGAAGTACAGGGTATCTGGTTAAGTCTCGATAGCGTCGAAATCGATAACCCCAAAGTGATCCGCAGTTCCGCCGGGGAATGGTTTCGATCGCCCCTGGTGGTAGAATCGGATTTATCGGCTTTAGTGAAAAAATATCAAGCACAGGGGGTAAAAGCGATCGCAACTTTACCCACAGCCACTAAAAACCATTGGGAGATTGATTTTACCCGTCCGACTTTAATATTATTAGGCAATGAAGGAGCCGGTTTATCGCCCCAATTAGCGACTTTAGCTGATGAAACGGTGAAAATTCCCCTCTTTGGTGGTGTGGAATCTTTAAATGTTGCGATCGCTACTGCTGTCATCCTCTACGAAGCTAGAAGACAATTATCGGTGAATAGTTAAACCAGACAAGAATTAGAGATTTATTCTGTATCATAGTTTGTGCTTTTTATCAAGAATAAATTCTCGTTTGTAACAAAAGTAAACAAATATTTGGCGCGATGTTCTTGGGTAAAAAATCGGGGTTTAACTTACAAAAGTGCGGGGTAGGGGAATCGAACCCCTAAGCGTTGCTCTTGGAAAGGAACTCTTTCTACAACTTACACTGCTCCCAGCACATTTGGGTAGTCGCCAGACCTCCGCAGCATCGCCACCCCGCATGAACCGACCGTCGTGTAGACAACGGGTGCAATCATAAGCCCCTCCTTAATGTTCATCAAGAACGGAGACCATTCATGCACTGTTGAGCAGCTCTTAAGTGCTTCCAGAAGCACCCTTATCACCAAGACTTTGGGAAGGCTTAAGCACCAACCACCCCCATGATGTTGTAATTATAACTTCAGGAGCTATGAATTTGCAACGTTCCATAATCTGTTCTATTTGTCAAAAATAAATTCTCGTTTGTAACAAAAGTAAACAAATATGGCTCTTCGTTACTTGGTATGGTTCGATAGGGGGGCATAAATAATAATTGACAAAAATCGCTAAATGCCTTTCTATATAAGGGTTACATCGCTTATAAACCCCGTCCATTGCATAACACAAACCGAAGAGCCACAAATATTTTGAGCGTGGGTGCCAAAACGGAAAACTGCTCGGTGTCCAATTAGGATTACTCAAGGCTGTGCATCCGGTAAACGGTCATAAAAACGATCGACTGCTACCATGGGCGTATCAGCCAATTCAAAAGCTCCTGTTTCAATATCGAGCAACGATTTTACCGTCATTCCCAGCCTCAACTTGAGGTTTTATATGAGTTCCATAGATATAATCACCTCGTTGGGCAAATTCTTCTTTACTTTAGAGAGGTCGTCATACTGTCATTGGCTAGAATCTGTTTCAAAGTTCTTCTATTTATTTTAACTTAGACCCTAAGTCGGATTTTGGCAGAATTTGCTCGGCTGTTAAGGTGACAATTTGGCCATCTTTGAAAATGCTGATAGATTCTCCTAAGAGGCGGTGTCTCTCAATTGCTTCTGCGATTGCGACTCTAACACCTGTATCGATTTTCTGATGCAGTTCCGTTAAGGTGGGTTCAGTCATTTTGGTTTCTGGTAATGATTCGGAAGGTGTCTGGGTTATAAATAATAGGAGGTTGATTAAATCCTGATGCGGCAACTAAGTGCGGTTCATCCCCAGAATTATTATAGATAACCCAAGTATCGCACAAAGGTAAATACAACTGGGTTAGGTTAATACGTCCCCGCTCATAACGACGAAGAACCACATCTTCAGGAATATTATGACCGCCACTGGCTACCCTTCTGTGAACTCTCTCTAAAGCTAATTCTGGACTTTGTAGCCAAAAATAAATAAGATTGAGCCTATAGCCAGAACTTTGACAGTCTCTCAAAAAACGGGCAAAATGTCGGGCTGCCAGGGTGCTTTCAAAAGCAAAATCTATTCCTTGGCACTTCAGTGTCACCAGCCTTTCTAACATCAACCGTCCTGCTTGGATAGCAACCGACTCAGGATTAAAAGGTGAGAGTCCGGCGGCAATTTCATCGGCGTTAACATACTCGATAACGCCTAAAAAGTTGGGTAAAAGTTTTTTAGCGACGGTGGTTTTCCCGGAACCATTGGGGCCACCAATTAGATAAACATCAGACATGAGGGAAAAGCTCGTCCTCCAGATTATTTTGACGCCAATTCAAAAATGAAACGCATCAACCTCAAGAGTTGACAGAAAAAGGCTCATCAGGTACTGTCTGATCATTAACAACAACAAATCAGACCCAAAAATGAGCCGCCCACATCTTAACATAGAACAAAGAAACTTGCTCTACCAACTTAGTCAAGAGGGAAATTTATCTCAACGGCAAATGGCCGTCTGGCTCGGATGTTATCAAAGCACAATATCACGGGAATTAAAAAGGAATCAAAGTTCCCTGGGGTGCTATCTACCTGACACAGCACAAGCTCAAAGCGAGACGCGGCGAAAAAATGCCAAACAACCCTTTAAAAATGTCAGCAAGGCTACCTTAGAGTTGGTGAAAAAAGGATTGAAAGATTATCATAGTCCCGAACAAATAGCGGGTCATCTGAAAAAAGCTGGTCAAGAATCTCTCAGTCACGAAACTATCTATCAAATGATCTATCAGAACTATCAAGACTGTGGAAAGTATCAAGAATACCTACGCGGCCAGACGAGGAAAAAGAAACAGCAATTGCTGACCAGAAAACCGAAATCGGTCATTGGGAAAGTGACACAATGATTGGAGGAAATCATCTAGGAGTTCTCGTTACTCATGTGGACAAAGCCTCGAAATTTTTAGTAGCAGGATTAGCCAAAAACAAAACCGCATCGGAAATCAACCCTTGTCACCGAAAAACTTTTCCAAGAGATTCCCCCTGACAAAAGAAAAACTTTCACTTGTGACAAGATCAAAGAATTTTGTGGACATCAAGAGTCTCGTGAAGAAACTAGGAGCATATTTTTATGAGTGCTACTCCTGATCATTCTTGGGAGAGGGGATTAAACGAGCATACCAAGGGACTGTTAAGACAATTCTTTCCCAAGGGAACGAATTTGAAAATTGTTAAGCCAGAGGAGGTAGAAAGAGCCGTAAACTTAATTAACAATCGTCCTCGAAAATGCCTTGACTATCGTACCCCGAATGAGGTATTCTATGAAGGTAGATCAGACAGTGATGTAATTCAGACTTGAATTGCCCCCCTGAAAAATCCTGTATTTTTTAACAAGTCAGACTAAATCTTTCCAGGAGGAGTTTAAAAATTTCCTTGGCATAAGTTGATATTTGAGAGACGAAAATATAGAAGCAGCTGATTATTTACTAACCTACTTTTTTTAATTTTTAACGGGTTAGGGCTGGGATATACTGAAATTGTTGCTTATAGATCACTACTATGGGACGTTTAGCGCTGATCAGCGTCACTGACAAAACCGGAATAGTTGACTTTGCCCGTCAGCTAACAGAAGAATTTGATTTTGAAATTATTAGCAGTGGAGGAACCGCTAAAACGCTCCAATCGGCGGGAATTCCCGTGATTAAAGTGGGAGAATATACAGGATCTCCTGAAATCTTGGGCGGAAGGGTGAAAACTCTCCATCCTCGCATCCATGGCGGTATTTTGGCTAGACGGGATTGGGAGTCAGATTTAGCGGAAATGGAGGCTAATCAAATTCGTCCTTTTGATTTGGTGGTGGTTAATCTCTATCCCTTTGAACAGACGATCGCCAATCCTGAGGTTACCACCGCTCAGGCGATCGAACAAATCGATATCGGTGGTCCGGCGATGTTACGCGCCTCAGCTAAAAATTTCGCCCATTTGACTGTCATCAGTAACCCGAAGTATTACGAGCAGTATTTAAGCCAATTACGGCAAAATAACGGCGAAATCTCCCTGGAATTCCGTCAAAAAATGGCGGGGGAAACCTTCGCTTTAACCAATGCCTACGATGGTGCGATCGCTGCCTATTTCGCTAGCTTAAACGGGGAAACGACTCGCTTTAATTTGGCAGGAAATGCCCTGCAAACCCTCCGTTACGGCGAAAATCCCCACCAAAGTGCCAGTTGGTACGGCAGCGGTACAACGGCTCAAGGTTGGGCAAAAGCGACCTTATTACAGGGAAAAGAACTAAGTTATAACAATTTAGTCGATTTAGAAGCAGCCCGCCGTTTAATCGCCGAATTCGGCAGTGAAGAACCAGCCGCCGCTATCTTGAAACACACTAATCCCTGTGGAGTGGCGATCGGTGGTAGTTTAGTGGAAGCTTATACTAAAGCTTTTAATGCCGATTCTACCTCCGCTTTTGGGGGTATTGTTGCCCTAAATCAAGCCATAGATGAAGCAACCGCTAAAGAATTAACGAAAACCTTCCTAGAATGCGTGGTTGCCCCCGATTGTAGCCCGGTCGCCCGGGATATTCTGGCTAAAAAATCAAAAGTGCGGATTTTAACCCTACCAGATTTAAGTCAGGGGGAAAAACAAACGGTAAAAGTTATCGCCGGCGGTTTTCTAGTGCAAGCATCGGATGACGTGATAGAAACCCCGGATGAGTGGCGCGTGGTGACAGAAAAACAACCCACCCCCGCACAATTAGCGGAATTACTGTTTGCTTGGAAGGTATCTAAGCACGTTAAATCTAACGCTATTGTGGTGACAAAAAATCAAACTACTTTAGGTGTTGGTGCGGGGCAAATGAATCGCGTTGGTTCGGTAAAAATTGCCCTCGAACAAGCGGGAGAAGCGGCCAAAGGTGGCTATTTAGCTAGTGATGGTTTTTTCCCTTTTGATGATTCTGTTTGCACGGCGGCCCAGTTTGGTATCGAGGCAATTGTTCAACCGGGAGGTTCTTTAAAAGATCAGGATTCAATTAAAGCCGCTAATGAGTTAGGTTTAATTATGGTCTTGACTGGAATTCGTCATTTCTTGCATTAATACACAGTTAGGGTGTGTTATTGCTTAAATTAACGCACCCTAACTTTGTATTAATTATCAGTTAATTTCCCCTATTCAATAGTCTTAAATTTGCCAAAAGCGCGAGGATGTCCAGCTTTTTGGGAACAAAGAAAATAGCGCGCGGGTTCGTAATGATTTTCAGCACTCAAAGGGGAACAGAAATGATCTGCGAGTAAATCTTCTCGCACAAAGAAAGCATTCACTCCCGAAAAACTACAACCTACCAATTTATAACCCTTTTGATGACCAAGTTTTTCTAAAGCTTTCAAACTTGATCCCATATGACTATTATATTTCCATTGGTGACTGGGATTATACTGCATCACCCAACTCGATTCGGGGGGATAAATAGCATTATATTCGAGAATTACCACCCGGGGACGATAATTAGTAATTGCTTGCCAGACCCAATAATCATTACCATCAATATCAATGGATAATAAATCTAATTCGGTCGGTACATTGCCCTTTCGGAACAAGTCTTCAATATTTTCGCCAGTGATGAAAGTATTTTTTAAAGTTAATTGTTGGTTAGCAATTAAATCTTCAAAAGATTGGCGAATACTTTGACAAAATCGCTCACTGCCTTCAATCCAATAACCTTGCCATCCTTTTACTAACAAATAGGCACTATTATTTTCTAAACCGTTGCCAACTCCAAATTCCACAAAGAATTTATTTGTGGTTCCAATGCGATTAAAAATTTCGCTAATAATGCCATCTTCTCCCGCTTGTGAAAAAACCTTAAATTCGTAGCGGTTTAGTTTTTTAGGGTTATCATATTTGGGGTTTTTATGCAAGTTTTCCAGCAGATAATTATCAATTTGTAACTCTGTTAGTCTATCTTGATATTTTGAGGAAGAACTATTCAGAGACTTAAGGTTTTCAAGAATCTCCGGGATGGCTTGCCAAGCTGCCGCCATATTTTTGAGAAAGGTTTTCATGGATTTTAACTACAATTAACGAGTATTTTTTGATTCAATCGGTTGCTTAGATAACACCTGTGAATAACGGAGTGCGATCGCCGATCTTGTAGGGTGCGTTCCCTAATCTGGATCCTACTGCTCCACCGATCGATTTTGGGGAACGCACCATGCAGATTGATTGAAGCTGTGAGTTTAGTTGCGATGCCGAAAGCACTGGTTGGTCTATCGGCGCGTTACGAGGGCAAGCCTAATCGTAATCAAATTCAGAATGGTACAGTCACACGAAGGGGGCATTGGAACAGTGGAAGAATGCAAACTAAAACCTGGGCTTGGAGCGCAAATTGGTGAAACTATCTTCATTACAGTCCCATTAAGATTCTCAGTCTGTCTTCAACCAATGCCAGGGTTTCTGAGGATACAGTTCCCCATCGCTTCTCAAGTCGTTCTACTGAGATTGATCTTACGTCCTCGCACTTGATAAAACTTGGCATTTTCACTCCTCCCTCTGGGGGTTCCACTTTTATGTGGAAAGGGATTCCTTTGTCTTTAGAAGTTACTGGCAAAACAACAACTAAGCCAGATGCACCCTGATTAAACAGGTCTGCTGAAATCACTAAACATGGACGCTTACCAGCCTGTTCATGCCCCCTTACTGGATTAAGATCTGCTAGCCATATTTCTCCTCTGGTAATTTCTGCCACTACCCTTCTACTCCATCAGCGAGAGTTTGCTCCCATGTCTGCCTTTCAGAAATTTCCTCTTGCCATAAAGTCTCATTCTTCCTTAAGGCGGCGAAGGCTTCATTCGCTTGAACTAGAAAAACATATCTGCGATAATTTTCGATGGCTTTGTCTAATACTGTTGGGAGCGTATCCCCAGAGGAGTCAACGAGTGCTAACAGCGTTTTGTGAGCAGCCTCACTAATGCTAATTTTTAATTCAGGCATACTTTTCTCTCGTAGCTTGTGTAGGGCTATTGTAGCCAATTGTGTAAGGGCTAACAACCTGGTTGGAACTGATTATTTATTCTCCCTTTTGCCTTTTGCCTCTCCTGATATGTAGCCTATACTCAACGGATTTAGTATTAGATAACACCTGTGAATAACGGAGTCGGAGAAGAATTTTTTTTGCCCAATGTTGAAACACTTTCAATTGATGGCGTTTGCTGGGTAAACGCAGTATATAGACAAAACGACGCATTATATCGGCTAATTTACCACTAATATTAATGCCAAAACTGGAAACAAGGGCTGATTGTTTACCCAGGGTTAACATATCTCCTAAATGCAGATAATAATAGGGTTGGGGCGATTTTTTTCTGATCACTGCCGAGATATTTTTGGCTACTACACTGGCTGCTTGATAGGCTGCTTGTGCTGTGGCAGGAATTACCTGTTTACTAGGATAAATTTCGGCTATATCCCCAACGGCAAAAACTTCGGGATAGTCGATTAATTGTAAACTGGAACGGGTTAATAATTTGCCTTGTGCTGTTTTCTGACAATCTAAATTATTGATCCAATCCTGTGCTTGGGTTCCTGCTGTCCACAATAATAAATCAATGGAGATGACTTCATTTGTATTATCTTTAAATACGGTTATGGAATTAGCTGCAACTTCCTTTAATCCTGTGTTTAAATAGAGATTAACATTCTTGGCTAAAAGGGAACGATAGGAAGCAACACGCACCGATTTAGGGAAGTTTTGCAGTATTTCCTCGTTCTTTTCCACTAGATGAACTTTGCCTTTTTTTCCTAAACGATCAGCCACCTTACAGGCTAATTCTACCCCATTAGGACCGCCGCCAATAATGGCTAAATTAATTGAGGATTTTCCTTGAGTTTCTAAGTCATGAATTGCCGTTTGTAATCTTTCCACATCCTCTAAACTACGGAAAGTTAGACCATAATCGGCTAATCCGGGTATAGCGGGCCAACGATTGCGAACTCCCACCGCTAAAACGAGGTAATCGTAATCTAAAATTTCCTCATTTTCTAAATATACTCGATGATTGTTTAAGTCAATATTACTGGCTTTTTGAGTTTTTAAATTAACCTGAGTTCCTGTTAATAATTGACGGTAGGAGGGGGCAATTTCCCAGCGTTGTAATTCTCCTGTAATTAGTTCATAGAGAAGGGGAGTAAAGAGAAAATGGTCTTTCGGCTCGACTAAAGTTATTTGCCATTGACCCGATTTTACTGCTGTTAATCGACTCAGATCGAGTGCCGTGTATAACCCTCCAAAACCACCCCCCAGAATGCAAATCTTAGTTATAGGTTTATTCATTGATTTTTAGGCTCAGAGGCTTGTAAAATAGGTTTCAGTTCCGAAACTAATTGTTCTGAACGAATAATTCTCACCGGGGGCAAAAGATGATAGTGAGTGTCAGCAAAAATAGTAGAATCTGTCTTAATATTCAAGTCTTTTGGGTCATAAATTGTTGGCACAACCCGACTTAATTCTTCAGCCGACTTGCGAATATTAGCAACGGTTTTACCATCATTTTTAGCATAAACCCAGGGCAAAGAAACCACTAAAGTCGCCCCTTTTGCTTCTAAATCTTTCTTGAGTTTTTCAATCAATTTAATTGAATGAGGAGAAGCAGCAGTATCAAAGGTCATTTGCCACCATTTCCCCGTTCTTTCCTTAACTATAGTCGGATCACCTGTATTAGTCATTGGATCGGAAAGATAACCCGTCATTCTGCCTTTGGTGAATAAATCAACCATCGATTTAGTGACTGGACGCATCCCCGGAATACCTAATAACCAAGTATCCTCGATCATGGTTTTTAAAGGTATCCCACCTAACCCGGGTTTGCCAATAGCGACGCTAAAAGGTGCAGACCCCCAAAGTCCTTCGCCGCGATTAAAACCGTCCTCATCCATGAGCATGAGATATTCAGGAATCAGCAGAATGACATCCCCTTTGCGTGCTTTTTCGAGAATCATAGCGGCAATGACATTTAACCCGATGTCCCCCTGTAAACCGAAGTTAACCACAGGCATTCCCAATTCTTTGGCCATTAATTCCGAATTTATGCTATAATGCGCTCCCGATCCTGCCGTGACGATTAAACGCCGCGGTCCTTCGACCCTAGCTGCGATCGCTGATTTTTCTTCGTACATCATCCGCAACCAGCTTAATTCGCCACCGTAGATGACATTGTAAACAAAGCCGAGGGACCAAGCGACCCCCACAGAGGCTAACCAGGGGAAAATGTTAAAGGATTTAGTATTCATCAGAATTCAAAGTAAATAAAGTCACCGGTATTAGTGGAAGCTAGGAGAATAGTTAAACCTAGCAATATTTTAGACAGCCAAGGTGATAACAATAGTTCATATTCAAATTTTTTCTGGGCAATAGCCAGATGTTCGAGGATTAAAACAATGATACCAAGAACTAAAGCAACGCTTAAAACTGCTCCTTGATTGAGACTATAGGAACTAAAAATTTCTCCGATATTAGCTAAGGAATAATTGAAAGGATTGGCGATTACCAACATTTTCCCGATTAATCTTCTGGTGTTAATCTCCATGAAAAAGAGACAACCAAAAATGACAGCCAATTGCGTTAAAGCCCAGGAGACAATTTGTGGCTGAGAAACGTATTTTCCGACGAAAGCATAGAAAGGTCGGCCTAGATAACGCAGTAATAATAATAATGCCCCGTGGTAAGCACCCCAAAAGATGAAATTCCAGGCCGCACCGTGCCAGAAACCAGAGAGAGTAAAAGTAATGAATAGATAAAAAGGCGCCCAATTTTTATTGGAACCCATGAGGGGTAAAAACACATAATCCCGAAACCAAGTGCTAAGGGTAATATGCCAACGTCGCCAAAATTCGTTAATACTTTGGGATGTGTAGGGTGCTAAAAAGTTTAATTCCAATCTAACCCCGACAAAATAGGCTAAACCAACAGCAATAAAGCTATAACCGCCGAAGTCAAAATAGATTCTCAGGGTGAATAAAAAGGCCTCAAACCAGATATACCAAGCATTGTCAATCATCTTATCTAATTCGATGTAGGGAGCAATGTTATCGGCGAGGACAAATTTCATAAATAAACCGAGGGAAAGCCAACGCAAACCCTTCTCGAAGTTTTCTCCTGTAAATTTGAGGCGAAATCCCTCCATTTGTGGTAATAAATCCCGGCGACGCTCGATCGGACCTGCGACAATTTGCGGGAAAAAGGAGATAAAATTGACATAATCGAGGACGGCTAGGGGTTTCTTTTTCTTTTCCCGTAGGGAGTCCACCACGAAAGCCACCATCTGGAAGGTATAGAAGGATACCCCCGGCGGGATTTGGCTAGGCACGGGAATTGGGGAAAGTTCCTTCCAGTTAGGGGGGAGAGAAACGAACAATCCGATGATTTCCTGCACAAAAAAGCCGAAATACTTGAAGTAGGCAAGGACAAGAATATCGATGACGATAACGATAGTGGCTAGGAGATTCGCTTTCCAGCCGCTCATTTTCAGCACTAGCCAGACCATAATGTAGTTAAAGGCTAGAGAAACGATGAAAACGAGGAAACTGGTGCGACTGGCGTAATAAAACAGGATTAGGGACAGCACCGCTAATCCGACCTCATCAAAAACACCTCGCCAGAGATTGAAGGACTTCCCTATATAGCGTGCCGTTAAGAAAGGAACACTAAAAAGGATTAATATCCACCAAAATATAAAATCAGAGTAATTCAAGGCGTGTTAACTCCTGATGGTCTGTGTAACCTTGTTTGAGATGGGTTTCCTGACTTCTGATGCTCAGAGACGAGGGATTTTCTTGACAAGTCTATCAAACTTTGTCAAACTTGTCCATAAAATTACCTCCAGCAATCCTAAAAAATCGAGGCTAGACAAGCAATGCTTTATCAAAAACTGTTAGATGTACATAAACGCTATCGGCAATTTAAGACTTACCCCCATATCACCGATGAATATTGGTCTAGTCAGTTGGCAGAGCATAATATTAATCCCAATTATGTAGAATATGATACTAAGTCTGGTCAACTTTTTTACAAACCCCTAGGTATCAGTTTAAGCAAAAATAAGCAGGATTTCCTCTTGGGTAGCAAAGTTTTTAACAAAGCTAACGCACTAAAATCTCTGGCCGATTGTAAATTTTATATCGATGAGAACGGGTTACTAATTATCGAGATCGATGGAGTTAAGTTAATTATCGAGACGGGACAGGATTTAGATATCGTCCATGAAATTTTTCTTTTAGGTGTATATAATTTCCTCTATGACAAGCCCTGTGTAGCGATCGATATTGGTATGAATACGGGTTTTGCTAGTCTCTTTTTTGCCAATCGAGCTAATGTAAAAGCTGTCTATAGTTACGAACCTTTTAAGGCTACCTACGACCAAGCTTTAAGAAATTTTGCCCTCAATCCTAATCTAGCGGAGAAGATTAAAGCTTTTGATTATGGAGTCGGCGCTCGGGATGAAATTATTCAAGTAGAATACGATTATGCTGTCAAAGGGAGTGTCGGAATTACGGGAATTGACGAGCAATTAAAACCTTTTGCCTCGAAACAAACCGCTACAGCCAATTTAATTCTTAAACCTTTCACCGATGTGTTTAAAGGTATTACCTCTGATTATCCCGACATCGATATAGTTGCCAAGATTGATTGTGAAGGTTCCGAATACGAAATCCTCGATTCTTTAGCGGCAACTGGTCAATTGGGACAGATGAAAATTATCATGATGGAATGGCATAAAAAGGGTCCCGATGCTTTAGTTAAGCATCTGCAAGAATTCGGTTTTATCATCTTCTCCCGGATGCCTCGCAGTAAAAATGTCGGCACTTTGTATGCGATTAAACCCTAAAGTATAGGAGTGAGGTGATGGGGAGATAGGGAAATGGGGAAATGGGGAAATTTTAACTAATACCCCAAAACCCCAATACCTTCTAACTGATAACTCATAACTGCTTTACTGTGCTTGACAATAGGTATTAAAAGCTTCGCCAGTTTCTTTTTCTAATTGTCCGGCCTTTCTTACCTTTTCCTGTGCTAATTTTGCCCCGTTTTTATCGCGAGTTTCGATAACTTGAATTATTTCACGAGTGGCCGTGGCATAATCTTCGTAAACTTGAGCGAAAGCAGTCTTATATTTATCTAGTTCGGTATCCTTCAGGGCTAATTTTTTCATATTTTCCGCGGCCTGTTCGATTTTATCGGCGGCTAATAGCCAACTTTTTTGGTCAATTTCTCTCCCTTGACCGTTGGTTAAGGATTTGGTTTCTTGGGCTACTTCGTTGGCAATCCGATAGATTTTTTGACATTGAAACTGTTTACTATCAGCACAACTTGCTAAAAAAGTCAAGCCTATAAATGTTAAGATTATTTTGTTATTCATAGCAAGGTATTCGAGAGGATTCTAGAGAAGCTTATAGCAGTAAACTATCAGCCTCTAAGTAGGGAGGCACAATTATTTGTAGGATGGGTTAGCGCACTTCATAAACTATGCGGGCGTTGGGTTTCATGCTTCAACCCAACCTACGTTGATCTTATATTTAATTCCACCCACCTACTTAGGGGTTGCTGAATAATGGTAAAAACCTTTTAAAATAAAGCTTTTGACCTGTTAAAGTCCGATGTTAGTGCAAGAAAATAGGATTGGGACTTTCAAAAACCTTGCATTATCCTTCT
>MTBT01000237.1 GCA_002282935.1 Microcystis sp. LSC13-02 | reverse complement strand
GACTTCAACAAGGACAACGACAAATTATTGAAAATTTAATGCAAGTGAGGTTTGGAGAATTGGATGAGTCTTTGATAAAAGTTATTGATGATTTGCTCAAGTTATCACCGATGGAGTCTAGTCGTTTATTATTGGAGTCTTCACGGGAAGATTTAATCCGACGATTCCTCTCTGAATAAATTAATTAAGCTGCCCGCGCATTTAAATTGCTTGTTGAGATTAGGCAAGAGGCAACAGTAAAAGGATTGGGGGAGATTCAGCTAATCTAAGGATAAGCGGTTAAAATACGTCTTAGCTTAAACAGATTCAAAGAAGCAATAAACGGGGTAAAACGGAAGGGTATTATAACAGATGAAGAATTACAATAGACCTGAAAAGACGCTTATGATTTAGCTTTAGGACAAGCTACTTTAGAGGCTTTTAAAGGAAAATATGGAGTCAACGAATTAGCAGAAATTGTGATAAAATGCGATTATTTACCAGGCAATCTGGTTAATTTTGTGGTGATTATATTCTCTTAAATCTCTACAGATGAATTAGAATAGGCTCAACGATCTAAGCATCCAAAAAGTGAAGATTTTAAATTAAGAATTATCTTAAAAAACTAGGTTCCATCCTAGCTAAAATTATCTGAATAATTCTTTACCTAATTTCAGGAAGCCAATCTTCGTCTAAAATATCAGCTAAAGTATAAGGACTTGCCGAGGGTAATTTTAAATCCGTTTTCACCTCTGCCATTTTTCTGGCTTTACCATAAAGATAATCGAGACGATTAGATAAATGGTTTCTGAGATTGGTCGTTAATCTTAATTCCAATTGAGTCCGAAAACCAATTAATTCACCTCGCCAATGTCGCTCGTTATCTTCTCTTTCGCTTGACCAATACTGATAGAATAAAAGATGTTGTATGATTTGAATTACTAAACTCTCAACCGCATTTTTTTGTTCCCTTCCCAAAGCTTCTAACTCCTCAATTAAATGCTCATAGTCTAAACTATCAACTTGACGATTTTTTAACAATAAAACTGTCTCATCTAGCCATTGCTGATAATCTTCTTCATAAATGGATGATAAACTTTGTCTGGCATGACTCATCGGTTATTCCTCAATCCTTCAGAATATATCGCCATTATACACCAACAAAAAAGCCCCCCTTTCGAGGATGCCCTTTTATCTAATGATTGAGATGCTAATTGATTGAAATGCCAAAAATAGGGAATTTATGGACTTTCTCATCAAAGTTAGGTTAGATTATGACCGTTTCTTAATTAAAAAACCCACCAAAGAAAACAGCCCTAACCCTAATATAGAACTAGGCTCCGGTACTAACGAAATCATTAGTTATAGTCATTTCAGATAAGTCTGATACACTCTAGACCGACAAAACCCTTATGAACTCTGGGATTAATATTCTCAATTTTAATTGAAATGGCTATACCTTACTGACCGCCTTCTATTCTAGATAATCCCCTAAAAAGACGAGTTTATTCTTGATATCTTCGGCAGAGCGGGTAGCGATTAAATTAGCAATAGCTTTTACCTGTTCTCCCACGGAATATCTTTGTTTTGCGGCCACAATAATTCCCGTATGGCTGATCGAGCGCGTCATATAGGATTTATGCAATCGACAAAAATCGCCTACATTAAAAGTATAAATTACCCGACCTTGCTGGGTTGCCCAAACCAGTTGATCGGGATCGGATAGCTGAATGTTTTTCGCTTCCCAAGTGGTAATTACATCAATCTTCAGATTCCGCAAAGCTTCCACGACCGAGCGTTGACCCGCATCTTCATCAAGGTAGAGACGGATTTGACTCATTACAATTCACCGGCTCGATATCGGGATTCCCAGTCTTCACAATCCGCTCGGTAAGCATCGATATCGGCCTCTATCTGTTCTTTATTCGCGTGATAATACGCTAGAGCGCTATAAATTTGAGCCAGACTTAATTGAGGATACTCCTTAGCGATCGCTTCGGCACTCATTCCCGTTTTATGATCCATGACTAAACTTTGAATCGTGATTCTAGTTCCTGCGATCCGGGGACGAGCATTACAAATATCCGGACTAGCAACAATAAATTCGCTAATATCGATGCCTGTAGCCATATTTTCGCCTAAAGAAGTCCCTTTTATTGTAGCTCGATTGATACATCCGAACAACAAAAAAGCCCCCCTTTCGAGGATGCCCTTTTATCTAATGATTTAGACGCTAACTGATTGAGATGCCAAAAATAGGTAATTTATGGACTTTCTCATCAAAGTTAGGTTAGATTATGACCATTTCTTAATTAAAAAACCCACCAGAGAAAACAGCCCTAACCCCACAATAGAACTAGGCTCCGGTACAGATTGATTATTTTGTGCATCTAAACGAGCGATCCAAGCTTCAGTATTACCACTAGGGTTAATTCCACTACCCACAACCGTTAACCCATCAGCAGAAATTCCCGTCGCATCATTTAAAGTCCAACCCGCTAAATTTAAACCATAATCATTAGTTAAAACCTGTTTTAAACTCCGCATCCCTTGGGTACTATTCCAGATAAATGCCTCATTACCATTAGCACTATTTCCATAACCAACTACAACAGAACCATTGGCTGATACTCCATAAGCATAGCTATAGAAATCACCTCCAGCTAAGTCCCCTAGCCCCACCATTCCCGTCCCTTGAGTCCAACGGAATGCCTCAGTACCATTGGCACTACTGCTACCACCAACAACAACAGAACCGTCTGCTGATATTCCCCAAGCAAGGCTATTGAAACTACCCCCAGATAAGTCTCCTAGTGCTACCATCCCCGTCCCTTGTGTCCAACGGAATGCCTCTTGACCATTAGCACTATTACTGTAACCAACAATAATAGATCCATCTGCTGATACTCTATAAGCCCAGCTAGAGAAACTCCCTCCCGGTAAGTCTCCTAGTCCAACCATCCCCGTTGCTTGTGTCCAACGGAATGCCTCGTACTGACCATTAGCACTATTGCCAACACCAACAACAACAGACCCATCTGCCGATGCTCCATGAGCTTGGCTACCGAAACCCCCCCCCGGTAAGTCCCCTAGTCGGATTATTCCTGTCTGTTGTGTCCAACGGAGTGCCTCCGGACCATTAGCAATAAAGTTATAGCCTTGACCAACAACAACAGACCCATCTGCTGATACTCCCCAAGCATAGTGCATGATCGGTGAGTTCCCTACTCCCACCATTCCCGTTGCTTGTGTCCAACGGGATGCCTCAAATCCATTAGCACTATTACCTCGACCAACAACAACAGACCCATTTGCTGATACTCCAGAAGCTAGGCTATGGAAAATACCCCCCGGTAAGTCCCCTAACCCCTGAAAAGAGGCGGCTTGTGCGGGGAAAGCTACCCCGATCGCACCCAATCCGATCCCTAAGCTGATACAATTAGCTAGTATCTTGTTCATAACCTGATAAAAATCCAAAAAACTGAGTGATTCTTACAATCTAGATGTTCACTTTGGTTTTGTCTGTGGGAATTTGTGGCCATTTTGGATTTTCTGATACAATAATTTTTGTGGGATAAAGTGGGATTTAGTGGCAAAAAGGAGGGCAAGGATGATCAAACAAGCCTAAACTTTTGTTAATAAGGCAAGAGAACAAGCAAAAGTTTTCGCTTATTTTTCCAACTTTAACAAGATCTAATTTGAAGGACAAATTAGTAAATTAAGAGGTTAATCAGTCAAAAAAAGGCGAAAAATGGAAGAATTATTAGAGTTAAAAAATCTATTACTAGCTGGCAATATTCCCGATGCCTTAATCTTGGTAGAGGAAATGACAGAAATGAGCAAAGATGATAAGCTCAATAAGATTTTTAGCTTTAGCATTATTGTCTTATTACATCTGATTAAACAGCAGGCAGAAAAACGCAGTACGCGCTCATGGGAAACCTCTATTTCTAATTCTGTTAAACAGATTCAACGCATTAATCAACGACGTAAAACTGGAGGAAATTATCTAACAATAGAAGAATTAAAAGAAACCTTAGATGATGCTTATTCTTCAGCTTTAAGACAAGCGGCATTAGAAGCTTTTGATGGTATATATCAACCCGAAGAAATTGAGGCTATGATCGATAAAAATAAAATTATTAATCAAGCATTGGCATTAATATTAATCGATTAAGTAACAGGTGACAGTCGGAAACAAATCAGGAGGTTTAAATGTCAGAAACAGTCGCTTAAAGATTAGCAGCCTATTTAAAAACCTTAACAGAGGAAAATTAATGATTAACTTAGAACAAATTCAACAAGATATTAACCAATTACCTGAAGAAGCACAAAACTTACTGATTGATTTTATTGAGTTATTAAAAAAACGCTATTCTTTGGTAAAAAAGCCAGAGATTGCAGCAAAAATAAACCCTGAAGCTCAAAGTACCCTAGACATTTTAAAAGAATCTGGATTAATCGGTTGTATTAGTGCAGAATCCGACCTTTCTACTAATTATAAATCCGTTCTCAAAGAAGGATTAAAAGCTAAATATGATCATCGTTGATACTGGGTTCTGGGTGGCTTTATTTAACAATAAAGATCAATATCATCTAATAGCACAGCAAACCTTAGCACAGTATTCTTCTCAACCCCTAATTACAACTTGGTGTGTTTTAACAGAAAGTTGTCATCAGTCCGTAGTAGTCCGTAGCGAATATGTCAGATTTTTAAATATAGCGCAGGGTTCAATTCATAAATTAGAAACTTATCTTCTCCTATCTGGACGGATAGGATGAGGTGAGCAAAAAGAGATAAAATAATAGTTGATATTTTGCAAGAGTAAAGTAAAATGATTATTAGTCTGATAAAAAAACGAGAAAACTAAAATATGTTCCCTTATCCCAACCAGCAATACAAATGTTCTATCACTTACTTATATGGATATTCAAACCCTTTTAGAATGGACAGATAAACAGGTATTAGAGAAAACCAGTAAACATCTTGATTCGTTGCAAGAATCCATCTTACAGGGTATTTGGGAACATCAAGATTATGAAAAAATTGCCAAAGATAATCAGCGCAGTTATGACCATATAAAAAAAGAAGCATGGAAATTGTGGCAACTGTTATCAGATGTTTTTCAAGAAGATATAAAAAAGTCTAATGTTCGTTCTATTTTAGAAACTAAAGCTTCATCTATTATTTATCACTTTGTTAACCATCATGGTAATAATATCGGCAGTAACCATATAAATATCTGTAGAGAAAATAATCCCTACTCAGAAAACAACTTAAAAAAGTCTTCAAATTTCCCAGATAATGATCATCTATCCCCCATAATTGACCTAACAAAAGCACCGGAATTAAGGTATAACTATGGACCTAACTTAGAAATATCAACCTTAAAAGAATGGCTAGATAATAAAACTCGATTAATTACCATTTATGGGTTAACTGGAATCGGAAAAACAGCTTTAACCCTTAAATTAGTTTCAGAAATTGCCCCACAATTTGATTATATTATTTATCGCAGTCTGGAAACTATTCCTCAATTAATCGCTCTCAAAGATGATCTAAAACAGTTTTTCACCCAATCTCTATCAACCCCCTTACCTGATATAATAGATTATCTAAGCTCCTATCGTTGTTTAGTTATTCTTGATGATGTGCAGAATATTTTTAAACCGGGGGAATTAGCAGGTAAATATTTAAGCGACTGTCAGGATTATCATAAATTTTTTCAGCAAATTGCTACCACATCTCATCACAGTTGTTTGATTTTAATTAGTTGGGAACTTCCCAGAGATTTTGTCACCTTAAAATCCGATAAAATTAAAACTTTATACTTGCAAGGTTTAACAACAGAATTTGAAGAAATCTTCAAAGAATACTGTTTCTTTATTTTTAGAGCAAATGCAAGATGAAATTTATTTAGGGGATATAGAAACCTTAATTGAATCCCATTTACAGCGTTTATCCGCAGCAGAAAAAAAGGTGATTCACTGGTTAGCTAATCAGACTGAAGCGGTAGAAAAATTTCCCAAAACTGCTAATCTTGACCTTTCTCAATCCCAATTTTGGGCAGCTATTCAGTCATTAATGAGACGCTGTTTACTGGATAAATTACCATCAGAAACCTCGTCCTATTTTCCTATTAATCCTGTGTTTAAATCCTATCTTAAAAGAAATATAGCTGTGTAACAGATTTCTTAAATCCTTATTATAACTCAACACTATTCCAGTTCTTGAGGTTCAATAACCAACTTAATTCCCTGAATAATTAATTTGATTTTTTCCCGAGAAAGTCTTCCGATAGACTCCGTTAAAAGACGTTTATCAACCGTGAAAACCTGTGAAACATTAACAACACTGGATTCAGGTAAATTCCCTTCACCCTCATTCAATAAAACATTACCAATAGCTTTTGCTCGTCTCAAATTGGTTGTTAATGCACACACAATAACCGTCCCAATTTGTGACTGATTCAGAGCATCATTTTGCACCACAACACAAGGACGAAGATAAGCAGGTTCAGAACCTTGTGGTTCTCCTAAATCAATCCAATAAATCTCTCCTTGAAAAATCGTCATATTTATTCAGATAAGTGACGTTGTTGATGGCGTATTCCCTCTAACATTAAAGTTTCTGATTCGTCCAATCCATCACTATAAGCTTCATTCCAACTATCCATTAATGCTTGTTTAGTTGTTT
The DNA here is from genome assembly GCA_002282935.1 of Microcystis sp. LSC13-02. Lineage (GTDB taxonomy): Bacteria > Cyanobacteriota > Cyanobacteriia > Cyanobacteriales > Microcystaceae > Microcystis. Next base: position 417 of record MTBT01000237.1, on the reverse strand, counting down.
TTTGATTATTCAATCCTAATTGTTGATGTAACTGCTCCAATAACCATTGTTTATCTTCCACAGAAAAATTTCGTAACTTTTGTTCCAGTTCAATAATTTGAGGTGATAGCATAAAATCTGCATCCATTTAACATCGAGCTATATCATAATTCTAACAACAAAAAAGCACCCCCTCGCGGGAGTGCCTTTTCATTCAGACTAGGAATTAACCATTGATAGCGGGAGCAATCAGAGCCACAGGAGCCTGTTCACCACTAGCCAAGTCTAAGGGGAAGTTATGTGCATTACGCTCGTGCATTACTTCCATACCGATACCAGCGCGGTTTAACACATCGGCCCAAGTACCAATTACACGACCTTGAGAATCGAGAATCGACTGGTTGAAGTTGAAACCATTGAGGTTAAACGCCATGGTGC
>MTBT01000236.1 GCA_002282935.1 Microcystis sp. LSC13-02 | reverse complement strand
CATTTTAGCATATATTTGGTAAATGCGCTAGTATTTAACGGTAAAGCCGTCGTAGAACGACGGGGTTTCAGACCCAAAATTTTCGATGAGGACTTACTATGACTAAAACCGTCGTTATCGATCCCGTCACCCGGATCGAAGGCCATGCCAAGATCTCGATTTTCCTTGACGATGCGGGGGAAGTGGATGACGTGCGTTTTCATGTGGTCGAGTATCGCGGTTTCGAGAAATTCTGCGAGGGACGGCCGATGTGGGAGATGGCGGGAATTACTGCCCGAATTTGCGGCATTTGCCCCGTTAGTCACCTACTTTGTGCCGCCAAAACTGGCGATAAAATTCTAGCGGTGCAAATCCCCCCCGCGGGTGAAAAACTGCGGCGCTTGATGAATTTGGGACAGTTAACCCAATCCCATGCTTTAAGCTTTTTCCATCTTAGCAGTCCCGATTTTCTGCTTGGTTGGGAAAGTGATCCCGCTAAACGGAATGTTTTCGGTTTAATCGCGGCCGATCCCGACCTAGCACGAGCGGGCATCCGTTTACGTCAATTTGGACAGAAAGTTATTGAACTTTTGGGAGCGAAAAAAATTCACCCCGCTTGGTCTGTCCCGGGAGGTGTGCGTTCTCCTTTGAGCGAAGAAGGGCGACAATGGATTAAAGAACGACTGCCGGAGTCTAAAGCGACTCTTTACACGGCTTTAAACCTGTTTAAAGGACTTCTAGACAATTTAACCACCGAAATCGCCGCTTTTGGTAATTTCCCTTCCCTGTTTATGGGATTGGTCGGTAAACGGGATGAGTGGGAACACTACGGCGGTCATATTCGTTTTACTGATAGTCAAGGCAATATTGTGGCCGATAACCTCAGCGAAGACAATTATCGCGATTATATCGGCGAATCAGTGGAAAAATGGTCTTATTTGAAGTTTCCCTACTATAAACCCCTCGGTTATCCCAACGGTATCTATCGAGTAGGTCCGTTGGCGCGCTTAAATGTTTGTTCCCATTTTGGCACGGATGGGGCGGATATCGAGTTACGGGAATATCGCCATCGGGTCGGTGGTGTAGCAACCTCTTCTTTTTACTATCATTATGCTCGTTTAGTGGAGATTTTGGGCTGTTTAGAGCGTATCGAACTTTTAATCGACGATCCCGATATAGTTTCTCAACGCTGCCGGGCCGAAGCAGGAATTAATAATCTGCAAGGGGTGGGAGTTAGTGAAGCGCCCCGGGGTACTTTATTCCATGATTATAAAGTGGATGAAAATGGTTTGATTGAAACGGTGAATTTGATTATTGCCACGGGTAATAATAATTTGGCCATGAATCAAACAGTGAAACAAATCGCCCAACATTATATCCATGGTGGCGAAATTCCCGAAGCGATGTTAAACCGGGTGGAAGCGGGTATTCGTTGCTATGATCCCTGTTTAAGTTGTTCCACTCACGCTATGGGACAAATGCCGCTACAGCTAGAGTTAGTTAATGCAGCCGGTGAGGTGATTAATACTCGACAAAGGGGTTAATTGTCTAAGTTGTTAGGGGTTTAGGAAATAGGGCAAATTCTTCCTAACACCTGAACCCATTTTACCATTTTTACGGACAAGATTCTAGCTAAGAATTTCTAGGTTTTGATAAAGAATTTCTATCGGACAAGAAAAGTTAATACAGTTAATAGTGATTAAATCTCCCGCTTGATAAATATGGGGAATCCAGAGGTTGTTAGATTGACGTTGATATTGTTCAATTAAGACTTGTTGTTGATGAATCAGAAGATATTCCTGTAATTCGGGGATAGTTTGATAATTGGCAAATTTATCGCCTCTATCAAAGGCTGCTGTGGAGTCGGATAAAACTTCGATAATCACTCGTGGATGCAGAATAAAATCCTCCTCGGAAACTCGATCCCGTTGGTCACAAGTAATGGCAAAATCGGGATAATAGAAGATATTTAAGCTAGGGAGACACACTTTCATATCGGTAGCTTAGGCAAGACAACCACTACCCCGTAAATGATTAATTAATTGGGCTGAAAGATTACCTGTGATGATAACATGGGCTTTACTGGCCCCGGCCATCGCCAAGATTTGCCCTTGCATATATTCGTGTTTAATGGGACTAATTTTCTCTATTTCTAGATAGTCTTTTGGAGTAAAATAAGCGTGACTTTTACTGGCTGTCATGGTGTTTACCTCGATCATTGTTAGTTTTCTAACGGACAATTAAGCCAAATAACTGAGTCTAAATCAATCTTATTGCCTTCAGTAATTAACTTTCGTATCAGTTCAATATAATTAAAATTACTCTCGAATAAAACAAAACGTCTATCTAAAGAAGCTGCTGCTAATCCCACGGTTCCTGAACCGGCAAAGGGATCTAAAACCACATCACCTTTAAAAGAGTAATAGGTAATCACTTTTTCTGCCAATTCTACAGGAAAAGCGGCGGGATGTTTTGAGTTGGTGACTGGGTTAATTTTCCAGACATTAGTGCGTTCATAACCATCGGCAATTTTTGAGGCTTTTACTACTTCTTGATCGGGATGATTGCGAATATGCCAATCGATGAGTAAATCCGTATGTTTACGATAGACTAAAACGTATTCAGTCACCGGCACAGTTTTGTATTGGAGAGGATTGCGATCGGCGGCAAATCTGCGTCCTCTACCAGTTGCCCACCCTGCTCCCTCTGGTTTTAGCCAAATAATATCATCAATAAAATCGTAACCTTCTTCAATAAAAATTCGATGTAAATCAAAGGGGACAGCAATACGTTTAGAAGCTTGATTACGGGAAGCACGACGCAACAGCACGGGAGAAATATTAATGACAAAAAAACGTCCTTCACTCAAAACTCGATGACATTTTCTGATTACCTGTCGCAGCTTCAATAGATAGCTTTCGTATTCTTCAAATTCTGAATATTCCGGACGAGCATTAAAATAGGGTGGTGAGGTAAAGATTAAATCAACACTTTCTGCGGGCATTTCCTCCAAAAGTTCGCTACAATCACCAAATCCGATGGTATTTCTCAGAGAGGAAAGCTTATATTCTTTTTTGGGTTTCTTGCGGGTTTCTAATTTAGATTCATCCTGTTTTAACAGACGAGCGATAATAATTTCAGTCCGAGTTGTTTTATCTAATAAAATTTCGGTGGTGTAGGCATCGATCACCACTTCCCCAACGGTTTTTTTCTGTTCATTACATAAAGGAATTCGCCAAATATGATATCTGTCATCCACTTCTGGTAAACCTAATTTAATCGCATTAACTAAATTTATTTCCCGCAACCAATTAAGGACAATTTCTTTAGCTTCTGCCACCGTGCGAAGCAGATAACCGCGCTTTTCTGATACCAGTTCTTTTTCCATGACATTACTCTAGTTCTCTCTAGAATTCTAGCTGATCATTATCCAAAAAACTAGGAGAGTCTCAAGATAGAAATTGGCCACCCTTTAAAAATTCCACATTTCTAACACTTTTCCCGTAATTGTTTGATTTAACCAGAAAGTATTATGACTGAGGGAGTGAAGATTATTTGCCGTTACTTTCCAGCTTGCTTGGGGATGAAAAAGAATTGCTTCCGCGGGATTGCCGGGGTTGAGAGATGCCGGTTTTTGTTGTAAACAATGACAGGGATTGAGACTAAGCGCTTGCCATAATTGTAAAGCTGATAATTGCCCGGTTATTACTAATTTTTCCCAGAGTAGCGGTAAAGCTAATTCTAACCCGATCGCGCCGGGGGGTGCTTCTGCAAAAGAAACGGTTTTTTCTTCGTAGGTATAGGGACGATGATCGATCGCAATTGCATCGATAATTCCCTCCTTAATTGCCGCAATTAACGCCTTGCGATCGCTTTCGTTGCCCAAGGGTGGAGCGAGGTGTAAACTGGGATGATAGCTGGCGATCGATCCTGTATTTAAGAGGAGATGCAACCACGTCACACTAGCGGTTATCGGCAATCCCCGCATTTTTGCCTCGCGAATTAATTCCACTCCTCGACGGGTAGAAATTCGCATTAGGTGAACAGGTGTATTAATTTCGCCGACGATTTCTAAAATTGTTGCTAAAGCAGTGGTTTCGGAAATAGCAGGATCTCCGGGTAAACCGAAGCGAATCGAGGTTTCTCCCTCGCGCATGACTCCATTACCTCTTAATTGCTGATTTACGGGGGAAAGGGCGATATTTTTACCGAAGGGTTTTAGGTATTCCAATAAGTGCCGCAACAGTCCCAAATCTTCTAGACCGCGATTATCGGTAAAACCCACCGCTACAGGCATTAAATCGGCTAATTCCGTCATTTTTTGCCCTTGTCTTCCTAGGGTGAGACTTGCCCAAAAATGCAGACGAGTCGATTTTGAGTCAAAAAACCCTTGACTTTTTTGCTGTAATGTGCTAATAAGTGCGGGGTGATCGAGAGGGGGGAGAGTATTGGGGAGAATTGCCAACCGGGTGCAGCCTCCGGCCGTGGCCGCTTTGAGCAAAGATGCGAGGGTTTCTCGGTCCTCGTGGCCGGGTTCCCCGGAATGACTGTAGAGATCGACTAATCCGGGAGCAAAAATACAGTTTTGACCAGAAATATAGTTACTATTTTCTCTTGGGGGAAGCTGAGATTCGATCGCTTTAATTACCCCCTCCTCAATCCAGACATCGGCAATGCGATCGGTTTGTGTCAGGGGGTCAAGGACTCTAACCTGTTCTATGATCGTCGAGGATTGGCTATTCACGCAGACTAATTAAAACGTCATTTTTTCCTCTGGCAGTATATCACGTTAAGTAAAAAGTAAAAAGTAAAAAGTAAAAAAGTTGAGTTCTCGGTTAGGTTAAGGGACGATAAGTTAGAATATTGATCGACTACGGTTTTAATCTTTATTTTAATTAGCTGGCCTACCCTAGGAAGAATTGATAGCCGAATCATGCAGTTAGAACTTTTCGATTTTAATAATTTAGAAGAATTTAATCGGGGAACCCCACGATTAGTTTCTTTTCGAGATTTAGTACCAGAAATCACCAGCACCAGTTATCTAACCCATGGCATCTATTATTATCCTGCCAAATTTATTCCCCAAGTGGTTAGATTTTGCCTTGATACTTACACTAAAAAGGATGATTGGATTATCGATCCTTTTGCTGGTTCGGGTACGGTGGGTTTAGAGGCTAAACTTTGTCAAAGAAATGCGGTTTTAACTGACCTGAATTATCTTTTAAACCATATTATACCGATTAAGATCACAGAACACCAAGAACTATTGAGTTACTCAGAGTTAGATAAAAAAATCTTAGAAGTTTTTGCCAGCAAGGATAAATTTATCCCTCAGTGGTCAAATTTAAATTATTGGTATCCAGAGGAAATTTTAGCAGTTTTACAGAAACTTTGGGCAGGTCAAAAAAGTCTAGAACCTGATTTTTATTCCCAGATCATTCAAGCGGTTTTAGTGAAAGTTAGTAAGCAGTTTTCCTATGCAGAACATACCAAACCTAAATTATTTCAATCTAAATACAAAAAATCAGATATACAGGAACTATTACAAAGAGATTGGCAAGAGGAATTAAAACGAACGATTAAAGAGATGAGTTTTGAAACTTTAACCAGCGTCAATCAATATATTGCCATAACTTGGCATAATTGTAATCAGGTGCTTTTTTATGGAGGAGTAGATAGTGCCACTTTTGAGATCGATCAAAATCTAGAGTTAGATTGTTTAATTAGTTCACCCCCCTATCTGCAAGCACAGGAATATATCAGAACAGCAAAACTAGATTTATATTGGTTAGGATATACAGAAAAAGAAGTGCAAAAAATCTCTAAGCTAGAAATTCCCTACCGAGAGGCTACCAGATTAATCGAAACCGAAACATTGCATCAGGTGAGATCGAGTTTAGAGAAAGAGAATTTACATAAAATACTCGATTCCTATTTTTGTCACACTATCAATGCTTTAGAAAATGCCACCAGAAAATTAAAACAAGCTGGGAAAGCTTGCATTTTTGTCGGTAATCCGAAAGTGGATGGAGTGGAAGTAGAAACTTGGCGAATATTACAGGAATATTTTCAGGAAAATGGCTTTATTTTTAATACCGTCTTTGAGGATAGAATTAAAACTAGACAATTATTCAAATCCCGCAAGAATAAAAATCCTGATGGCATGAAATCCGAATATTTACTGATTTTAGAGAAAAGGTAACTTTCTATTGCTTATGTAGCCCAAACATCCCCTATTTCATCAATGTTTGACCTGTCTGGAATCCTTACCTAATTTTCAAGGCAACTATTGAAGATAAACCCTATATATAAAATTCTTGGCTGATGGAAAGTTAATTATTCAGACCGATTATACTACCGTTAATTATGTTTGTGAAATTAAAACAGGATTAAATCATGATCTAAAATAAGTATCTGATCTCTTTACTATGATTAGCACCTGCGATTTACCGATGGTTTTAGTTGGTGGCGGTGCAGGGAAAATCACGTTAGGTCTGTTTGGTACTTTATAGTTATTTTAAAAGGCTTTCCTATCCCAGAAATCGCCCGATTTACTGATTTATCCGGCGCAACTATCGAGGAATTACAAAGACAGCAGGACAATTAAAGCTTTTAACCGCAAAGGGTGGGGAATTAGGAAAATTTTAACTCATCTCCCCACTCCACAGCGATTAACCACGTTTAGCGAGGCGACGCACCACTAAACCGCCCCCTAGTATGCCTAATCCGATAATACTAGAAGGTTCGGGCGTTCTGAATACCTGTACGCGATTGTTGAACGTATCAGCTACATAGATATTACCACCGCCACCGACAGCGATACCGGAGGGGTTATTGAACTGACCGTTCCCCGAACCGAGGCTACCGAAAGCGTACTGGAAGACACCACTGGGGTTGAATACCTGTACGCGGTTGTTGAGAGTATCGGCCACATAGATCTTACCACCGCCATCGACAGTGATACCAGTGGGTGAAAAGAACTCACCGTTCCCCGTACCGAAGCTACCGAAAGTGAACAGCAAGGTACCACCAGAGTCGAACACCTGTACGCTGTTGCTGGCAGTATCGGCTACATAGATATTACCACCGCTACCGACGGCAATACCTTGGGGCATACTCAAATAACCGTTCCCGAAAGCGGACTGGAAGACTCCACTGGAGTTAAACACCTGTATGCGATCGTTGAGCGTATCGGCTACATAGATATTACCACCGCTACCGACGGCGATACCTTGGGGCCAACCGAACAGACCGTTCCCCGTACCGGAGCTACCGAAAGTGGACTGGAAGACACCACTAGAGTTGAATACCTGTACGCGATTGTTGTTGGTATCAGCCACATAGATATTACCACCGCTACCGACCGCGATACCACTGGGTGAACTGAACTGACCGTTCCCCGTACCGAGGCTACCGAAAGTGGACTGGAAGACTCCATTGGAGTTAAACACCTGTACGCGGTTGTTGGCAGTATCGGCTACATAGATATTACCACCGCTACCGACGGCGATACCGAAGGGGTTATTGAACTGACCGTTCACCGTACCCTTGCTACCGAAAGCGAAGGAAAAACTGGCCGCAGTGGCACTGGTGGCGATACTAATACATCCGATCGCAGTGGCCGTGACTAGAGAAAAGGATTTGAGCAGAGCCTTTGATAAGCTATGTTTCTCCCCCTCTCCGTGATTGATAACTTTAGATAGGGACATAAAACTTCAGAAAATCTGCCCCTAATATACCCCTTCCTCTAGCAATTGTCAATAAATTCCTCGGAAGACGTGACAAATTTGCCAATATCTATACAATTAGTCCATGGTTAGAATTGAATTTTGCCGATAATGTATTCCGCGCTACGATTCTCTTCGGCAATAGTTACGGCGAATACAGGATGTCAACACTGGCGACCGAGGGTATCCTAGGAGAAACGGAAAGTAATCCCTGACGATGTTTGATAATATTTGTAAATTTATCGCCGAAAACTTCTCCGATG
>MTBT01000235.1 GCA_002282935.1 Microcystis sp. LSC13-02 | reverse complement strand
GGCTTTAGAAACTTTCGGAATTTTTGGGTTAGAAGTATGTTGTCTTGGCATCTTGTCTGTTGATTTAGCATAAAGGGTAACGAAGAGCCAATTTTGGCAGGATCAAACAGAGGTAACTTAAATGTCAGAAAAACAAGAACGACGGGTTGAGCAAAACGAACGTGGCTATCAAGCTAAAATTGATAGACCCCCTGGTAAACCTCCCACGGGTGGTTCCAATGTGAAACCACCACCAAATCAGGAGAAGGGGAAAAAATAAAAGATCGTGGGTGGAAAATATTCGAGTTTATCTGGGCTACACTAATCCATAGCTGGAATATTAACTTTTGTAACTATGACCGCCGCTATTGCTCTCGATCGCGTTTCTAAAATCTATAACAATCTCCCAGTAGTTAACGAGCTTTCCTTTACCATCGAAAAAGGGGAAATCTTTGGTTTACTCGGTCCCAATGGTGCGGGAAAATCGACGACAATCCGCATGATTATCACCCTCACCGAAGCAAGTCAAGGAGAAATCGCAGTGGCGGGGTATGATGTGAAAAAATACCGCGATCAGGTGAAAAGAAATATCGGGGTAGTCTTGCAACAGATTAGCGTTGATGGGGAATTAACCGTCTGGGAAAATCTGGAATTTCACGGCCGGATGCACCATATCCCCAATCCCCAGAGACAGGAATTAATCGATCGCTATTTAGATTATGTCAGTTTAAGCGATCGAAAATCTGCCCTTGCCAAAACTCTTTCCGGAGGGATGAAACGACGTTTACAGATTGCTCGCGCTCTTCTTCACGAACCAAAAATCCTCTTTCTCGATGAACCGACTGTCGGTTTAGACCCCCAAAATCGTCGTCGTTTGTGGGAAGTAATTCGCGATTTAAACCAGCAAGGAATGACAATTTTATTAACCACTCACTACATGGAAGAAGTGGAATTTCTCTGTCAGGATAACGCCACGGGAAAACCGGGCAGAATTGGTATTATGGATGCGGGCAAATTAATCGAATTAGGAACTCTAACGGATTTTCGCACTAAGTATGGCGAGGGTTTAGTTATCAAACAAGTTGGCGATAAAATCGATTATAAATTCTTCCCCACCGTGGCTGATGCCAATGCCTATCTTGACAGTTTGAGCGATAAAACTGGCGTAATGTGTCGCCCTTCCAACCTCGAAGATATCTTTGTGGAACTGACGGGACATAAATTAGATTAAATTCTTGGTTTGGCTGTTAGGAAGTTGTTCAGTTATCGGTTTTTGACTCCGGTTTTTCTGAGATTAGCTGTGTTTAAATCGGCATTTCTTGGCTTTTATCTGATGTCTATTTTATTGTCAAACCTGCTAGAGTCTAGGTCAATTAGCTAAGGCTGTCCCTAAAAACCGAGTTTAACCCTAAAAAAAGAGGCTTTTAGCGGGTTTTAAGCTTTTTGAGCCAGATAAATGGCCTAGGAAGGGAACTTTTTCCCGAGAGGGAGAGTCGTCGGGAACTGGATAAAAACTAGAGTCCCCTCTCGATCGATAGACAAAATTGACGGTAATCGTTTAGAATAAAGCACTGAATACTGACGAGATGACAATTATCCCTATGACCGATCTCCAGACAAAAACTAGATGGTCAACAGCGCGGCGATATTACGAGTTGCTTAGTGTTTTAGTGGAACGTAATCTCAAGGGACGCTATCGGGGTTCTTTTCTGGGGGTTTACTGGTCCTTGTTAAATCCCCTGATTATGACTGCACTATACACGGCAATTTTCGGCACGGTTTTCGCCTCTTATTTTGATAATTCTATAGTTAACTATGTCCTAGCGGCTTTCACCGGTTTAGTAGTAATAAATTTCTTTAATGCTTCCACTAACCAAGCTTTACCTAGTATCGTTGGTAATGGCAGTATTCTAAATAAAATTCGTCTGCCGGTTAGCATCTTTCCCGTTTCGATGGTAGTGGCAAATATTTTTCAATTTGCTATTAGTATCTTTCCCCTTTTGGCTATAGTAACTCTTTGGAAATCTCAAAGTTTAATTAATGTAATTGCTCTGATTTTTCCCGTGATCGGTCTTTCTATGGTTTGCACGGGAGTGGGTTTTTTGGTCAGTACCCTCTACGTTTTCTTCAGAGACTTACCCTATTTTTACGAAATTGTTTGTTTTGTCGCTTGGATTAGCAGCCCGATTTTCTATCCCCCGGAAATTATTCCTCCCTCCGTAAAACCATTCCTCCTATTAAACCCATTATTGCCGGTAATCGAAAGTATTCGCCAATTGTCCCTTTCCCCCGGATTACCGGATTTTGGTTTGATTTTTCAATCTCTATTCGGTGGGATCATCATCTTAGGAATTGGTTGGACTTGCTTCCGACTCTGGCGACATTTATTTATGGATTTATTATAAATGACAGAAGTAATTCGACTCGATCAAGTGTCTCTCGAAAGACGTACTCAAGAAGAATTCTCCTACGATCTAAAAAGGACAATCTTCTCTATTCTTGAAGGTAAATATCGTCAACCTGCCAAAAAATTAGTTCTAGATGATATAGATTTAGTCATTAATTCCGGAGCGAAATTAGGTATCATTGGAGCTAATGGCGCAGGAAAATCTACTCTCTTAAAAGTCATTTGTGGTATTCTGGAACCAACAAAGGGACAGGTAAGAGTCAGGGGACAAATTGCCTCTCTAATTGAATTAGGAGCGGGTTTTGATCCAGATTTACCGGTAAAAGATAATATTATTCTCTATGGGGTAATGCTGGGATTTTCTCGTCAGGAAATGAAGGAAAAAACCAAAGATATCCTTGACTTTGCTGAGTTAGAAGAATATATGGGAGCGCCGGTGAAATCTCTTTCTTCCGGGATGGTGGCTCGTTTAGGATTTGCGATCGCTACGGAGGTTCACCCCGATATTCTTATTCTTGATGAAGTCCTTTCCGTCGGGGATGAAAGTTTTAAAAATAAGTGTAAACGACGGTTAAAAAAATTCTGGAATTCTAACGCCACTATTTTAGTAGTTTCCCACGATTTGACTTTAATTCAAGAGTCCTGTAACCAAGCAATTTGGCTAAATAAAGGCCAGTTGCAATGTCAGGGTACACCAGAAGATGTAATCAAGTTTTATTTGGATTCTGTACATCAAAATGAAGTTAATTTTTAATTAAGTAGGTAATCTCAATTAATTGTTAGATAGTAATAATGTATCTACGTTTCATACCAAATCCGTTTTTAATAGTGTGATTAACCCTCAAGTTATCAATTGTTTCTCCCTGCTCCCCACTCCCTGCTCCCCACACCCCACTCTCCTATACCTTTTAAACAGGATTTAGTATTACTTAGGGCTTGCTGAATAATGGTAAAACCCTTTTAAAATAAAGCTTTTGACCTGTTAAAAGGGCAACAAAGCCTGAAACTCCTGACTCCTGACTCCTGACTCCTGACTCCTACCACCACCGAAAAACTTTTTCAGCAGACCCTACTTAGTCGAAAACGCTGTAACCAAATAAAAAACCTCGGTGTCCAGCCGAGGTAGCGCTAAGTTATGTAGGAGAACTCAAGCAAATCTGTCAATGGGGCAAACCCAAACCCCGAAAACTTTTTTAAGCTAGTCAGCCCAGTTTTTCACCGTTGTCTCAGACTAAAGGAATCATCAGCTGTCCGATACTCTCCGAGACAATCTGAACCGGCTTGGTGTCTTGGCTGTTTTGCTTTAACTTTTAGCTCATGTAAATAAATGTAACAGCATTTTTACGAATTGTAAAGAAGAATTGACAAGATAAAACTTATATGTAACATAAGCTAAGTTAATATTTTTCGCCGATCAAAGCTAGGGAGGTAATAATAGAGAGATTGGTTCACTAGCGTGACAAGGTGTACCCAGAATGTCCTATTCGTTTTTATTACCACTATTCACCGCTGCCTTGGCTGCCTATTTCTGGCAGAAGTCCAGCGATGAGATCGCTTATCTCGCCAGTGCCGCCACGGTAATTAGTTTAGTGTTGAGTCTGGTTTTAGCTCCTTGGCAGATTCAGCTATTAATTCTCTTGACAGTTGTGATTGTCGTCACCTTTTTATGGCAAGGACGAGAAGAGCAGAAGAATCTCCCCGTCCCCACTCCAGAAACCGCCGGCGAGAAAAAGTATCGTGGCGCCACCTATATCGAGCCAACAGTCACCGAGGCTCCTGTCAAGGAGCGAGGGGGTAAATATCGCGGTGCGGAGGTTAAAATCACCAATAATCCCACGGTGGCTAACCCAATTCGCTCCTCATCTCTCAAATACCGCGGCGCCGGTTCGACAAACAAGGAACAGTAATCAGTAATCAGTTATCAGTTATCAGTTATCAGTTATCAGTTATCAGTTATCAGTTATCAGTTATCAGTTATCAGTTATCAGTTATCAGTTATCAGAT
>MTBT01000234.1 GCA_002282935.1 Microcystis sp. LSC13-02 | reverse complement strand
GGGTAAAATCGGTAAGAATAGGCTTTTTCCATGTCTCACATTTTAGCATATATTCCGTAAATGTGTTAATATTTAACAGTAAAGCCGTCGTTCTACGACGGGGTTTCAGACCCAAAATTTTCGATGACCATCGTGACCGAAGCCTTAACCGAGTTGGAACCAGTCATAAAAACTACCTTTACCGTCGAGGAAATTCGCCAACTACTGCCCCATCGTTATCCCTTTGCCCTAGTCGATCGTATTATTGACTATGTACCCGGTCAAAAGGCCGTTGGCCTAAAAAATGTCACGATCAACGAGCCTTTTTTTCCCGGTCATATTCCCAATCGTCCCTTGATGCCGGGGGTGTTAATTGTTGAATCCATGGCCCAAGTGGGGGGAGTGATTTTGACCCAATTACCCGGGATGAAAGGAAAATTTTTTGCCTTCGCTGGCATTGATAAAACCCGTTTTCGTCGTCCTGTGGTGCCAGGGGATCAATTAATCATGACGGTGGAATTATTATCCTTCAAGATGAATAAAATTGCTAAAATGCAAGGGGAAGCAAGAGTCGATGGGCAATTGGCCGCTCAGGGCGAAATGATGTTTTCCATCTTTGATTGACCTATGAATTTTGATCGAGATCGTCTCCGACAAGAACTAAATTTATTTGCTATTCTAGGGGCTTTTATCACCAATATTTTCGCTAATATTTTCCCTCTCAACGGCGAAAATATCGGGGCTATCTCGAATACAGTTTTTCAAGATGTCTTAATTATTCCCGCTAATTATGCTTTTGCTATCTGGGGATTAATCTATCTGGGTTTAATTAGTCTGGGAATTTACCAAGCTTTGGCTTTCAATAAAACTGAACCGCGTTTGCGTCGGTTAGGCTACGAATTAGCCATCGCTAGTGCTTGTCAGATTCTCTGGGTAATTCTCTTTCAATCCCGTTTTTTTATCCTGTCTTTACTGGCAATGCTAGGCATTTTAATTCCTCTCATCCGGCTTTATCTCCGCTTAGAAATTAATCGCTTTATTGTCAATCGTAAACAGGGTTTATTAGTTAATGCTCCTATTAGTATCTATTTCGCTTGGATTACCGTAGCCACGATTGTCAACGTCGCTTCGGTGCTAGATTGGACCAACTGGAACGGTTGGGGAATTGCTCCTAGTATCTGGACGATGATAATCATGGTTATCGGGGCAATAATCGCGATTTTAGTCGGTTTAAACCGAAAAGATCGGGCTTTTATCGGGGTGTTTATCTGGGCTTTCTTGGCGATCGCTGTTAAACAGGTCTCTCTGCCTTTAATTGCGATAACGGCGATTATATTAGCGATTATCCTAACTTTTCTGGTTTTTAGTCGCAGTTTTCGTCCTCTGAGTCGTTAAGATGCGGGATCACAGCGAATTTCGACGATAAAGCCATCGGGATCGTAGAAGTAAACCCCCCTCCCAGTCGGACGGGTCACGGGTCCACTAGCAATAGTAATTCCCTGACTTTGTAGCACTTCTAGGGCAAAATCGAAGCATTCGGGAGCAATATCGAAGGCTAAATGGTTGGCACGGGTAAAAGCGATTTCGGCATTGTCGTCGGGGGGGTTTAAATCTGGTTCCCAAAATAGGTCAATTACTGTACCATCGGGGGTGATAAAATTGGCCACTTTTCCCTGGGCAACTAATTCTTTTAAGGTACTGGGAATTTTTTCCCCCACTAATTCCTCTAAGCCTAAAATTTCCCCATAAAAATGACGAGAAGCCTCCATATCTTTGACGTTGAAAGCGATATGATGGACTTTTCGCAGTTGACCAATTTTGAGTTTTTTCGTGGTGACAGAAGGACTAATAGTCATCTTAGTTATCATTTATCAGTAAAGGGTTGGGGGATTTTTCAGTGAACAGTAATCAGTAATCAGTCGACTTAAGAGTTAATTTTTTGCAATAATTGCCGAATGGATTCCGCATCTTGAGCGTTGGGTAGGAGAGCGAGATAGAAGCCTAAATCCTGTTGCGCTCGGCTAAATTGTCCAATTTGATAGTAAACTAAACCTCGATCGCGCAGCTCTAGGGGATGATTAGGAATGAGCAAAAGTAGCAGCTCTATTGTCCGAATTGTCTGAGACCATTGTTGACGATTCAGGTAAATATATTTTAAATTAGTCAACAAACGTAATAAAATTTGCTGATTGGTAGCAATATTGAGAAAATGTTCTTCTAATTTAACTGGCTGTTGATAAACTTGACTTAATCTTTCTTGACAGTCCTGTTTAAATAAGATTTCACCACCGTGAAAGGGATCGACAAAAATTTCCACTTCCTCGAAATCGGGACGGATAATAAAATGACCCGGCATACCAATTCCTACCATGGGAAAATCGATCTGTTTGGCAATCTCTAAATAGATGATCGAGAGAGTGAGCGGAATACCCGTGCGGCGATCAATTACGTCATTTAAGTAGCTATTGCGGGGGTCATAGTATTCTTGAGTATTACCAGTAAATTGTAAATCTTCAAACAAATATTGATTGATAATCTTGACTATTTTTAAAGGATATAATCTATCGGGTAAACGTTTTTTTACCTCCTCAGCCATTAAATTTATTCTATTTAAATAGTGATCAATATTGAGGCGCGGATATTCAAAATTGGCTATTTGTAGGGCTGCCCGAGCTAGATTTATCTCAGGGTCAGGATGTTGAATTGTTTCGATGAAGGCTTGGTATAAGAGTTCAAGGGTCATTAGCAAAGAGTATTAATCAGATTATCAACTATTTTAACCGATCCTTCCGATTTTATCGCTTCTCTTTTCCGATCACCATTAAATATTCAGCGATTTAGATGAGCTTTGCTGGGAATAGTAGCGAGAAATCTTGTCAATGTCTAGATTAACCACGGCTTTTTCTAAAGGGAGCGTGCGACAATTTTTATTTTGAGACTGCACTTGATAAACTAATTGATTTGTCCAATCTAAAGCAGTTAACCAACCACTTTGAGGATGATAAACCCCAGTTTCAATGTCTAGCCAACCGCTGCCGCGAGCTAGTTGTCCCGGTTTGACATCGGGAAAGGTAAAGGTTAAAGTATGACCTGTGATAATTAGTTTATCCTTGAAATAGGGTTGGGTCATGGTATGAAATTCATTTCTAATCCAACAAAACTGCTCGTTTGTTTGCTGTTCAAGGGGATATTCTGGGTGTACTCCTGCGTGAACTAACCAAATATCTCCTAGGTCTAAATAAGCGGGTAGGGATTGGAACCAATTGATATGCTCGGCGGGTATATTGTTATTATAACTTAGTAGTGTCGCCGCCCCACCACTCTCGATCCAGCCGTTGAACCATCTTTCAGGAACTTCTTTTCCCGTCAGAGCTTTTAAGAGCATATATTCATGATTTCCTAGGAGACATTGGTAGTTATTTTTGATGACAAAATTCACCACTTCCAAGCTCTGCTGTCCTCGATCGATTAAATCTCCCAGAAAATAAACCTCATCCTCACTATCGGGAGCAACTCGGTTTAATAGTCGCAAAAGTGTCTGAAAACTGCCATGCACATCTCCGATAATAATACGACGCGGTTCTTGAGTCTGTTTCCCTATTTTTCTAAACAACACACACCCCTCTCTAATCGCTGACTATACTGACATTGCTACTCTTTTATTGCTAAAAAAGTAGTTTTTATAAGGTCTTAATTTTATTATAGGACAAAGCTTTCCCTCTGACAGTCACTGGTTTTGGGGAACGCCGGAACTGCGGGAGAAAGGCTGTAAGTGGGTGGAATTAAATAGGGTCTGCTGAAAAAGTTTTTCGGTGGGGGTTGGGGGTTGGGGGTTGGGGGTTGGGGTGTGGGGTGTTTTCCCCCCAATCACTCCAAGGGTCGGCACTTTTTGAGGTCAAAAAAGTCTAAAAACCTTGTTGGATAAGGTTTTTAGATTTATTCAGCAGACCCTACTTAATTGTTTTGTAAAGTATTTTTGCAATCTCTGGACAGGGAGCGGTCAGGTTATGGTATCATTTTTTTATGATGATTTTTATACAATTGGATGTGGGCAGTCGAGCGCAAACGCAAAGATTCCCATTATATAAAAAAGTATCTCAAAAAAATGCACACTTGTCAAGCATCATCAAAAAAAAAGTTTTTTTTTTGAGATTATAATAAAAAAAAATTAGTTTTCTGCTTCTATGATAACCCTAATTAACGCTAGAATTCCCGCCCATCAGGATCGACAACAAATAGAGATAAATGCTGCTGGAAAGATTGAGAGGATAACGGAGATGGGGGGAAGGATAAAAGGGGAAAAGATTATCGATATGGAAGGGGATTGGCTATCGTTAGGAGGAGTAGATTTACAGATCAATGGAGGATTAGGATTAGCATTTCCCGACTTAGAAATAACAGATCTAGAAAAGTTAGATAAGATTAGCGATTATCTTGGGAATCAAGGAATTGATGGTTATCTTCCCACCCTAGTCACCACGTCCGTGGAGAAATTTCAAAAATCCCTCTCAGTAATTGCCAAATATATCGAGAAACAGCAACAGGAAAATCGAGGGAGCGCCCAGGTTTTAGGAGTACATTTAGAGGGTCCATTTTTAAACTATGAAAAAAGGGGGGCGCATCCGGGACAATATCTTTTAAAACCAAGTATAGAAACAGTAGATAAACTCTTTGGGAACTACTTATCGATCGTAAAAATTATCACCCTAGCTCCAGAATTAGATAGTAGCGGTACGGTGATTAAATACCTAAGCGATCGAGGAATTACCGTCAGTTTAGGACATTCGCAAGCGAGTCAAGAAATAGCCAAAAAAGCCTTTTTACAGGGGGCAAAAATGGTTACTCATGCCTTTAATGCCATGCCTCCTTTACATCATCGTCAACCGGGTTTATTAGGGGAAGCAATTATCAATCGTGATGTCTATTGTGGGTTAATTGCCGATGGTCAACACATCCATGCAACCATGATAGAATTATTACTAAAAGCCAGTAATTATCATCGAGGAATTTTCTTAGTTAGTGATGCTTTAGCACCGATCGGTTTAGGGGATGGTGTCTATCCTTGGGACGAGAGAGAAATTGAAGTTAAACAGGGAACAGCAAGACTTTTTGACGGTACTTTAGCGGGAACAACCTTACCCTTATTACAAGGAGTAGCCAATTTAGTTAACTGGGGAATATGTGATTTAGAAACAGCAATTCTTCTAGGGACAGAATCCCCCAGAAAAGCGATCGGATTAGCGGGTTTATCGGTGGGACAACCTGCCAACTTTTTGCGTTGGCAATCGGCATCAAATTGGGAAAGATTGGATTTCCGCCAGCATTTTGGACTCTAACTGTTGAATGAGGGTATCGAGATCCACTTCGAGGCGATTAAAACATTCAGGAGGGGAAAGATCGGGTTGAAAATAAATCAATTTTACCTGACCATCACCGATAGCGACTATAGCCACTTCTTCCCTGGGATTATAGCGATAAATAATCCCAAGCATCTCTTGAATTTTGCGATTAACCTGGCGATTTAATTTCTCTAGAGCTTCCTTAGAACAACAGACAAAATGGGGCTGGGGTTTAAGATCGATGCCCAGGGTTTCTTGGGCATCTTCTCCCCATTCCGAGAGTAAACCCCACATCAAACCGGCTAATTCCTGTTGATTTTCCTGCACGAATTGATCTAATTGATAGCGCCATTGATTAGCGGGATCATCGGGGATTGGTTGTTCAAATCTCATCATTAGCCTCTTTTCAGTTATCAGTTATCAGTTATCAGTTATCAGTTATCAGTTATCAGTTATCCGTCCTTGATAAGGGGGGGAAGCTGACAATTTTTAACACCTACCTACTTATCGAAAAAATCGGGACTAAAACCTCACCTTAAGGCGAAAAGTTTTGGGAGCGGGGCATAAATCCCCGTTACAAAAACGGACTCCTGCCCCTGCCGACCGCCGACCGCCTTCGTTAACGACGGTACTCATCACCGCAATCACCGATTAACTGCAATAAATCCTGGGATTTTTGCAAGACATGATCAATTTTTTGATAGTCTTGGGGGGATAATTGAAAATCGAAAATACGGGCATTTTCTTGGATATGTTCAGCAACACCCAAACGTACCCCAATAATTGCTCCAGCTACGGCTTTTTGTTCGAGAACATAACGCACTGCCACATTAGGAATGGTGACATGATAGGAATCAGCGATCGCTTTAAGAACGGTTAATAATTCTTGGAATAATTGCCAGTTTCCCCAAGCATTGATCATGTTTTTATATTTCCGTAAACTAGCGGTATTGAGACTCATGGCATTAGGTTCAGGATGACCGAGATATTTTGCCCCTAATAAGCCTCCTGCTAGAGTACCATAGGCGAGTAGATAGATGTTATGTTCCTGGCAAAATTGCGCCATTTTAGCTAGAGGACGACGATCGATCAGGGAAAACTGGACTTGATTGGAGACTATTTTAATCCCGGCGCTGAGAATAATTTTTAAATGTTCCGTGTCGAAATTAGTCAAGGCCAGGTGTTTAATTTTGCCTTCCTGTTGTAATTCTCCTAAAAAATATAAGGCATCTAGATAATTTTTATCGCGATAATCCCACCAGTGAAACTGCAATAAATCGAGACTATCCACATCCATACGACGTAGGGAAATAGCGATATTTTTTTCGACTATTTCCTTAGTCATTTTACCCGGACGGGGAACCCATTTAGTGAAAGCTTGCAGATTATTTAAAGCATCAATGCCCCTTTGGGCAACTAATTGACGACGAAATTCACCGATAAAATCTTCGGCCGGACCGTAATGATCGGCCAGATCCCAAGTGGTGAAACCGGCATCTAGATAGGAAAACATACTAGGGATCGCTTTTTGGGGTGCGATCGAACCATGGGACCCTGAAACTTGCCACATTCCGTTCAAAATACGACAAATTTCCAGATCGGGGGTAAACTGTAAGCGACGAGATTCGGACATGGGGACTTTTCAGTGATCAGTAAACAGTAAACAGTAATCAGTAAAAAGACAGCAGAAAACTGCCATTGAATACTGCTCACTTAATATTCTATTCTCCTACTGACTACTGATCACCGATTACTGATTCAAGACAGATCGATCGTCCCTGTCCAGAAAAAAGCGGTAAAGGGGAAGACTTTCGGAAAAATCTCCCCCTTTTTGGGTTTTTGCTGCTCAATTTTTGCCTGCTTAATATTCCACTTCCAATCGCGCTGCGGTGACAGCATCAAAAGCGAAAGCGAGAACTATAGGCATAGGACAAGCGAGGATGACACAGAGAATTAAAGCTGTTACAGTCAATCCGATCGCCACTCCTAACCAAAGTTTTTCGGCAGGAGATAGACCTTTTTGGCGCTTAATTTTTTGTAACACTTTGGTGGGAATTGGTTCTGGCATCACGGCATTGGGAGGGAATGCCCAATAATTACTGTAGCGTTCGAGAAATAGCTCTGTCCAGCCGTTTTCTTGACACCATTCTTGAATCCATGGTTCGTGAAAGTGTTTCATTGCTTCCCTGTTAACTTTTTCCAGTGATTACTTTAAACATCTCCTGATGTGAACTTCATCCTAGCAAAGCTATCTTAAGCGTCGATCGGATTCAATAAAACTTAATATATCTGGGGATTGGGTGTAAGGGAATAGGGAAATAATTGTTAAAAAATTTCGGTTCTTGACTCGCTACAGATTCCTTGTAATTTTTGGTCCCAAATATCGAGGGGAAGGGTATCGAGATAGGCAAAGTCAAAGACAATCCCGATCGAGGGGATAGCTTGCCATTCGGGGGAATGTAGGAGACGATCAAAATAACCTCCCCCGTAACCTAAGCGATAACCTTTGCGATCGCAAGCGACGGCGGGAATTAACAGTAAGTCCACTTCGGCAGGTAAAATTAGAGGAGCGATCGCTGTTGGTTCATAGATGCCATAACGATTTAATTCTAGGGGATCGTCGGCAGTCCAACAGTGCCAAGTCAGGCTATCTCCGTCACAACGGGAAAAACCCCAGCGATGGTGCTGGCAAAATAAGGAACTTAAATCCGGCTCTTGACGATGACTGAAGTAAGCGAGAATGGTTTTAGCGTGCTGAAATAAAGGTAAAGATTGTAAATTTTTGCAAAGTTGCTGACTATTTTCTTGCCAAATATGCTTAGGAAGCGCTCGTCTTTGGGTAATTAGTTGTTTGCGTAATTGGGCTTTTTTGGTAGCAGAATCCTTGACATCCTCGCCGCCGTAAAACGGACGGCGATTCCTCACCACGCCACCTTTTTAGAATGGTCGCTGAATGGGGTTGACGCTTCACGGG
>MTBT01000233.1 GCA_002282935.1 Microcystis sp. LSC13-02 | reverse complement strand
CCCGAACACTCCTAGCTAAGGCACTTTTTGATTTCAAAAAAGCCTAAAAATATTATCCAACAAGGTTTTTAGATTTATTCAGCAAACCCTACTTAGTTTGAAAGATATTTTGTACCATTTTTTTATCTAAACCTGCGGCAACTTTATCTAATTCTGCTATTTCTCCTGTGTCTAAACTCCATCCTAAAGCGCCTAAATTATCCTCAGCTTGCCGAACATTTTTAGCTCCGGGGATAGGAATTGTTCCCTTACAGATACACCAATTTAAAGCAACTTGGCTAATAGTTTTATTTTTAGCTTGGGCGATAACTTCTAGGCAACTTATCAGAGGCGAAATAGCGGGAATTAATTGACCAAAAAGGAAGCGACGTAATCCTGGGGGTAAGTTTTTATTATCTCGATATTTCCCCGTTAATAACCCCAAAGCTAAGGGACTATAGGCAATAATTTTAATGCCCAATTGATCACATAGTTCCTTTAATCCTAAGTCAGTGAGAGGATAGGTAGAAAGGAGAGAATACTGTACCTGTAAACTGGCAATAGGAATGCCGCGACTGGCAAACTTTTGATAGGCAGACTTCAATCTTTTCGGTCCAAAATTGGATAAACCGACTCCTTTAACTAACCCCTTTTCCAGACAATCCCCCAATCCGTCTAATAATCCTCCCTCCTGCCATGGCGCATAATTGCCCGTTGACCAGTGCATTTGCACTAAATCCACTGGGCGGCCTAATCTGGTTGCCGAAGCTTGACAAGCTTTCACCATGGCATGACGGGTTAAACGCCAAGGATAAGGGGCGAGTTTGGTGGCAATACGGATATTATCAGCGTTATAACCGCTATATTCCCCTGTAAAGCGTCCTAATAGCTTCTCACTCTGTCCGTTGAGTTTGCCTGTCCCGTAGGAGTCTCCCGTATCAAATAGAGTGACACCCCGCTCGACGCAGAGATTAAAAACCGCTTGTAACTGGCTATCCATACTCTCATCGTAACCCCAGAGAAGACGATTTCCCCAGGCCCAAGTACCGCAGCCCATGGGGGGAAGGGATAGAGTTTGATGTGTGACTGTCAAGGGATTCATGGGTCAGTTTCTCTGGGTTTTTTCTCAAGCTTTCAGAGAGATATTTTACTACTAAATCGACTTAGGTTTTTGTTTAACAAATAATCCCCGCAACCAATAGTAAAAACTATCGATGTAAGTAAAGATTACCGGCACAACCACCAAAGTTAATAGGGTGGAAGTGGTAAAACCACCAATAACGGCAATCGCCATCGGTGCGCGAATTTCACCGTCTGCACCCAAAGCTAAAGCAATCGGTAACATCCCGGCAATTGTGGAAACGGAGGTCATAATAATTGGTCGTAAACGAGAGACTCCCGAATCAATCATCGCCTTAAATTGCGGTTTCCCTGCCTCAATGCCACTCAGGGCAAAATCTACTAACAGAATCGCATTTTTAGTGACTAATCCCATCAGTAAAACTATGCCAATTAAAGCGTATAAACCTAACTCTTTTTGGGTAATTAAAAGAGCAATTAAAGTGCCACCAATCGATAAAGGAAGGGAAGTTAAAATCGCTAGGGGATAGAGAAAATTGTTATACAACAAGACCAGAATCCCATAGATAGAAATAATTGCTAAACTTAACGCTCCCAAAAAACGAGCAAAGATATCGCGCATAATACGAGCATCACCAAAGGGTTCTTCTGTCACCTCTGGGGGTAAGTTTTTCATGATTGGTAAAGCGCGAATTTGTGTCACTGCACTTCCCAAAGAAACTCCCTCTAAATTAGCTCCAATATTAACCTGACGTTGACGGTTAAAGCGTTGAATTTCCGCCGGTCCACTACCTAAGCTAATTGTCGCCACCGAGTTAAGCGGTACTAACGTCCCATTACTGCTAGGAACGCGCAAATTTTGCAGAGTTTCTATCTCACTGCGTCCATCATTGGCAATTTTCACCCGGATGGGAATTTGTCGGTCGGCAAGGTTAAATTTAGCTAAATTAAACTCATTATCCCCGATTAAAGCCAAAGATGCAGTACGGGCGATCGCTCTGACCGAGACTCCCTGATCGGCAGCCCGGACGGGATCTGGTTGAATAATGATCTCCGGTTTAACTAAACTTACCCCCGAACTTACCTCGACAAAACCGGGTAATGCCCGCATTTCTCGCTCTAATTTTTGGGCAGTTTGGGTTAAAATATCGCCATTTTCACTTTTAAGGACTATAGCCACATCTTTAGTGCTTCCTGCTCCCCCCTGCGCCCGAAAAGTCACTCTAGCACCTGGTATCTTCTGGAAATCCCGGCGGGTTTGTTCCTCAAATTGCCGTTGAGTTAGCGATCGCTGTTCCTTAGGAACTAAATTAACATATATTAACCCGGTATTTACCCGTCCCGAATCTCCCGGAATAGCCAAAACATTAGCGACGGCGGGATTTTTTTGCAGTAAACTATTCACCTGATTAGCCACGGCAACAGTATCATTCAAAGTTGCACCGGGAGGCAATTCTAGACTGATCGTACTTAATCCGGTATCCCCAGAACTAAATAACCCTTTTGGAATCAAGGGAACTAACTGTAAACTACCGATAAAAAAGGCCAAAGCCGCCAATAAAGTCAGGATTCGATGACGTAAGGCCCAAGTTAACAAACTTTTGTAGGGACGAAAACGCGGGCGCGAGGAGGGATTATTATCACCGGTTTTCAGCTTTTTCGGCTGTAGAATATAGGCACTTAACATCGGGGTGACGGTGACAGCGATCAAACTGGAAAATAGGGTAGAAACCGCCACAGTAACGCCGAAAGGTTGAAAGAATTGGCCCGGCACACCGCCCATAAAAGCAACAGGCAGGAATACCGCTATAATTGCCGCCGCACTGGCTAAAACGGCTAATCCAATCTCTTTTGAGGCATCAAAGGCCGCTTGCAAGGGTTTTTTACCCATAGCTAAATGTTGATCGATGTCCTCCACCATACACACCGCATCATCGACAAGATTACCCAAAGCTAAAGCTAAGGCCAGTAGGGTCATGCCGTTAAGGGTATAATTTAGGGCCTGCATCACCCAAAAAGTCGGGAAAATCGACAAAGGCAGGGCCAAACCCGTGATAATCGTGGCGCGCCAATTGCCTAAAAATAGACCCACCGTGATCACCGTCATAATACAACCGATGATCAGATCGCTCAGAAGGCTTTCGTAACTAGCACGAATTGAGTCAGCACGGGTAAAAATTAATTGAAATTTAAGATCTTCGGGCAGTTTTTTCTTTAAATTCTCGATTTCTTGACGCACTGCTGTTTCTACCGTGACCAAAGTGCTGCCGGTCCCCCGTAAAATCGAAAAACCCACCACTGGCTGCCCATCTAAGAGGGCCATTTGTCGAGGATCACTGGAACTATCGCTAACTGTCCCTAAATTGCTTAAGGGGACGGTATCACCGTTAGGTAAAGAGATTTGATAATTTCTTAAATCTTCGATAGTTTCAGCGCTGCCGAGGGTGCGGACAGTTTGTTCACTGCCAGCGATTTCCGATCGCCCTCCGGGTAAATTAATATTAAAACTACGAATTTGGTCATTAACCGCCGTAGCCGTGATACCGTAGGCGATCAGACGACCAGGATCTAAATCTACACGCACTTCTCGATCGACTCCCCCAATCCGATTGACTCGCGCTACTCCCGGCACTCCTGTTAAAGCGCGGCCAATTTGACGATCGACTAGATCACTTAATTCGGCGATCGATCTTTTCGGGGAGGAGATGGTATAGTTCATCACTGCACCCCCGGCAAATTCTAAACGTTGGACAATTGGATCATTAGCATCTTGGGGTAAATCCTGTCGAATTTGCGCTATGGCATTCCGCACATCATTGGTAGCGCGATCGCTGTTAGTGCCAAGGATAAAGTTAACGGTGGTGCTGCTGCTGCCTTCGTTGACGGTAGAAGTAATTTGATCGATATTACCCAAAGCAGCCACCGCATCCTCGACTTTTTTGGTGACTTGAGTTTCCAATTCCTCTGGACCGGCGCCGGCTTGATTAACGGTGATAATCACGGCCGGAATGTCAATATTAGGAGAGCGATCGATCCCTAATCCTAGAAAGGCAATATATCCCATTAAGGCCATAACCAGGGAGATCAGGATCGTCGGAATGGGATTTTTGATAGACCAATTAGAAATATTAAAAGCCATAATTTCAGTTATCAGTTATCAGTTATCAGTTATCAGTTATCAGTTATCAGTTATCAGTTAACTGTAATTTTGTCGCCATCACCGAGATAGGCTGCCCCTTTGGCCACAATGCGATCGCCCGCTTGTAAACCGGTGAGAATTTCCACGCGATTATTCGGCATAATTTGACCTAATTGCACAGTTTTGGCGGTGACGGTGTTATCAGGTTGAACTAAATAAACTAGAGCTTGATTATCTTTTTGGGGTAAAACCGCGGTCATGGGGACGGTTAAACTATTGCTAGTATTCGTTACGATCGCACCTCGTAAAAACATCCCCGGTTTTAATCCTGTATTGTCGGTTAAATCGACTTCCACTGTTGCTTGACGGGATGCCTCATCGACGATGGGATTAATTTCGCGCACCTGTCCCGATAGTTTCAGACTGGTATTAGCATCGGAAGTGATAGTAACGGGCGCTCCGACGCGGATTAAGGGCAATTGATTCTCAGGAACCCGTAATCTTAGCTCTAAACGCCCATTTTCGATGATTTTAAAGAGAGCATTTTGACCGTTGGTGGTGTCCCCGATGCGGCCATTTCTTTCGGCAATTTTGCCACTGACCGGGGAAATCAGGCGCGTCTCGTTTAATTGGGCTTTAACTATGGCTAAACGGCTTTGAGCTTCCGCTAATTGGGCTGTAGCTTGGGCGATCACTTCGGGACGATTACCCGCTTGCAATTGTGCCAGTTGCTGCTCTGCTTCTCCTAAACGGGATTGGGTCTGTTGTACGATCGCCGCTTGGTTTCTTTCTTCGTTGAGGACCTCATCGAGACGATCCCGGGCGATCGCTCCTTCCGCTTCTAAACTTTGGTTTCTCTGGACGCGTTTTTTGGCCAAATCCCAATCCGATTGAGCTTGACTAATTTCGGCTTTTATGCGTTGAATAGTTTGTTTAGCTCCAGCGATCTCCTCTTTACGGCTACCCGCTTGCAATTCTGCCAAACGCGCCCGGGATTGGGCGACATTTGCCTGTGCTTGGGTTAATTGCGCTTGCAGGACGCTATCATCGAGACGAGCCAAAATTTGACCTTGGCTGACCCTATCCCCTTCATCCACAAAGATTTCTTTGATTTGTAGTCCTGTCGCTTGGGAAAGAATCGGGATTAATTCATAGGCTGCCACGCTTCCAGTCGCTTTCAAGGTGCGGGCCACGGGAGTAAATTCTACCCTAGTGGTGGTTACTGTTTGTGCTGGTGCTTCATTTTTTGCCGCTACGGGCTGAGTATTGGGGTTTTGGGCTGTTTGGGGTCGATTAGCGAAACGAGTCGCCCCTAGGGTCAATAAAACCCCTAATCCCACACCGATAAATAAACCCCGTCCTCCCGATAGCCAAGAGTTGGTTTTTGTCGGTTTTGGCGAGTATTCGGGTTCCTCTGGCTCAATTTCGGGATTAAATGCGATTTCTTCGGGAACTAGCGAATTATCGGCTGAATGCTGGTTATTTTCTAGGGTATCTGGCCGCACGGTCTGCCCTCTCGGTAGATTCTGGATAAAATGTTAAGTTTTGTATCCATTTATAATCTAACGGAAAAAGGTCACGGGTGGGGAAAGTGAGAAAGTGGACTTGCTCTAAAAATCCAAAATTGTCGTGTTTGGTGAGGATTCAGTAGGCAGTAGTCAGGAGACTCCGAGACAGGAGACTCCGAGACAGGAGAATTAAGAATGAGTAATAATCAATTAAATGGTTTATTTAGAGATTTTATGCCAGTTAATCTGGCTCTCCCCTACTTGTGG
Source organism: Microcystis sp. LSC13-02 (assembly GCA_002282935.1). Taxonomy (GTDB): domain Bacteria; phylum Cyanobacteriota; class Cyanobacteriia; order Cyanobacteriales; family Microcystaceae; genus Microcystis. The sequence goes on along the minus strand of MTBT01000233.1, from coordinate 12,914 downwards.
TCATAAGAAAAAGTTAAAAGCTAGTCAGATTTTTCTCGCCTGTCTGTCAGCGAAATCGGCTAATAAACAGGGATACATCCAACGGGAGTTGAGGATTGCACTTGATACCTTGGGAGAGATGCTACCGGGGACAATTTTTTTTATTCCCATGAGGTTAGAAGAATGCGAAATTCCTGATCTGCGACTTGCAGAAGTTAGCTTGAATCTGCGAGATATTCACCGGCTTGATTATTGGGAAGAAGACGGATTTGAGCAACTAGAAAGAGCAATTGGCTATCAGTTCAAGCTTGAACCGGAAGAGCCAAAACAACTGTTATCAGTATTTAACTTTGAGGTGGTGGGAGTAAATGCGAAGGGTGAGCAAATTAGAAAAGAGTCGAAACAGTCCCAATATTTCAGGGAAGATCTGGGCAAAGGCATCACCTTAGAAATGGTCGCCATTCCGGGGGGAACTTTCCTGATGGGAACAGAAGATGAGGAAATCGAAAGACTGGTTAAAAAATTTAATTGGGAAGGATTTAGAAGGGAAAGATCCCAACACAAAGTAACGATTCAACCTTTCTTCATGGGTAAATATCCCATCACCCAAGCTCAGTGGCAAGCGATCGCCTCTCGCACGGATTTAAAAGTTAAACAAGACCTTGATTTCAAGCCAGCCTCGAGTTCTGTGCGAGATTATCAAAACTAACGGTTCGGGAATACCGACTACCGAGTGAAGCGGAATGGGAATACGCTTGTCGTGCTGGAACCACCACCCCGTTTTACTTTGGGGAAACCATTACGGGGGAATTGGCTAACTACAATGCCAGTAATACCTACGCCGATGAACCGAACGGAGAATATCGAAACGAAACAACTCCCGTGGGACAATTTCCCCCAAACGCCTTTGGACTGTACGATATGCACGGCAATGTCCGGGAGTGGTGCGCCGATACTTGGCACGATAACTATGACGGTGCGCCGACGGATGGCAGTGTCTGGATAGAAAATGGTAATGATAATCGTTCTCCTCTGCGGGGCGGTTCCTGGGGCTACAATCCTACTTACTGCCGTTCCGCGATTCGCTACGACTACTACTTCCGCCGCGTCAACCGCATCAACAATTACGGTTTTCGGGTAGCCTGCGTTTTCGGGAGAACTCTCTAACCCTTTTTCCTTTTTCCCCTTTTACCCTCATTCCCTATTTTTTCTTTTTTCTTTTCTTTCCCGCCCTTAGGCGGGTCGATTTTGTAGGGGCGAACTCGACCCATTTGGTCGATTTTTGCTTAACAATTGTCAAGGATTGTTAAGATGCGCTTACCCTGCACTTTTCCCCTAGTTCCCAAAACTAAACTCTAGGAATTTTTAGCCACTGCCAAAGAGGATGAAGTGAGGGACGAAAAGAATTTAACTTAGTGTCAGCAGACTTTGAAAAATTAGGTGGGCATTGCCCACCTTAATCTTAGGATGGCGGTTTGTAGGTAGAAGCAACGGATAATTCCTTTAATTGCTTCGCTGCCACTGTCGAAGGTGCAGAAGTGAGTAAACAACTAGCTTGCTGGGTTTTCGGGAAAGCAATCACATCGCGAATCGATTCTTCTCCTGCTAACAACATCACCAAGCGATCTAAACCGTAGGCGATGCCACCGTGGGGAGGGGTTCCGTATTCAAAAGCTTCTAACAAAAAGCCGAATTTATTATAGGCTTCCTCTCGGGATAGACCGATGGTAGCGAAGACTTTTTCCTGTACTTCCCGTTGATAGATCCGCAAACTGCCGCCACCGATTTCAATACCATTAAAAATCATATCGTAGGCTAGGGCGCGAGCGTGGGCTAGATCGTCTAAATCTTCGGGATTAGGGGCAGTAAAGGGGTGATGCAATGCTTCCAGGCGTTTTTCCTCGGTGTTGTATTCAAACATCGGGAAATCCGTCACCCAGAGGAGGTTGATTTTCTCAGGATCAATTAATCCCAATTGTTCCCCTAAAACTAAGCGTAGGCGGGATAGGGATTTATTGACTGTATCGGTATCTCCTGCCCCAAATAAGAGCAGATGCCCCGGTTTTGCGCCAGTCTTCTCGATTAAAGCCTGTTTTTGTGCCTCTGTCAGGTTATCTTTAATAGCACCAATGGTATCAAAATCGTAGTCTTCGCGCACACGGATGTAGGCAATTCCCTTCGCACCCGCGTCGGTGGCTTCTTTGAATAAATCCCCACCCGGTTTGATTCTGACGTTAGAAATCGCCTCGTTACCGTTGGGAATCGGTAAAACTTTCACCGTCCCACCACTAGCGATCGCACCTGAAAACACCTTAAATCCCGAATCGGCAAAAATCTCCGCCACATTGACCAATTCCAAGCCAAAACGGGTATCGGGGCGATCGATCCCATAGCGATCCATAGCCTCAGCATAGGTTAAACGGGGCAGGGGTAGGCTTATAGCGATATTTTTGACTTTTTTGAAGATATGAGCTATTAAAGCCTCATTCAGGGCTAAAATCTCAGGTAAAGAGAGAAAACTCATCTCCATGTCCAACTGAGTAAATTCCGGTTGACGATCAGCGCGCAGATCTTCATCGCGGAAACAGCGGGCGATTTGATAGTAGCGATCCATTCCCGACACCATTAATAATTGCTTAAATAGTTGCGGTGATTGGGGTAAAGCGTACCATTGGCCCGGGTTGACACGGGAAGGAACTAGATAATCCCGCGCCCCTTCGGGAGTCGATCGAGTTAAAATTGGCGTTTCCACTTCAATAAAATGCTGTTCATCTTCGAGAAAACGGCGCATTTCCTTGACAACTTGGTGACGTAGTTGTAAATTCTGACTCATACGCTCCCGGCGTAGGTCTAGATAGCGGTATCGCAAGCGCACATCTTCTCGTACCGATTCACTTTCGGAACTAGAGACGACAAAAGGCAGTTGTTTAGTAACCCCATTGAGAATCTCGATGCTAGTGGCGTAAATTTCGATTTCTCCGGTGGCAATGCGCGGGTTAAGGGATTCGGTAGGCCTTTGACTGACTGTTCCCGTCACCTTGATGACATACTCGTTTCTGACGGTTTCAGCGATGGGGTAGGAAGCGGGGGTTCGTTGGGGATCACTGACGATCTGGACAATACCACTGCGATCCCGCAGATCGATAAAAATAACGCCACCGTGATCGCGACGACGATCGACCCAACCGAAGAGGGTGACACTTTTTTCAATTTCGATCGCGCTAAGGTCGCCACAGTAGTGAGTTCGCATAGTCTAACTAGAGAATTACTTATATTACGAATGTAGTATAGAAAGGATGTGGCCAGAAAAAAATCAGACGGCCTTGCTCATTATGCCGGTATTTTGTCACTCTTGTCCCTTTGTTTAGGGTATTTTTATGGTCTCCTCGTCCTCAGCTATCAGCTTTTCGCCGATCAGCTATAATCAACAAGGCTCCTCTAGCAGTTAGCGATTTTGAACGATTAAAATCATGAATTCCTTAGAAAAAAAAATGGTGCAACTGTTAAGAGAACTCAGGGAAGATCACCATGTTTCAGGGGTAAAAGCGGAATTCGAGACGGAAGGAACCCGACTGACGGAAGCGATGCGGTTGAAAGAAATTAGTCTGAAAGCGGGGGTAGATTTTAATCTGAAAATCGCCGGTTGCGAAGCGATCAGAGATATATTTGATGCGGTTAATTTAGGAGTCGATCGCTTGATTGCTCCCATGGTAGAAACAGCCTACGCTTTACAAAAATATCTGCGGGCAGCTAGGAGGGTTTTAGCTGATCAACGGGTGGAAGATGTGGAGTTATTAGTTAATATCGAAACGATTACTGCCTGCGAGAATTTTCAGGAAATGTTGGCGATTCCAGAGATAAAATCTCTCCATGGTATCGTGATCGGACGGATGGATTTAGCCTGTTCTTTGGGATTAACTCGCCAGGATGTCAATAGCGAGCAAATTTTGGCTCTGGCTTTACCTTTGGCAAAAAAAGCTAAGGCTGCCGGTTTGACTGTTGCCATTGGGGGTGGGGTGTCACTGCATTCTTTACCGTTTTTCAAAATGTTCTGCCAAGGACATTTTGACCGCTTCGAGACGCGCAAAGTTATCTTTGATTGTCCCCAAGCTTTGGATAATTTTACTTTAGCTTTCCAAAAGGCGATCGAGTTTGAATTACTCTGGCTAGAGAATAAAAAAAATTATTATGGTGCTATTGTTCGTGAAGATGCCCAGCGTTTAGAAATCTTGCATAATTTACTTTTTGGTTAAAGATATTGGTCCTTCGATCGATCGTGCAAAACCTAGGCATATCCAATCAATCTGACAAATAAAAGGTAAGTCCGGCTGGATAAATCTAAAAACCTTGTTGGATCAGATTTTTAGGCTTTTTGGTTTCCAAAAAGTGCCAGGGATTGGATCGATCGGGGCGAAATTGGCTCTCTTATTCTTGGTGTGATCAGTTTAACTTACTATAGAAGCGATCAATCTTTGTGTCCTCTGTGTCTCTGTGGTTCCTTCCACACCCCCGCCCCCACCAACCAACTTTTTGCTGCAAACCCTAGATAGTTAACAGTTTCCCATCCCCAGTAGCTAATCTGGATACTTTTCTCGCAGCACATCTGGTCTATTTTGTCAAAAAAACTTTTTCGTTTTAACATAAGTACACATATTTTTGACAAAAGATCTTTTTCGACAAAGGATCAATTGGCAAGTTTTTCCCAGGGACGAATTAGTAATCCTAGACGTGGCAAGGGTTTCAAGGCACAAAGCTTAAAAACGCACAGAGTAATCCAATTCTTAGATTTTAGCAGCAGGCTGTAACTATTGCAATCTCGTTGACAAATAGGAATTTTTCTCAATTATTTTTTAAGAAAAGTAAAGATGAAGGAATGTAAATTTAAATCTTCTCAAGTATATTGGGATTTTGATAAATTTTACTTATGTAAAGTAACCCTTAGCATTTAGCTTCTTCGAGCAGTTATCTTATTGGTGAAGTACAAAGTTGTCGTTTTGGCAAGTCTCCGAGCAAGGAGAAGATGCCAAATCCAGTTATAATTCATCTTGATCAGAAACGCTATATTTTTCAGTGTAATTAGTGAATTTCCTTTTTATTATCAATCTAGCTGATGGCTGACGGCTAATAGCTTTCTTTTTCCTCTGTCACCAGAGTAATACCTGTCCATTCTCCCTTCTCGTTATAAGAACGAATTAAGCGCTGTCTTTGAGTAGGAGAAAGTAACCAACCCACCTCTAAAACAAAAGGATGACCGGCAGTAATTTTCAGAGGGGTATTACAGGAAGAACCATCCGGCAGTAGCAGGATTTGCACCGGCAGCGGACTATTTTCAAACAACAATCTTTGTCCCTCAATACGAGCGCTAGAAGTAATTTGATTATCACCAAAAGTCAAAGTTTGCGAGAGATAATTATCCCCCTGACGCTCGATCAAGAGATGGGTAGAATAGGCAGGAGAATTATAAAAATCTCGTCCCGTTGTCACCGCTTGTCCCCGCCATTGACCCAGTAATTGATCCACCGTTAACATCGGTCTTTCTGGGGAGCTAGAATCAACTAACTTTTCTCGAATTAAAGTCAAGCGATCGAACTCACAGCGTTCATTAAATAACTGTACGATTCTTAATCGTCTTTCCCCAGAGATTAACCCAAATTCTGCGCCAAATTGTGAGGAAAAACTACTAAAATATAGAGAACCTTGGCAAAAGGCCCCCGTCTGGCTAAACAGAATACCCTGATTGAGAGAACCATACTCTAAAATCAAATCTTCCGGCACTTGATCGCTGTAGAAACGGCGGACCAATTGACGCATTGAGCGATTATTATTAATGCCTTGCAAAGATACCAAAGTTGGGGTATCTTCGATCAGATCGCCTTGGGGAGACAGACGGGTAAAAGAACCTTGCCATTGACCGAGATTTTTTAGTAAACATTCCCACTGGGAGAGCATAATAATTGAAGTAATTGGGGTAAATAGGACAAAATACATGGGAACAATTCGATTAATGCACGCCAAACTCCATCGAGTGCGCGTCAGCGAGGCTAACGTCGATTATGTCGGCAGTATCACTATCGATCGAGAATTGATTGAGCGGGTCGGTATTTTGCCCCTTGAAGAAGTGGATGTGGTCAATCTTAGCAATGGTAAGCGCTTTTCCACCTACGTTTTTCCGGGCCAAACTGGGGAAATCTGCCCCAACGGTGGTGCGGCTCTGCTCTGTCAACCCGGAGATATTTTGATTATCTATGCCTACGAACAACGTCCGAGGCAAGAAGTTCTCGAAAACGGTCATTTTGCCAAAGTTCTCGTCGCTGATGCTGAAAATCGCTGTCAGCAATTTTTTGAACAGAGCCTAATTCCCCGGGGTGATGGTCGGGGAGTGGAATTTTATAGCCAAGAATGCTGATTCTTGTCCTAAATTTGTTAACTTTCCCGTCATAATGAGAATAAGTAATGTAAACTTTCTTAGAATCAGCCCCCATGCGTGTAATTCTCATGACCGGTAAAGGAGGCGTGGGTAAAACCTCCGTCGCCGCCGCTACAGGACTCCGCTGCGCCGAACTTGGCTATAAAACCCTAGTTCTCAGCACCGATCCCGCTCACTCTCTCGCTGACAGTTTCGATCTCGAATTAGGTCACGATCCTCGTTTGGTACGCCCCCATCTTTGGGGGGCAGAATTAGATGCACTAATGGAGTTAGAAGGCAACTGGGGCGCAGTAAAACGTTACATTACCCAGGTATTGCAAGCTAGGGGTTTAGATGGAGTGCAAGCAGAAGAATTAGCGATTTTACCCGGAATGGATGAGATTTTCGGCTTAGTTCGCATGAAGCGCCACTACGATGAGGGTACTTATGATGTGTTGATTATCGATTCCGCACCCACGGGTACAGCCTTACGATTGCTGAGTTTGCCAGAAGTGGGCGGTTGGTACATGAGAAGATTTTACAAACCGTTACAGGGAATGTCGATGGCATTGCGACCACTGGTAGAACCTTTATTTCGACCGATCGCCGGTTTTTCCCTACCGGACAAGGAAGTTATGGACGCTCCCTACGAGTTTTATGAGCAGATCGAGGCTTTAGAAAAGGTTTTGACCGATAATACTCAAACCTCGGTACGTTTGGTGACAAACCCCGAAAAAATGGTGATTAAGGAGTCTTTACGCGCCCATGCCTATCTAAGTCTCTATAATGTTTCCACCGATTTGATTATTGCCAATCGGATTATTCCCGACAAAGTAACCGATCCTTTCTTTGCCCGTTGGAAAGAAAATCAACAGGTTTATAAACAGGAAATTTACGATAATTTTCATCCTTTACCGGTTAAGGAAGTTCCTCTCTACTCCGAAGAAATGTGTGGTTTACCCGCTTTGGAAAGACTGAAAGAAACTCTTTTTGCCGAGGAAGATCCGACTAAGGTTTATTACCAGGAAAACACCATTCGGGTAGTTCAACAGGAAAATAATTACAGTCTGGAATTATATTTACCCGGCATACCCAAGGAACAAATACAACTAAATAAAACTGGAGACGAGTTAAATATTCGCATTGGTAATCACCGTCGTAATTTAGTCTTGCCCCAAGCTTTAGCAGCCCTGAAACCTTCTGGAGCAAAAATGGAAGATGATTACCTGAAAATCCGTTTTAGCAACGTGGTGAAAGTGTAATTTTCTTAGAGTAGGTGGGAAGCTTTTCAGTGATCAGTAAACAGTAATCAGTGAACAGTAAACAGTAAAAAGACAGTAGGAAACTGCTATTTAATACTGCACACTTAAAAACTTACATCTGATATAACTGATAACTGATAACTGATAACTGATAACTGATAACTGATAACTGATAACTGATAACTGATAACTGATAACTGATAACTGATAACTGCGTAGGGGAATTTTTAGTACAAATGCTCAAAATTCCTCTCCCTGCTCCCTTCTTCGGTGCAGTCTTAACGAGTAATTTAGATAGGGTTTACTGATGATTTTTCCAGAAAAATCAAGAGAGCCACCTTTTTTCTAACCATGCCAGGACACTTTTAACATCCGCCACTTTTTCTCCTTCAGGTACAGGTGGACGTTGTATCATTACCACGATTATTCCCAACTCTCTAGCGGCGATAATTTTGGCGTAAGTGGCATCACCGCCGCTATTTTTACTCACGATCGCCCCAATCTTATATTCTTGCAAAAGAGAGCGCTCTGACTGTAAGGAAAAAGGCCCCCGTGCCAACAATAATTTTCCAACCGGTACGATGGCATCCGCTGCCGGTGGGTCGATCATCCGCATCAAAAACCAGATATTTTTTAAATGTGCATAACTTGCCAGTTCTTGCCGACCAATAGTGAGAAATATCCGCAGCGCTAACCCTGGTAAAATATTCGCCGCTGCTTGATTGTTTTCTACTTCAATCCAATTATCTCCAGATACTTTTTCCCAAGCTGGACGACTTAAGATTAATCGAGGAATACCACAATCCGAGGCGGCTTGAGCGGCATTAAAGGAAATTTGCGCGGCAAAGGGATGGGTGGCATCAATTAAACAATCAATGCGTTCTTGACGCAGATAATTGGCTAACCCGGTGGCACCACCAAACCCCCCCCTGCGAGAAGGAGTTGTGAGAGTAATCGGTTCTCTCGTGCGACCGGCCAAAGAAGCGATGGCATCTATACCCGGAATTGCCGCAATTTTAGCCGCTAATGCCGCCGCTTCCCCCGTTCCCCCTAAAATCAGCACTTTTTTATTTTTAGTCATCTAGCAATTGCCAAAAGGTTAACTAATTTTCCATCTTCCTATCTTCCCTTGCAAAGGAAGGAGATTTGACGGGGTTAGCTTCTCGCCTGAAGAAACTCTCTACTGGCGCTTAGAAATTAGTTGAATCGAAACATCTGCTCGGTTGATTGGGTTGGTTGGTGGCAAAATTTTGCCGGGGTTTTCAACCCAAATTTTCGATAAAGGTGAAGTATAATCTGACTGGGAATCGTCTCCTGTCTCTCCTATCCCCAACCCGAAAACCTTATACCTCACCATTAAGATAACTGCTCTAAAAAAATAGCAAACTAAGAAAATTTCTCCTTTGCTACTTTTGCCGTGAACAACTATGTTAAAGAAAGTCAATTATCTGCGATCACTATCCTGTTTCCTCGCTATAATCCTCTGGAGTAGTCCTCTAGGGATTAACCCTAGCCTCGCGGTCAATAATAACTGTCAACTGTCCGAATCGGAAATCAAACAACAAGAAAATCTGCGTCAAACTTCCCCCCAAGAATATAACATTTTATTGCAGAAATATGCTGAACAATTGCGCTTTTGTCGTTCCCGACACTGGTTACAGGAACAAGCGATCTGGTTACGTCTCTACTCCTGTGATACCCGTCCCGGATCGATGGAAAGTATCCTCGATCGCATCGTGGCCAAAGGTTATAATACAGTTTATCTGGAAGTTTTTGCCGATGGTCAAGTCTTATTACCTCCTAACAATAATCCCACCGTTTGGGATAGCGTGATTAAAAATCCGGGTGCGGGAAATGTGGATTTATTAGCACAGGCGATCGAACAGGGACATAAACGCGGTTTAAAGGTTTATGCTTGGTTATTTAGCCTCAATTTTGGCTATGCTTATAGCTTAAAACCCGAGCGACAGGAGGTGTTAGCACGCAATGGTAAAGGACAGGATAGCACCTCTTTTGTCGATGATCGATCCCAAACTTTTGTCGATCCCTACAGTAATCAAGCGCGACAGGATTATTTAATTCTCCTAGAAGCCATTTTACAACGTCGTCCCGATGGAGTTTTATTTGATTATATTCGCTATCCCAGAGGAACAGGAGTCGATTCCGTGGCTGATAATGTCCAAGATTTATGGATTTTTAGTCCGGCATCCCGACAAGCTTTAATTAATCGAGGATTGAATAATAAGGGCAAATTTTTAATCGATCGCTATCTGACTCGCGGCAAAATTTCCCCCCATGATATCGTCGAAGCCGATCGCCTTTATCCCCAAGAAACCGCCCCTCTTTGGCAGGGTAGAATCCCCTTAGAAGAGGAGATGAAACAATCAGTTAAAAGTCGTTTTGATCGCCTGAAATTAGAACTTTGGTTCCTAGCGGTTGCCCATGCTGCCCAGGGTGTAATTGATTATATTAGTTATTTTTCCGCCCTAGTGGAACGTCAGGGAATTCCCGCCGGGGCAGTGTTTTTTCCTGATGGAAATCGTCTTGTGGGTAATCAAGGTTTTGATTCCCGGTTACAAGCTTGGGATAGTTTTCCCGCTTCCCTAGAATGGCATCCCATGTCCTACGCTAATTGTAACGATACTACCTGTGTGGTTAATCAGATCAAAAGAGTAGTGGCAAGCAGGGGAAATCAAACTCCTGTTATCCCAGCTTTAGCGGGTTTATGGGGACAACCCTATAACAATCGTCCCTCCTTAGAAGTGCAAATGGAAGCGATTCGCCTAGCTTTTCCCAGCATAGATAGTATCAGTCATTTTGCTTTTTCTTGGCAAGAACCACAATTCGATCGAGCCAGAAGATTTTGTCATAAGTAACCGCATTTACACTTCCACTTTCACTTCCTCTGTCTCTGTTTTTTCCTGTAGTGGGGGAACTATCAAAGGCGGCAGTTCTGGTTCGGCGGTGTTGAGAGTCGGCGTAATATCGACGTAGTTAATCACCGCCCCTAAAATTTTCACTTCCGCTTCTGTTAACTGGTCAGTTGCTTCACTCAAGAGACTAGAACGAGTTATCGCCTGGCGCGTTACCAGAATAATCCCGTCCGCTAGTTCTTCTAAGAGCAGCGCATCATTACAGCTAGACAGAGAAGGAGTATCCACAATCACCAGATCGAAACGGCCGCGAGAATCTTTGAGAATTAATTGTAATTCGCTCGATTCAATGATAGCTGCCGCTTGTTTTTGCGGACCGGGACTAGGCAAAATGGAAAGGTTTTCTATATTTGGGGCCAGCCGGATCGATTTACTTTTTGCCCCGTAGTAAAGTAGGGGTTCTCGGAAAGAATTGGGATCGGGAGTGACTCCGATTTCTTCGGCCTTAGAGGGACTTCTCAGATCTCCTTCGACTAACAGAGTCCGTCGGCCCGCTAAAGACGCAGCGATCGCCAGATTATAGGCAGTGGCAGTTTTCCCCTCTCCGCCAGTAATACTGGTGACAATGACCACTTTCGCCGTTTCGCCGCCGCCCACAAGTCGCAGGGTACTGCGTAAACGTTCGTAGTAGGGGAGATAATTGGCATTAGCATCGGCGAGAATCGGCTCGATTTCCTCGCCCTCTAAATTCCGGACAATGGGCAATTGTCCTAAGAGTAGTATATCCCGACTAACCAAAGCTTCCCGCAATTCTTGGGGACTGTGCAGGCGATCATCGATCACTGCTAACAGGAGAATCGTACCCAATCCGGCTAAAGTTCCCAAACCAGCACCCACCAAGAGAATCAAGGTACGATTCTTGCGGTTAAACACCTGTTCGATCGGTTGAGCCACTGGCGGTTGGGCGACGGTGAGACTACCCACGGTTTCCGCTTCTGCAGCCTGAGCATCCACCAGAGCATTGAGAATATTCTCGTAGATACCCCGTTGAAAGGCGACGGCTTGGGTTAAACGAGCTTGCTGTAGCTGTTTATCGGGGAATTTCTCGTATTGGGAGCGTAATTGCTGTTCCTGAGTCACTAAGGATTCTAATTGTTTCATTAAACCCTCGCGCTGGGTTTGCAGGGTGACTAATTGAGCCGCTAGTTGTTGACGGGTGGCATCGAGATTACTTTGCTGACGGATGCGACTGCTGGGAAGATCGGTCAGGATGCCATCTTTTCCGATCACCTCGGCGGCTCTTTTTTGTAAGAGAGATTCGTTAACTTGCTGTTCTTTGCGTAATTTAGCTACGGTGGGATGTTCGGGACGTAAATCCTTCTGTAGTCGCTCCAATTGGGCTTCCGTACCCAATATCTGCGCTCGGATACTGGCAATAATCGGGTCGGCACTAAGGGCCGAGGAGGTGTAAGCTTGATCGGGGGTTAAATCGAGTTGTTTACTCAGACTATTAATCTGTCCTTGAATGCCTTGCAGTTCTAGGCGAATTTCTCGCTGTTGCTGTTGACTACTGGTGATCGCGGTGAATAAACTCCCATCTTGAATCGCCAATAAATCTGACCCCTGGGTACTAATGTAGCGATAAAACTTTTCTTCGGCTCTGGTTAAATCTTTTTGGACTTCGTTAAGTCGGACACTGAGAGCTTCTATGCGGGCCCGTAACTGAGAAGTATTCAGCCAGCGACTGTATTCCACCATTTCCTTCATCAAGGTTTCGAGAATTAACTCCGCCTTGGACTGGGAGTCAGCTGTTAACTCTAAAAGTATCTCTTGGGGTTGGTCGGTTCCTGTAGACCGATTGCTATTATTTTTTTGTCCCTCCGCTTCACCGGGGAAGGTGATTTTCAAATCTTGATCGCGAATTTTAACGATCTGTTCCTGATTAAATTGCAGTTTTTGGGCTGTATTGACCAATACCCGGGGAGACAGCAGTAAATCGCGGTCAATAGCCCGCCCTTGTTCTTGCAGTTGGGTTCCTGTACTGGTAAAAGCCGGCGGCGGCACCCGGTAGGCCAATTGTCCCACCGCCCGATAAAAGGTGGGGGGTTTCTCAGGATCGGGTAGGAGAGCAAAGATCACAGAACCGCCTAAACAGACGAGGAAGACGAATATTCCCACAAATTTGTTCTGATCTAGCGAGATGAGAAATCGTTTAACAATTGGTAGAGCCATAGCTTTTTAATATATTCCCAGATTCTTTACATTTTAGCGGTCAAGAGTGATTCTCGCCCTTGAAATCCTAGCTTTTGACATCCTCACCGCCGTAAACGGACGGTGATTCCCAAACCTCACGATTTAGGTTTCTGCTTCTTTCCCTTGCGGGGTTCCGCACCT
>MTBT01000232.1 GCA_002282935.1 Microcystis sp. LSC13-02 | reverse complement strand
TTCGGTGAAGCGTCAACTCCGTTCAGCGACCACCCTAAAAAAGTGGCGTGGTGAGGAATCGCCGTCCGTTTTACGGCGGCGAGGATGTCAATGACCTACTCAATCATATTTTACAGTCAAGAAAGGGGTGGAATGAGGTAGTAAGAGCGGGCGCAATTGGCGGTTTAAGCCAGTTAAAAACCTCGCCAGCGGCTTTGGAGTCAATTTTGACCTACACAGCTTTAGGCACGCCTCAACCCCTGAGATTAGCAGCTATCCGCGCCCTGGGAGCGATTTCTTCGGGACAAACCACGGATAAATTAACCGTAATTTTGGAACGTTTAGAAACCATTGCCAAGGAAACTTTTTTCTTGACGCAGGTGGCAGTGTGTAACGCTTTAGGACAGATAGAAAATGCCAAAGCTATCGTTATTTTACAAGCTTTGAGCGATCGAACTCCCGATGGTCGCGTGCGTCGTGTAGCGGAGGAAGCAGTACAAAAAGTCCAGAAAAAATTAGGTTCCGAGAAAGCAATTCAGGAAATTCGCGAGGAATTAGAAAAAATGAAACAGGAAAATCAGGAACTTAAAAGTCGTTTGACCAAATTAGAGGCGAAAAATAGTTAGTTAAGCTGAGTTATCAGTTATCAGTTAAATAATTAGAGCGATTTTTTCTAGGGGAGCATCGCCAATAAACCTTGATAAAAAATCTGAAAACTAGGAGAACAATTATGAGCAGGAGTCATAAATTGAGAAATTTCTCTGGCTGCTTTCACTTTTTCTAAACCTCCTCGATGATACCCAGCTTTTTGAAGTATCTTTTCTAAGTTTTCCCAAGTTCCGCCTGTAATTTCATCGGGTTTTCTGTATTTTGCTTGCTGTCCCACATTAGTAGAAACTTTGGGATAGGCTGAGACTATAGCCTGAATATCACCAAAAAACCAAGCTTCTAGTTCTTCTATAGCAATTCTATTTAACACCTGAAATGTTTTTTTATCTTCGCTAATCGTTTTAGTGATAAGTCCTGTTTGTTGAGCGATATTTTCTAACTTTTCTTTGATTTTTTGACAATCTTCATTGTCTCTATCTACAAGAATAATGATTCGATAATCATCGGTTATCTAGGATTTATAACCTTTTAATCGCTCCGGTAGTTTTTTGATTAAATCGGATTTACCTCGAAAGGCATGAATTTTATAAGTGACATTCTCAAATAATATTTTAGGTAAAATTTGATTTAAACATTCTTGGGTAGAAAATTCTTCAACTAGAAATTCAAGATGCACTTTTTCCCTCCTTTGGTATTAAAGTTAAATGATAGGATTACCCACATCAAAATAGTCCTCCATCCATAATTGACCCAACAAAGCACCATTTTGAATAAATTCCTCAACTCCTTGCATTTCTGAAGTACGTTTAGCTTGAGTAAAACCATTTTCATCTCGATAAAGCACCCAAACCTCCTCTGGTTTCAAACCATCTACAAAAAAGGGAGAATGAGTTGTTACCATTAATTGTGTACTTGCGGTCGCTGCCCGACATTCTTCTGCTAATTCAGGTAATAAACGGGGATGAAGATGATTTTCTGGTTCTTCTATTCCCACTAATTGCGGAGGGCTTGGATCATATAATATAGTTAAATAAGCCAACATTTTTAAAGTGCCATCGGAGGCAAATTTGGCAAGAATTGGACTTTGAAAAGGTGCGTCTTTAATCTGGAGTAAAAGCTGTCCATTCGGCATAATAGATGCCTCTACTTTTTCTAATCTAGGAATTCGACGAGAAAGGGTTTGTAAAATAGATTCTAATCGTTGAGGATGATCTTCTTTTAAATATTGAATAACATTAGGTAAATTGTCACCAGTTGATGATAATCTTTCTTGCGCTCCTGCTTCGGGTTGATTGCGAGTATTATCTGCGGTTAAGTAGGAAAGATACCAACTTGTGATAAAACGACGCAAAGCACTAACCCGGGGATGTTTGGCCAATTGTCCCAGGGTACTAACAGCTAAAAATTCCGCGGAGTCTAATCGTTCAGAAATTCGTTCATCTTCTTCTTGGGGATTTTCTCCACTAATCACTATTCCTTCCCCTTCTTTAAAGTCTAAAAAGCGAAAAGGTTTGCCCTTCGGTCCTCGTCTCCAATGTAACCATTCTTCAGCAACATAAGGGCGATTATTGGCTTCATTAATGGCTAAATGATAGGTAATTAAAGGTGATGCCAATGTTTCTCTATATTTTAATTCGATAATGATGTAACCTTCTTGTCCTCTGGTTCTTAATTCTTTAAATCTTCCCCGTCTGTCCCAAGCTTTTCTTAAACCAACAGTAAAACATTCAGAGAGAAAGGCAAAGACATCAAATATGGTAGATTTTCCGCTCCCATTAGGACCGAGAAAAACGGTTAGAGGAGTAATTTTTTTTAATTCTAAGTCCTGTAAAGCTCGGTAATTTTGCACGCGCAGATTTTCGATTCGAGGTATAGAGTTTTTAGACATTGATTGTTGCTCTCTGCGGCTTTTAGCTCGTCTTTCCTGTGATTAGCTGTTAATTTCGCCAGTTCCCAGAAAAAACTGGTCAATTTTTAGTAATCTGGCTCTTCTGGACTGGTTATAGCAAATTAGTAGTTTAAATAAGCTTAAACCCTTAAATAGCGTGGAATCTAACAAAGCAAAAAGCTTTTTTTGTTAAAATTGCTTTTTTGAATTCTGGTGAGCCTTACTTGGCAAAGCTTGCGTGGATTATTTTTGCTAATATATCATAACTACTCTAGAATATCCAGTAATCTCTACTTACAATACCAAATCCAATGGGTGATCAGATACACCCATTTCTCTTTCCTGAGTTTCCCCATCATCTGCTTTGTCCAGACCAGAATCGGCCTTGACTTGGCTTTAAGGTTTATTTTATAGATGCCTTTGATGTTAACAGTAGGGAACTATGGCATAATCCGGTTATACTTCATCTTTATGAAAAACTTTTTAATAAACCTAGAGTTTTTAAATTGAGTAATCGATAACTTTCTCACTTTTATTGTCAAAATCAGTGAGTAAAGTCGCTTTTCTCGGTTTTAAATGTACTGTTTGTTCTGGTTGTAACTGTAATTGCTTGTACTCCTCACGATTGAGATAAGCCACCACCATTTCCCCATCGGCTAAGATTAATTCTACTTGTATTTCCCAGCCTAAATGAATAACTCTTTTTACCACTGCCCAACTATTCAACCCATCTTGTTCGGCCATAATTTCCAGGTCGTGGGGACGGATAAAAACGGTGGAATTATGACCCTGATGATGCCCATTTCCTAATCCCGCTAGATTAGGTAAGATATTCACTTCCCCAATAAATTGCATCACAAAAGGTGTGGCCGGATGATCGTAAATTTCGGCGGGAGAACCCACCTGTTCAATTTTACCATGATTCATCACGACAATCGTATCGGCTACTTCCATTGCTTCCTCTTGATCGTGGGTAACAAAAACACTGGTAACGTGAACTTCTTCGTGTAAATTTCTCAGCCATACCCTTAATTCTTTTCTAACTTTTGCATCTAAAGCTCCAAAGGGTTCATCTAATAATAATACATTCGGTTGAATGGCTAAAGCGCGGGCTAAAGCTACTCGCTGCCGTTGTCCTCCCGATAATTGGGCGGGATAGCGATCGCCTAATCCTTGTAATTGAATTAATTCTAATAATTCCTCAACTCTTTTCTTAATTAATGGCGATTTTTGCCGGCGAATTTCTAGACCAAAAGCAATATTTTGACGGACAGTTAAATGTTTAAATAGGGCATAATGTTGAAAAACAAAGCCGATATTTCTCCGTCTAGGATCCACATGGGTGGTATCTTGTCCGTTAATGATAATCGCGCCACTGTCGGGACTTTCTAATCCGGCAATTGAACGTAATAAGGTGGATTTTCCCGATCCCGATGGTCCGAGGAGGGCAACTAATTTACCTTCAGGAATGGTTAAACTTATATTATCTAAAGCTTGAAAATTGCCGAAACGTTTAGAAACTTGCTGGATGGTAATACTCATATTTTTGGGTTAATTGTAGTTAAGTAAGTAGGTGGGTGGAATTAAATATAAGATGAACGTAGGTTGGGTTGAAGCATGAAACCCAACGCCCGCTCATGTTTTTAGGTTTTTTGTAGTTAGGTAGTGTGAATTTTGTGGGCGGTTTTACGTTCGAGAATTTCTTTGATAATTAAAGTAACTCCCGCTAGTAAGGCGAGAATAGCCGCTGCACTAAAAGCGGCAGGAGTTAGATAATTTTTATAAGCCTGTTCTACGAAAATTGGCAGGGTAGCAGTTCTCCCTAAAATACTGCCAGAAACCACAGAAACCGCCCCAAATTCTCCCATCGCCCGGGCATTAGTTAACAGCACTCCGTACATCAATCCCCAACGAATATTGGGTAAAGTTATGCGCCAGAAAATCTGCCAATCACTTGCCCCTAAAGTGCGCCCCGCTTCCTCTTGTTCTAAGCCAATTTCTTCTAAGACTGGGATAACTTCTCTAGCGACAAAAGGCATAGTAACAAATATAGTTGCTAATACCATTCCGGGTAAAGCAAAAAGTATTTTTATATCGAAAAATTCTAGGAAAGAACCTAACCAACCATTGCGCCCATAGAGCAGTACAATCATTAAACCGGCTACCACGGGAGAAACGGCAAAAGGTAAGTCAATTAAACTAATTAATAAAGTTTTGCCACGAAATTGATTGCGAGCAATTACCCAGGCTGCACAAAGTCCAAAAATTGTGTTTAAAGGTACAGTAATTAGGGCAATAATTACTGTTAATTTCACGGCTTCGATAAAGTCAGAAGTTCCCGCCGCTTCTAAAAAAGCTTGGAATCCATTGCGAAAAGCATAGTAAAATACTGCCGCCGCCGGAATAAATAATAATAGTGCCAGATAAACAAGGGCGATGATAATTAGTAGGGGTTTGTAATCCCATTCTTCCGGTTTAGTTAATACTTTTGGATTGTGCATTTTTACTCTGTCTCTCATTAAATGATAATAATTGTTACTTAACTCTGTATTTTTGCCCCCATTGCTGCAGGAAATTAATTACTACTAACATGAACAAAGAAACCAGTAATAAAACCATGCCGATTACTGTTGCCCCCGTGTAATCATATTCCTCTAGTCTTTGGAAGATTAAAACCGGGGCAATTAAATCCTTAAAGGGAATATTAGAGGAGATAATAACTACGGAACCATATTCACCGATCGCTCTGGCAAAACCGAGGGCAACTCCTGTTAAAATAGCGGGTAGTATTGTGGGAAAAATAACTCGCCAAAAGATTTGCCAAGAGGAAGCACCGAGGGATAAAGCTGCTTCTTCTACCTCTTTTTCCATTTCCTGTAAAACCGGCTGTAAGGTGCGGACAATGAAGGGTAAAGCGATAAATAACATCGCCACAAAAACCCCTAAAATGGTAAAGGATATCTTAATGCCAAAGGGGGCAAAAAATTGACCGAGCCAACCGTTATCACTGTAAACTGTGGCTAGGACTAAACCGGCAACAGAAGTGGGTAAAGCAAAGGGCAAATCCACACAAGCATCGACAATTTTTTTACCCGGGAATCGATAACGCACCAATACCCAAGCGATAATAGTGCCAAAAACTCCGTCAATTAATCCGGCGATTAAGGAAGTCAAAAAAGTGACTTGGTAAGCGGATAAAGAAATCGGTAAAGTGGCAATGCGCCAAAATTCGGCAAAACCAAGAGTTAGGGATTTAGCAAATAGTGCCGCTGCTGGTAAAACCAACAAAACCACTAGATAACTAATGGTAATTACCCAAGGAATAGAAACTTTTTTGTGGGGTTGACTGGGAGATAAAGATAATTGTGGGTTAGCCATTGTTAATTATTGCTAGAGATTACCAATTGTCCGCTTCTTCAAGAACTTGTGCTGAATCATACCAAACTTCTACATCTAAATCTGCCAGATAGGAAAGGGCATTTTCTATCCCTTGGGAGTTGCCTTGTAGTTGTAGATCGAACCAGCCATCTTGATTATTATTTGCAGCTAACAAAGCGGAAAATATATTCACTTTTAGACCAGGAAAAGACCCTAAACGTGCTATAATTGGCTCGTTAATATATTGTTTAGGAATCCGAATTTTTATTCTTCGGGACGTGGGGCGATCGAGTCCTGATTGATCGAGATGTAAGTCACTTTGGGGATGATTAATAGTTTGCCATTGAGGTTGATTATCCATGGTTTTTCTCCTTAGGATTTACCAGCTTTAGTCAGAATTTTATCGAACAAGGCTCCTTCATCAAAGAATTGCTTTTGTACCTTATCCCAACCGCCTAAATCCTGCACGGTAAAGAGATTTTTTATCTGAGGAAATTTACTCTCAAACTCTTTAAATACCGTCGGTTCAACGGGACGAAACCCCACCTTAGCAAATTCTCTTTGGGCTGCGGGAGTAAATAAAAACTGCACAAAAGCCTCGGCCACTTTTCTCGTACCTTTTTTATCCACATTGGCATCAACAACCGCCACGGGATTATCAATAGAAATGTTGTAATCGGTGGGAACAGTGTAAGCTAACTTCTCACCTTTTTGGTTAGCGAGAATCATCTCATTTTCGTAATTAATTAGCACATTTCCCTGGCCTTGTTTAAAAAATACATCACTAGATTCGCGAGCATCTCTAGGTAAAACTGGCGCATTTTTAAACACTTTTTCGACAAAAGTTTGCGCCGCTTGTTCACTGCCTCCCGCTTGCGTCACCGAACCCCAGAGAGCGAGAAAATTCCAGCGCGCTCCGCCAGAAGTTTTGGGATTAGCGGTAATAACTTTAATATTATCCTTGGCTAAATCTGACCATTTATTAATTTTAATATTGGCATCACGAGGAACAAAAGCCACCACAGACTTATGAACAATAGAGTCATTCGGAGCTTCTTTTTCCCAACCGGGTTGAATTAATCCCGCTTGCTCAATTTTCTTGGTATCCAAAGCTAAAGCCAACGCTACCACATCCGCTTCTAAACCATCGATAACGGCGCGAGTTTGGGAACCGGAGCCACCATAACTCTGTTCAAAAGTTACCTTTTGCCCCGTTTTTTGTTGCCATTCCTCGACAAATTTGGGAATGATTTTTTCGTAGGCGCTTTGGGTGACAGCATAGGAAACAAGTGTCACAGTCACGGGTTTTTGGCTGTCATTGCCGCTATTGGTGGGGGATGGGGTGCAAGATACCAGCGTTCCCCCCGTCAGGACAGTTGCCACGAGTAGGGATAAACAAGACTGGGATGACTGCATCGGGGGCGCTCCTAAGATTTACTCTGAGGTTGTATCTGTTTTCAGGTCTGGTTTAATCCTACAGCACAGGAAACAAAATTTCAATACATTTATAAAACAAATTGGTAATAAGGTGATAACAAGGGAAACTGTGAGAAGATGGAATCACTGCTACATCTAGGTTTGAGACTATGGGCAAGAGCGTCAAAGCCAAGAAAACAACCCTCCTACAACAACTGATTAACCAGAGTTTTCTCTTTCGCGGACTAGAGGAAGCTTGGTTAAGTCAGTATCTCGATGCCGACAATCTCAAGCTAGAGACGCTATTTTCCAATCGTCCCGTCTATACGGCTTTTCTCCCCGATGAATTTCTAGATGTTTTGTATGTGATTTTGGATGAGGGTGTAATCGTCGTCCGCAGCACTCCCCTCGACCGGATTATTGCCATTACCTACCCCGGCGGCTGTTTTGGTATGAGGAGTTTACCCTTTAGTTATGGTTTAGCCAGTCGCGCCTTTCCCTGTTTGGTGGAATCCTATAAAACTACCCACGTCCTGAAAATTCCCTTATCGGCACTAGAAAAGATTTACAACGATAACGAAAGTTTTCGTCAACGGTACTGTTTTTTATTTGAATTACAGCAAAAATTCGAGTATCATTTGCTTAATTGCAGTAGCTATCCACCCCAAGCTGTAGCCACTTTACTCAGAGCTTTAATCTATCAAGAAAGAGAATTAGGCAGTCAACCGAGTGCCGAAAATATCTATACTTTTGATTTATCCGTCGATGTGATTGCTCGCGCTTGTCAACTCAATCAACGCACCGTCGAACAGGTATTAAAAGGATTGCAAACCGTGGGATTAATTGCCTCAGAATCAACGGGGGATTTAATTCGGGTACTGGATGCCGAGGGTTTAAAAGAAGTGTACAGTGCCACCAGAGATAAAGTTAATTGGTGGCCTCTAAAGTAAGTAGGGTTGGCCCTATTTACCCTGGCAATTGACAGCGCTTTAAGGCATCTTCGGCAGCCGCTTTGGTGGCATCCTGTTTCCGTTTACCTTTACCTGTACCATAGAGAAGATGATTAACCCGCACTTCGGCAGTAAATTCCCTAGCGTGGGGCGGTCCTGTAACATCAATGATCGCATATTCTGGATTAGAGGCGAAATTGGCCAGCGCCCACTGTTGAAAGAGATTTTTGGCATCGATAAAAGATGGCGATTCCGATTGTTGAGAGACTAAATGAGAGGCTACAGGGATAAAAAGTTGGTGCAGATAGTTTTTAACCGCATTTAACCCTGAATCTAGATAATAAGCCCCAATTATCGCTTCAAAACTGTCCGCTAATAGGGTAGGATTCGATCGCCCCCGATCTTTAATTGCCCCCTTACCCAAACGCATTAACTCCCCTAGGCCGATTTCAAAGCCCAATTGCGCTAATTGTTCTTCTTTGACCAAATTTGACCGCAAACGGGTTAATTCTGCCTCGTTCATGGCGGGATATTTTTGATACAATAGTTCGCCCACCAAAAAAGCTAAAATCGCATCGCCCAAAAATTCTAGGCGCTCGTTATTTTCCGTCAATTCCGACTGTTCATTGACATAGGAACGATGGGTTAAAGCTTGGGTGAGAAGGAGAGCATTTTGAAAAGGAGGCAAACAAGACATTACAGAAATGATCAAGTCAAGGGCATTTCTGATCTTAATCCGACCCCACCCCGAATAGATGAGACGAACGATCCTTTTTTTACTGTTTTTTCCGGCTAGTTTAGGCATAATCTCCCAAATCTTCTCACCGGAAAACCTATCCGCTGCCATTCTTGCCCTAGGTACCCTGGGGATCTGTCTTGAACAGGCCCGCATGGCAGCAGTAGATCTGGGAGAAATTGCCCAATTTCAGCAAAAAACCAGCGATCCTCGCCTCGATCGCTTTTTTATCGTCACAATTAGTACAATTGTTTTAGAATTATCGGGCTTTTATGTGGCTGCCCTCTGGATAGGATGGGGGGCCTTAATAGTTTTAGTTAGTCAAATTTGGTTCCATTGTTTAGCCAAAATGCAACTGCAGCCAAGCACGGAAAAAATCATTGACCATGGCATAGTGCCACGTTTACCCATCTTACTCGCTGACGGAATCGGGATAATCTTCCTGGCTTTCTGGTTAGCCAAAATCGCCCCCCTAATTATGGTCATGACTTTAACGGCAATGTTATTAATCTACGGCTCTATTAAGTATCTTTTCAGAACTGGGGAGGGCAGAGAAAGGAACGTCCAGAGGCTGCAATCCCTATAAATGGGCGCTCAGAGACTCTTGCTGACTTGGTTGCAGATTGGATTGAGCGCGAACAGCGCGGAACATCCCAAAACGACATAAACCCGTGCCAAAGGCCAAACGCATCAGCAGAATTGTCGGCACTTCTCGGACGGATTTAAGCAACCCAGTTAGACCAAATTGCCACCAACCTTGGGGACGAATCACCCCCTGCCAAATGGTATCAATCCAAGAGGGTAGAGTGGCTTTTGTCCAGTCAGCAGTCATCACTTCCCCATCTACCAATCCCGTGGCTGCTAACTGTTCGGCAAAACCTTCGATGCTGGCAAAAGCGGGGTGAGACCACTGATCCAAAAGTTGGCGCATTACGGGACGTTCCCAGAAATTAAGCGGTTTTTGACGGTCATCTCGCTGATTCCAGTCCGCTACCACCAGGACTCCCCCTGGCTTGAGAACTCGCAGTAATTCCCGAGCAAAAACGGCTTTGTCCGGCATATGGGGACCGGCTTCAATTGACCAGACCACATCAAAACTCTCGTCGGGAAAAGAAAGGGCCATGGCATCATCGACCAAAAAGCGAGCATTTAAATCTGGTGGTGTTAGTTCTTTGGCCCGTGCCACTTGTTTGGGACTAATGGTGACACCAGTAACGGCAAATCCATAGTCACAGGCCAGAATGCGACTGCTGCCACCAATACCACAACCGACATCGAGGAGAGTTGCACCGGCGGGTAATTTATCCAAACCTCCCCAAGAGACCATTTCCGCCACAAAGTCGGCTTTTGCCGCTAGAAAGTCTTTTTTTTCTGCTGGGGAACCGTAGTGACCTAAATGGATGTGTTCGCCCCAATAATATTCTAAAATCCCGTCTTCGGTCCATTGGTCGTAGGAGTTGGCCACCGAGTCCGACGATTGGTACTTGCGAGAGGAAACAAAATAGACGACGATAGCGATCGCTAGGAGTAACCCTAAAGATGATGTCACCAAAAGTATATTCATTCAATCCTGCTGGGCAAACTGATACAAAGCTTAATAACTCTTAAAGATTATATAACTTTGAGGTTCTGCCGGCTGAGGGCTAACAGGGTTGAGTGACTTTGGTTACTCACCAGAAATTAACCATCTCCGTTGAAAGCGACTGGTAATACAGCAGTTATCTTAATGGTGAGATCACTTCTGTAGTATTAAACTTTTAGTTGTTTGTCCCTGTGGAATTGCCCTCAATCCATTCGTAAAAAGCCATAGATTCCGGAGAACAACGGCTGCATCCTCCGCATTTTTCTAGGGAAATCAGGCGAATTCGCCCTTTTTTAAGCAATCGATCGAGCATGGGACTTAAGGCATCTGCTGACATCCGAAAGTGTCTGGATAAGTCAGCCACAGATGCTTTCTGATTTTTGGCAAGATAAGCCTGTATATCGGTTAAAATCATCTTTTCAAATAAAGTTGGGGGAATGGGGAATGGGGAAGTGGGGAAGTGGGGAAGTGGGGAAATTTTAACTAAAACCCTAAACCCCCAAAACCCTAAAACCCCAAAACCTGACCACTGATAACTGAAATTAAATTGCCGGACGGTTGATTTTTCGGGGAGGGAGATTTTTTAAGGTGAATAAAACCCCGACTACGGTTAAACCCA
>MTBT01000231.1 GCA_002282935.1 Microcystis sp. LSC13-02 | reverse complement strand
GTGTAGAATTTATTATTCTAAATGCTTAATTGGTTGGTGAGTTAATTTTTTTAACTTCTCAGCTACTTCAACCCGATGACAACGATGATAAGTTCATAATTACCTCCTGTTCCTCTGTACTTGAATTATCCCTCAACTCTAAATTCTTGCACCAGAGCGTTTAAATCGAACCTCAAGAATTAAGAGGTCTTTGACATCGCTTGAGAACAAAAAAGAAAGGTTGGGGAGAGTTTTTAAAATCCATAATTCCCAGCACGGTATTATCATCTACTTTCCGAAAAGAGTCATTGATGGGCAAATAATCATAAATCATCGTGGCGCTGACTTTGCCCCGATATTCCATCATTCGCAGTCTAGCCTGACTTGTCTCTGTTTTCAGCAAGGAGTTGGTCAGCATCAGTAAAGGTTTCAGAGAATTATTTTTGAGTATCGGCAGCTTCAAAATCCAGTTCATGGCCGTGGGATTGGGTGCCACCTTAAAAATTTTTCCCTGACCATCTAAAAATAACAGGGGGTGGACATTCTCAGTATCGACAAATTCTTTACCATACCAATTAGATGCTTCTAATAAACCATCCATTGGGTGATTTGTCTGAAGTCCAGAACCTTGCCAACGACCGAGCATAAAGTCTAAACTCACGGGGTCGAGAGCGTCAAACAATTGTAAAGCTCTTTCTGTGGTTGTTTGACCAGCTTTAAGAATCGACTGGCCGCTTTCTAATTCTAATGTTTCCATTGTTTCACTCTTGTTGTGTCCTGACAATGATATTATAGCTTCTCAGCCACAGGGTGGGGGATTGCCACTTGGTTAAGATTACCAAACATCCGACATATCTTCAGTCAATGGGTCATCGTATCGCCTTAAAGTTTCCAGCCATTCACTGATTTCTTCCTTGATGGTTTCTTTAAGTTCTTGCAAATCATCTTTATCTATTAGGCCTTTTTCCAGTAAGAAAGTGTAGAACTTTTTCAGACTACCTGCATTAGCCTTGATGCTTGATTGACTGGCCCACAGGGCCTTTTTGATAAACCAATAACCCAAAAAGTCACTGACCATATCTACCCCGTCTTTGGCTTCTACGGCATCTTCATAGAGTAAATATTCGTTGATATAAAAATCTATATTTGAAACATGATTATTAATGGTTTTTTCGGACAGGCCTGATGATTCTAGCCAACTCTCAAAATCCGTTAGTAATTCATGATTGGCTTTTCTTATCTTTTGACAGTCAGCCTCGTATTTCTGGGAATCATCCATCTCAAATTTCTCTCCTCCAAATCGCTGCTCGATGGTCAATAGGGTAATGAATCAAGTGTTTTTTTCCAAGCGTCTAAAGCCGCCATTTCCTCCTCAGGGTCAACGTCGGCCAACCGCCTGAATCGCCTTTCTCTTTTCTGCTAAATAGCTCCAACGATGTTAGACTCAATTTGCTCAATGATAGCGGCCACATCTTCTTCTGTATCTCGAGGTTGGGTTAATTCCACATCCGTTGAGGAGAGGCACATTTGAGTCCAGTCTAAGTTTTCCACTTCACACTGGTCAATCACCGAACTAGGGATGTTTTTCAGGGTGATGCTATCCCATTCAATGCCGATGTGATTGCTCTGCCGCTCAATTGTCACAATGCCGATGAGATTGCTCTGCCGCTCAATTGTCACAATTCTTCCTTGCCAACCACCGATGTCAGTCCCAAAATCTGGGTCGAGTACACCCTGTTTGACGATGACCGAGTCGCCGACTTTGAAGTCAAACTCTGACTCGGAAAATTCTGGCGACAAAGTTGAGGCAACAGAGATATGATAGTCGTTTCCTAGCTCTTTTAACTCAAAATCCACAATCATTCGTCTGTTTTCCGAGAAATAACGGTTTTTCCTGGCGATTAGCTCCTCGATTAGCCCTTGAATCTCCGCCTTGAGCTTTTCATCTCCGTTAAGAAGGTCTTTGTTAAAAACTCGGTCTATCATCCCTTGCCGCTTTGATTCGGGGGACAACGCCAGATTCCAAGCGATTGTCCCTAGGGTCAGCAATCTTCGCATGGATTCCTTCGTTTCAGGGGATTCCCGGTAAGGCTCGACAAAATCCTCCAGAACTTCCGACATTTTGACTTCCCCAGAAGGAGAGACGACAATTTCCTTGAAAGGCAAGGACTTTTCTCTTAATTTCTTCTCAAAGCTTTTCAAGAGGTTCTGGGAGCCTTGGGACATTTTCTGCAGCCTGAGCAGTTCACTAAATGCCTTCGATTTTTTAGCCATGATTGAGCCGGAAAATATGTGTTATTAATCCTGTTGGGTTACTGAACAACATTGGAATAGGGAAATTGTAACTGCTGTCAGAGAGCGATTGCGCTCTCATTATTAAATCTTAAAGTTCTAGACTGAGTTGTAAGCTGTTGACTACTATCCGATACTTTTTTGTTAACATAGATTAGCAATGCACTTTCAGAGATTCTCTTAAAACAGGGGATATCTCCTTCTCAAATCCCCCGCGGGGGAAAAATATGTCTCAAAAGCCGATTTATCTAGATTGCCACGCCACGACACCGCTAGAGCCGCAAGTTCTGGCGGCGATGTTACCCTATTTTACCGAACACTTTGGTAATGCCAGTAGTATTAATCATGTCTATGGTTGGACAGCCGAGGCTGCGGTTAAACAGGCAAGAGAAACAATCGCCGCTGCTATTAATAGTAGTCCCGAAGAAATTATTTTTACCAGTGGGGCAACAGAGGCCAATAACCTAGCTATCAAAGGGGTTGCCGAAGCTTATTTCGCCAAGGGACGGCACATAGTTACGGTGGTGACAGAACATCGCGCCGTTTTAGATCCCTGTCATTATCTGGAAAAATTGGGTTTTGAGGTGACAATTTTACCCGTCGGTACTGATGGTCTAATTGACTTGGAATTACTAGAAAAATCTGTGCGTCCTGACACGATTTTGCTGTCAATTATGGCGGCTAATAACGAGATTGGGGTGATTCAACCTTTAGCGGCAATTGGGGCGATTTGTCGCCAGTATCAGGTACTTTTTCATACGGATGCAGCCCAAGCAATCGGGAAAATTCCCCTAGATGTGGAGGAAATGAATATAGATCTGATGTCCTTAACTGCCCACAAAGTCCACGGACCAAAGGGAATCGGTGCGCTGTACGTCCGGCGCCGGAACCCCAGAGTTCGTCTCGCCGCTCAAATTCAAGGGGGAGGCCAGGAAAAAGGACTGCGATCGGGTACAATATTTACGCCACAAATTGTCGGTTTTGCCAAGGCGGTAGAATTGGGCATCAAAGCGATCGAAGAAGATACCAGCTACTTAAATCGGTTAAAAGCCCGTTTATGGGAGATTATCAGTCAATTAGACAGAATTTATCTCAATGGTCATCCTAGCCAAAGATTAGCCGGAAATTTAAATATTAGTATTGAAGGGGTGGACGGTGCGGCGTTATTGTTAGGATTACAGCCAATAGTGGCGCTTTCCTCCGGTTCTGCCTGTTCTTCTAGCCATACCGCCCCCTCTCACGTTTTAACTGCCTTGGGTCGCCCCGAATCTCTCGCTTATGCCTCCCTGCGCTTCGGGTTGAGTCGTTTTAATACTTTAGAAGAAATTGAACTGGTGGGGGAACAGGTGGTTTTAACGGTTAATTCCCTCCGCAAAGCCAAAAATTTTTGACGTTTCGGCACATATCCACAAGTTAGTTTCGGTCTAGGTTTAAAAAATCCCGAAAAAGGTTTCTATGATTGCTTTTGACTGATTGCCGTCCCAGTTAATAACATTGATGCTTGGTTTTCACTCCAGTGAATCATCCAATTCGGTTGTAATCCCAAAACAATAATAAATAAAGCCAAAGCAATTTCGGGAAATCTTTCGGGCCAGGTACTGCGAGGAATGCGCGATAATTCAGGGGTTAAACGACCAAAGAAAACCCGATTAATCATCAGGAGAAAATATACTGCGGTTAAACCACTAGCGACCAAACATAAGAGCGTTTGTATCGGAAAAATCGGGAAACTGCCACGAAAGACTAAAAATTCGGCGATAAATCCCACCATTCCGGGGATGCCGGCGCTGGCCATAGCCGCTAAAATCATTAACATTCCCGTGATTGGTAAACCTCTTTCTGGATTTAATAAACCGCGTAGATAATCCACATCCCGGCTGCCGGTTTTTTTATACACTACTCCCACCAACAAAAATAACAAAGCGGAAATTAAACCGTGACTAATCATCTGCAAAATCGCCGCAGTGATGCTTAATCTGGTGGTGGCCGCCGCCGCTAGTAAAATATAGGCCATGTGGGAAATGGAAGAATAGGCGACCACTTTTTTCATATCCTTTTGGGCAATAGCGCAACTGGCCCCGTAGAGGGCGCTGATAGCTGCTATCGTTGCTAACCAAGGGGCGATAGTCACCCAAGCGTCGAGAAATAAACCGACTCCAAAGCGCAGCAGTCCATAGGTTCCTAATTTGAGTAATATTCCCGCTAAAAGCACAGAAACGGGGGTAGATGCCTCGACGTGGGCATCCGGTAGCCAAGTATGAAAGGGAAAAATCGGGATTTTGATGGCTAATCCGATGAGAAGGGGGATGAGGAGCAGTAATTGGGTGTTAACGGGTAAATTGTTTGATAAAAGGGGATTATAGGCGAAATTATTAGCACCGGTTAGCCAAACTAAGCCGAGGAAAGAGATTAGCACTAAAAAGCCTGAAATTGCCGTGTATAATAAAAATTTCATGCCTGCGTAGCCGCGTCTTTGACCCCCCCAAATGGCAATGAGAAAGTAAAGCGGGACGATTTCTAATTCGTAAAATAGGAAAAATAGCAGTAAATCCTGCGCTAGAAAGGCCCCCGCTACTCCCGCATTTAGTAACAGGAGTAGGGAATAGTAAAATCTCGGTCGGTTAACCTCTGTACCACTAGCATAAAGAGCAATTATTGTCAAGAGGCTGTTAAGAAAAAGTAATGAAAATGATAATCCATCGACACCGAGGGCATAATTGAAACCGAGGAAATTAATCCAAGGCAGGTTAACCGTGAACTGCATTTGCGGGTTACTAGGGTCAAATTGCCAGCCAAGGAGAATATTAAGCAGTAAGAGAACGACAGAAAGAGTTAGAGCTAATCCTCGCACTTTTTTCGCCTCTAGAGGCGTGTAGGCAATCAGTATCGCCCCTATAATCGGTAGCCAAATAAAAGCGTTGAGCATTCTTTACTTTAATGGGGATGATAAACCTTCCTATTATTGCCTGAGCGGTCAATCTTGAGCAAGATAACAATTTCTGACGGTTTAAGGATTCTCCAGAAAGGACACCTCGATCGGTAGCTGGGGTTTTCTGGCCAAATTTCCGATCATGACAATTCGATGCTACAATAACGGACGGTTAATCAGTCCGAATTTGCAGTAAAAGTCTTTGAGTCAATCTGTAGATACCACTAACACCCTAGACACTCTAGCTCAAGAACTAGCCGCCATTCAGCAGACCGGTTCTAAGCGCGTCGCTTTATTGGGTTCCCGTCACGTTCCCATCACGCACCAGCAATTGATCGAAATGATGGCCTATGCCCTCGTGCTGGCAGGCAATCGGATTATGACCTCCGGGGCGACGGGAACCAATTCCGCCGTCATTAAGGGGGCAATGCGGGCAGATCCTAATCTGTTAACCGTGATCTTACCCCAAAGTCTCGATCGCCAGCCCCTGGAATCCCAAGAACAACTCCAGCAGGTTATCCATCTGGTGGAATGTCCCGAAAATGACCATCTATCCCTAGGGGAAGCCAGCAGCCTCTGTAATCGCGAGATTATCAATCGTTGTCAACAGTTAATCTGTTTTGCTTTCCACGACAGTCAGACCCTTTTGCAAACCTGCGCGGAAGCGGAAGATCAACGCAAGCTAGTTACCCTATTTTATTTTGACTAAATTCCGCAATGAATCTCTCCGTCAGTGCCATTCTTCTCTATTCGATAGTGGCTGCCGCTATCTCTGTCTATCTACCTTTTCTGCTGGTCGGTTACGCTCGAGCTAAGGTGGGTTACGATACCTCCGCTCCCCGGGCAATGTTCGACCAACTCCCAGACTACGCTAAACGAGCAACTTGGGCCCATCAAAATGGTTTTGAAACCTTTATGATCTATAGTGCTGCCGCTCTCATGGCCTACGTTACAGGAGTCTCCTCATCCCTGGCCGCTAACTGTGCGATCGCTTTCGTGATCCTCCGGCTTTTATTTTCCCTTTTTTATATCACTAATATCCCGATCGCTCGTTCCCTGATGTTCGGTCTTGGTTCTCTGTGTACCTATACTCTCTTTGGGTTAAGTTTATTCAAGATTCAGTAGAATTCCCCAAACCAGATGCAGGAGGGACGAGAAACGCTATAGTTCGGGAGCGGTAAAGAAGTTGCTTAACCCGAACTAAAGTTAATTGTGTTACTGATAAACTGGTAATTTGGGATTATCCACTGATAACAAACCGGTTAAAAGTGAGGCGGGTTTTTGACTATAGGGCCAGGCAAAAGCATGGCGAAAAGCCGCATCTTGACAAGCTTGTAATTGTCGAAAATCGATCACATCTAGGGTGAGTAAATTCTCGTACTCGAAGGGCAGCCGGACATTGTGTAAACCGGCATTATCGGTACAGATAGCAATATCAACCCCCGCTTCAAAACAGCGATCGAAGACTATCTTTAACTGGGATAAACTTTCGAGGGTGCCAGTTTTTAAATAGGTGGTGGGACAGACTTCTAAACATTGATGACGACGGGCAACTTCCGGCAGCAGTTCCGGATATTGTAGGGGAATTTGAATACCGTGACCGATTCTTTGCAGATAGGGCAGTAATTGGGGATAACAACCGTCCTTTGTTTCGTAAAGATGGCCGGTGGTATTTAAACCCTCTTCCCTGGCATAACTGTATAAACCAGCAAATTCCTCTAGTCGAGTTTGGTAGTGGGAATCACCCCCAGCAATATCGATCGCACAGACGTATTCTCTCATCTCTAGGGCCAGATCAACGATCGCTTTGTTGACTTCGGAGGGAAGTCGCGAGTGCATACAGAGAATTTGACTGGTAATAATCGGATATTCGCTCATTTTCGAGGCTTGACCGACGATTTCGACAATCGATCGCATTTGCTCGATTCGCTCTGTTTGGTTCAAATGTTCGTCGGTGCGATAGTAGGGAGTATAGCGCAATTCTAAATAGGCAAGATTCTCGAAGATGTAAGCGCCGCGAATCAGACGATAGATAAAATAGGGCAAAGTTTGAGCGGTTTGAACACTTTCGACTAGGGTATGTAATTCTAAATACTCATCTAAACTATTGCGTTCACGGGTGTAAAATTCCTCAAAAGCTTGGTATTCCTGGAATTTGGCCGCTAAATCCCGCTCATGTCTGTGAAAGTAGCGCCAGAGAATTCTCGGTACTACCGATCCCCCTAAATGCCGATGCAAATCTGCGTATAAAGCCACAACTCCGATGCTCCTTAGTCTCTCAAATGTTCCTTAAATATAACGAAGTTTTACAATTGTTTGACAATTGTTGCCAAATAGTATCAGTACCTATTCGGTGATCGGTTGGGTGTTGGGGAGCGGGGAGATAGTGAACAGTCGCTAGTGCAAGGCTCAGATCTGATCACCGATCACTGATTCAAGGCTGACAGCTAGAATAAGGTCATTAAACCTAAATAAAGCTTTAGGGAATAGAGGAGTGACAACATATACAATGATTGGGGTTTATAGTCAAGCAACCCTAAGCCTATGCCACGCCGTGATGACTTACAAAAAATCCTAATCTTGGGCGCTGGCCCGATTGTCATCGGACAAGCCTGTGAATTCGACTATTCGGGAACTCAAGCCTGTAAAGCCCTACGAGAAGAAGGTTATGAGGTAATTTTAGTCAATTCTAACCCCGCCTCGATCATGACCGATCCAGAAATAGCCGATCGCACCTACATTGAACCAATTCTGCCGGAAATTGTCGAGAAAATTATCGCTAAAGAACGCCCTGATGCGATTCTACCGACTATGGGCGGTCAAACTGCCCTAAATACCGCCGTAGCCTTGGCCAAAAGCGGCGTTTTAGAAAAATATAACGTGGAACTGATCGGGGCAAAACTCCCCGCTATTGAAAAAGCCGAAGATAGAGAACTATTCAAAAAAGCAATGGAGAAAATCGGTGTTCCCGTCTGTCCTTCGGGGATTGCCAACAATTTAGAAGAAGCAAAAGCGATCGCCCATCAGATCGGTTCCTATCCTCTCATTATCCGGCCGGCCTTCACTTTAGGCGGAACGGGGGGCGGTATTGCCTATAACCAAGAAGAATTTGAACCGATGGCCCAGTATGGTCTAGATTGTTCGCCTACATCGCAAATTCTCGTCGAAAAATCCCTAATTGGCTGGAAAGAATACGAATTAGAGGTAATGCGCGATCTAGCCGATAACGTGGTGATCATCTGTTCGATCGAAAACTTTGACCCGATGGGGGTCCATACCGGCGACTCGATTACGGTTGCGCCCGCCCAAACCCTGACCGATAAAGAATACCAACGCCTCCGGGACTATTCTAAGGCAATTATTCGGGAAATTGGCGTAGAAACCGGCGGCTCGAACATCCAATTCTCCGTTAATCCCACTAACGGCGACGTAATCGTGATTGAGATGAATCCCCGGGTATCGCGTTCTTCGGCCCTGGCATCGAAAGCCACGGGATTCCCGATCGCTAAATTTGCCGCTAAACTAGCAGTAGGCTACACTTTAGACGAAATTCCCAACGATATCACCAAAAAAACCCCAGCTTCCTTTGAACCAACTATCGATTACGTCGTCACCAAAATTCCCCGCTTTGCCTTCGAGAAATTCCCCGGCTCCCAACCGATTCTAACTACCCAGATGAAATCCGTCGGGGAAGCTATGGCTATCGGTCGAACTTTCCAAGAATCCTTTCAAAAAGCACTTCGATCCCTAGAAACGGGACGTTTTGGCTTTGGTTGCGATAAAGTCGAAACTCTCCCCCCTCTCTCGGAAGTCCGGGCTGGTTTACGGACACCTAACCCCGAACGAGTTTATAGTATCTATCATGCTTTTAAATTGGGCATGAATGGGGAGGAAATCCACGAACTAACCGGGATTGATCCCTGGTTCCTCGATAAATTGGCCGATTTGATGGAAACCGAGAAGTTTCTCAAACGAACTCCCCTGAAAAGTCTCGGCAAAGAGGACTTATTCGCTATTAAACAACAGGGTTTTAGCGATCGCCAAATCGCCTTCGCCACCAACAGCAGCGAGGACGAAGTGAGAAGTTATCGCAAGGGTTTAGGTATTGTTCCCGTTTATAAAATGGTGGATACCTGCGCGGCAGAATTTGAGGCCCTGACACCCTACTATTATTCCACCTACGAACAGGTGGAATCGGAAGTTTTACCCTCCGATAAACGCAAAGTGATGATCCTCGGTGGGGGTCCCAATCGCATCGGCCAGGGGATAGAATTTGACTACTGTTGTTGTCATGCCGCTTTTTCCCTCAGTCAAGCTGGTTTTGAGACGATTATGGTCAACTCTAACCCGGAAACTGTCTCCACCGATTACGATACCAGCGATCGCCTTTACTTTGAACCCCTGACCAAAGAGGATGTCTTAAATATTATCGAAGCGGAACAACCAGAGGGTTTAATTATTCAATTCGGTGGGCAAACTCCCTTAAAACTAGCCCTTCCCCTGCAAAGATATCTAGAATCGCCTAATTGTCCCGTAA
This sequence comes from Microcystis sp. LSC13-02, assembly GCA_002282935.1. Lineage (GTDB taxonomy): Bacteria > Cyanobacteriota > Cyanobacteriia > Cyanobacteriales > Microcystaceae > Microcystis. Next base: position 5,355 of record MTBT01000231.1, on the reverse strand, counting down.
ATACCAAAATTTGGGGAACTTCACCCGATTCGATCGATACTGCCGAAGATCGGGAACGGTTTGAAAAAATCCTCCGAGAATTAGATATCCGACAACCCCCCAACGGTATTGCCCGCAGTTTCCAAGAATCCCAAGCAGTGGCTAAACGCATCGGTTATCCTGTGGTAGTACGTCCGTCCTATGTTTTGGGCGGTCGGGCAATGGAAATCGTCTATTCCGATAGCGAATTGGAACGCTATATGAAGTATGCGGTACAGATAGAACCGGATCACCCGATTTTAATCGATAAATTCCTCGAAAATGCCATCGAAGTGGATGTGGATGCCCTCTCAGATGCCACGGGAACAGTAGTTATCGGGGGATTAATGGAACATATCGAACAAGCGGGCGTACATTCGGGCGATTCTGCTTGTTCTATCCCCCATACGTCCCTTCCTGACTCAGTTTTAACCACAATTCGACAATGGACGGTGGAACTAGCGAAAGCTTTAAAAGTAATCGGTTTGATGAATATCCAGTATGCGGTACAGGGGGAGACAGTTTATATCTTAGAAGCGAATCCCCGCGCTAGTCGTACTGTTCCCTACGTTTCCAAAGCAACGGGAGTTCCTTTAGCAAAAGTTGCCTCCCTCGTCATGTCGGGCAAAACCCTAGCAGAATTGGGCATCACCAGCGAAGCAATTCCCCGTCATATTGCCGTGAAAGAAGCGGTTTTACCCTTCCAGAAGTTCCCCGGTGCTGATACTCTCCTGGGACCAGAAATGCGTTCTACAGGCGAAGTAATGGGGATTGACAGCGATTTTGGCAAAGCTTTCGCTAAAGCAGAAATGGCCGCCGGCGTGATTTTAGCCACCAGTGGGACGGTTTTTGTCTCGATGAACGATCGCGATAAAACCCCCATGGTTCCCGTGGTTAAGGATCTGCAATCCCTCGGTTTTCGCGTCGTCGCCACTTCGGGAACTCGTCAAGTTTTGTTAGAAAACGGTTGCGAAAATATCGATTTAGTGCTAAAGATTCACGAAGGCCGCCCCCACGTTATCGATTGGATCAAAAATGACTGGATTCAGTTTATTGTCAATACTCCCAGTGGTGAAGAATCCCAAAACGATGGCCGACAAATTCGCCGCACTGCCCTCGATTATAAGTTACCAATTATCACCACTATCGCCGGGGCAAAAGCGACAGTAGCAGCCTTAAAATCCCTGCAATCCCAACCTTTAGAGGTGAAAGCTTTACAGGATTATCTCGCCTAATTTTCAGTTATCAGTTATCAGTTATCAGTTATCAGTTATCAGTTATCAGTTATCAGTTATCAGTTTTATCAGTTATCAGTTATCAGTTATCAGTTATCAGTTATCAGTTATCAGTTATCAGTTATCAGTTATCAGTTATCAGTTATCAGTTCACTGAAAATACACCCCACTTCCTAATTCCTATGACCGATACTCTAAACGACTATAAAAACCTGATTAGCGAACTGATTAACCGTTATAAAAACCGCGTCGATTTCCTGACAATTCGTCTGGAAGAAGCGCGGGGGACGAATATTCTACTGCGTTCCGAACGAGTGGAAACCCTCAGCGAAGGTATTGCTATCGGTGGTCAGGTACGCGCTTGTTATCAAGGAGGTTGGGGATTTGCCAGCTTTAATCAATTATCCAGTTTACAGGAACGATTAGAAGATGCGATCGCTGCTGCCCGTTTAATTGGGGAAGAAGAAACCCTGATTGCTCCGGTAGAACCTGTAATTATTAGTTGTGAATTACCTTTAACGGGAACAGACCCGCGTTTAGTGCCATTAGCTGATAAAAAAGCCCTCTGCGATCGCTATAATAACTTACTGCGTCAACACCATCCCAGTATTGCCACCACTTCCGTCCGTTACAGCGATAGCAGTCAACATATTCTTTTAGCCACTTCTGACGGGACTTTAATCGAACAAAAATGGTCGGACTTAGAAATGCGTTTTTCGGCCACCGCTAGGGATGGGGACAGTGTACAAACAGGCCGGGAAACCACGGGATCCCGAAAAGCTTTCGAGGATCTGGTCAATTTAGAAGAACAGGTGCAAGGGTCGGCTAAACGGGCCGTACAAGCCCTAGTTTTGCCCCCTGTCAAGGGCGATACCTACACCGTCGTCATCGATCCCATTTTAACCGGTCTGTTCGTCCATGAGGCTTTTGGCCACCTGTCAGAGGCAGATATGTTATACGAAAATCCTGACCTTTTGGAAGTGATGAGTATGGGCAAACGTTTCGGGCCGGATAACCTGCAAATCTTTGACGGGGCCTATCCGGAAGGTCATCGGGGCAGTTATTTTTATGACGATGAGGGAACCCCCGCAACGACGACTCAGTTAATTAAAGACGGGGTTTTGGTGGGAAGACTGCATTCGCGGGAAACGGCGGGCAAATTAGGCGAAAAACCGACCGGTAACGCCCGTTGTCTCAATTATCATTATCCGCCCATTGTCCGCATGACCAACACTTGGATTGAACGGGGAACTACTGCCGTTAAAGAGTTATTTTCGGGGATAAAAACGGGAGTTTATGCCCAAAATTGGCAGGGAGGCATGACTAACGGCGAAATGTTCACTTTTAGCGCCGGGGAAGCTTGGATGATTCGCGATGGAGAAATTGCTGAACCCGTTAAAGATGTGACTCTCTCCGGTAATGTCTTTAAAACTCTAGCCAATATTGAGGCAATTGGTGATGATTTCTACTGGGATGAGTCGGGAGGCTGCGGAAAAGGAGGTCAAAGTGGTTTACCGGTTGGCTGCGGTGGCCCCAGTCTCCGTATCCGCGATGTGGTCGTGGGAGGAGAAGCAGATATTCAGTAATCAGTAATCAGTAATCAGTAAAGAGTGAAAAGACAGTGGGAAACTACTAAGTAGGGAGGCACAATTATTTGTAGGATAGGTTAGCGGTAGCATAACCTATGCGGGCGTTGGGTTTTATGCTTCAACCCAACCTACGTTCATCTTATATTTAATTCCACCCACCTACTTATTTAATACTAATAACTGATAACTAATAACTGATAACTGATAACTGCTATAGCGGAGTTTCATACGGGCGAAATCTATCTCATTTTCTCGTCACTGTCTTCAATTTCTTGATCATCTTTATTGATTTCTTCTTTAAATCCCCGTAAAGTTTTCCCCAAAGCTGCCCCAAATTCGGGTATTTTTTTCGGTCCAAATATCAGGACAACAACTACAGCAATAATTACTATTTCTGGCCAACCTAATCCAAACATAATCTTTAAAGTAAAAAGTAAAAAAAGAGAAAGGATTCAGTATTCAGGAGTCAGGAGTCGGAAACTTAACGGTAATAACTGATAGCCGATAGCTAAAAAACTGATAACTGATAACTGATAACTGATAACCCCCTCTATACCACCACTTCAGCGCGTTTATAGGCTTCGTCGAGGACTTCTGAGAGAGTCGGATGGGTGTGGATGCGGAAAGCGAGTTCATGGACGGATTGGCGTTCAGCGATCGCATTGGCCGCTTCTTGAATTAAATCCGATGCGTGGATACCGATGATATGAACACCGAGTAATTCGCCCGTATCCTGACGATAAACGACTTTAGCGATGCCTTCCGTTTCTCCTTCCGCTAAAGCTTTAGAATTTCCCTTAAAATAGGTCTTGACAGAAGCGACCTTATACCCTTCTTCCTGTGCCAAAACTTCTGCTTGCGGTTCCGTTAAACCCACATAACTAATTTCGGGGTGGGTAAAAGCGGCGGCGGGAATACTGCGATAATCGATGGTTTTTGGGCGATTACAGATATTTTCAATGGCTATTACCCCTTGACCCGAAGCAGCGTGAGCTAACATCATTTTACCCGTAGCATCGCCCACGGCCCAGAGATGGGGAACCGGTTCACCGTCCTGAATTACCTGCATTTTGTCATTAACGGCAATAAAACCGCGTTTATCCAGTTCTACCCCAACAAATTCCAATCCGAGATTCTTGGTCGCTGGGATTCTTCCTGTAGCGACTAAACAAGCATCTACTTCTAAAATTTCGATCGCTTCTTTGCTTTTTGCGTCCACCAGTTCAATGGCCACGGGATTCCCCGGTTTAATACTTTTTGCCAAAACTCCCACATAGGTTTCGATGTCTCTAGGTTTAATCAGAACTCTTTCAGCGATTTTCGAGATTTCTGGGTCAAATCCTGGCATGAGACTATCTAAAGCTTCGATCATCGTCACTTCACAACCCAAAGCGGTGTATATATCCGAAAATTCCAGACCGATATAACCACTACCGATAATTGCAATCCACTTGGGTAAAGTTTCCAATCTAACGGCCTCATCGCTGGTAAAAACCGTTTTATGATCGATCTCGATCCCCGGTGGGACAAAAGGAACCGACCCCGGACAGAGCATAATATCCTTAGCGGTGTAGATTTTTTCGCCACTATCCCCGATGACGCTAACTTTTTGCGGACCGGCGATTTTTCCCCAACCGTGGATAGTATCAACCTTGAGACGTTTAAGACTATTAGTGAGATCGCCTCTAATTTTACTGACAAGGTTGTTAGCATGATTAGCAATTGTCGGACGGTCAAAATTAACGCCACCGATGGCAATACCTAAACTTTTCAGATGGTCACTATCGGCCAATTCGCGCACTCGTCCCGAGGCTGCCAGTAAAGCTTTAGAAGGAATACAACCGCGATTGACACAGGTTCCTCCCATATCTTTGGCTTCGATAATAGCCGTTTTTAGCCCACATTTGACCGCGTGTAGGGCTGCTCCGTGGCCACCAACTCCAGCACCGATAATAATTAAATCGTAGTCGAATTCACTCATAGTCTCTCTGACTCTCAAAGTTAGCATTATCTCATTTTACGCTCCACTGCGATCAAGCTGTGCTATCCCGGGCAAAAACTGGAGCCAGTTTTTAGCCATCAGGCTCTTGTGCATTGAAACTGGCTATTGGCAATTTTAGGACAAGACGTTACTATTACTAGGGAGCATCTCATTTATGCAAGTGAGTAATTACGCTTGTCTCTAAAACTTGCTTCTGGTAAGGCTTTCAAAATAGCTTGACATAAAACTTAATTTAGGAGTTACAAAGGTCAGATGCTCCCCGTTACTAGACCTCTTGTAAAAATCAAAAATTGTTGTTGGGGTTAGGAGCCGGTCGTCGGTCGTCAGGAGAATTAAGAATGAATAACAATCAATTACATGGTCTATTCACAGATTTTATGCCATTTAATCCTTATTTTTACCGTTTTTGAATCCTCAAAAATTAATTAGGGTCTGCTGAAAAAGTTTTTCGGTGGGGGTAGGAGTCAGGAGTCAGGAGTCAGGAGTCAGGAGTTTCAGGCTTTGTTGCCCT
>MTBT01000230.1:10434-18730 GCA_002282935.1 Microcystis sp. LSC13-02 | reverse complement strand
TCTCCCTGGGGTTGGTCGCCAAAATTAGCGTGATAAATTGCCTGAGCATCTTTATCTATATCACAGGAAAAGACACAATCAGATGCTAAGTTTTTTTGGCGACAAACTTGTGCAATGGCGACTCGAAATCCTCCCAAACCACAAAAGAGGTCAACAAAACGAATTTTTTTACTATCTTTCAGGAGATTCATTGATAGTTGAGATTGTAGCGATAGGGATATTCTCTTTGATTTTAACTTATTATACTTTCACCAAAGAGCGGACGGTAAATATTTCATTGGCGCTTGAGAGTAACAAACTGAAAACAGTCGTCATCCCTGGGGACATACATAAAAAAAGAATAACAGAATTATATAATTTGAAATTCATCCTGTTTAAGATTTTGAATTGATTCAATCTTGGAAACTTCTACAGCGATAACTGTATAGGCCTTTCCCTGATTATTTAACACTTCTAAAACATAGCCATCCTCGTGGCCTTCGGGTCTAGGACAATAATCCACGATAATCGCGTGAGTACCACGCGACAAATTAGATTCTGGCAAATCTTCGGTTAATTGAACTTCGGAAAACATATCAAATTTCATAGTCTAACTCTTTTAATCTGGTAATAAAGTCACAAATCTTGTTTCTTTCGTAAGTGAGTCGATAATCCAATAGGTAGAGACTCGTAATTTTATCCCGTTCACCCCTTGTAAAAGTCCTTTAATTTCATAAATATCACCGAACTTTGTTTGTTTGTTTATTTAAGGTGGCCTCGTTGAGAAGAATACGTCTTAAATCTTGTTCCAATACCTGCCAGTTGTCTAAATTATATCCTGCTTGTGCCAGAAAGCCTGATTTATCATCTTTGGGTTGTAAAACTAGCAAATACCGGGTTAATTTAGCTGGTGGGATTGTCGCATTGGGATTTAAATAAGGCATTTATATTGTAATTTAGCCAATTTCTTTATAGACTTCTATAAAATAGATTTTACAGTATATGCGGGCAGTATTGCCAGGCTTTTTCTTTGTCTAGGATTTGATCATTTTCAACTTCTTCGATGAGTTTTCCCAGTCCGTAATCCTCTAGGATTTCTTCGATTTTTTCAAATTCAGCAATGGGAATCTGAACAGCAATCGGCTTTTGATCTTTGTCTAATACATAGCTTTTGTTAATTTCTAGCATTTGGTTTTCCCTCCGATACAATTCTTAAAAATTGGCTGTTACCTTTATATGTTACATTCTACAAGTCTCGACGCGAGAGACCTATAAAACAACGCCCACAAATGTCCCCTCCTTAGCGTCCCGGTCTCGTCAATATAACGCACAAATGTCCTTGCTGTCCCGGTCCTCGTCAATAAAAACGGGAGGTGTCCTAGGGGTGCTTTTAGGTCAAAAGTACAATTCCAGTAGCTGTATATCCAATTATTCACTCGCCAGCCTACCCTATCTCCGAAAGCGTTCCAAACTCTTTCATTATCCTGCACGGAAAAACCAAAGCGACCGCCACTATATTTAACCCATAATTGGTCAATGGTTCGCAAATCCTCGCAGGGAAAATTATCGATATCCTCTACCCTCAGCCATCCGTCTTTTGTGCGGTTGGCAGCCTGTAGCATCACGTTGGCGGTTTCCTCGTCCGCTTGCTTCCATTGCTGTTGTTTTAATAAATCTTCTAAGTTTCGATAATCGATTCCTTTGGCACTTTTAAGCTGAATAGATGGGGGAGTTTGGGGAACGGAAATAACGGGATTAACAGGCTTTTGAATAGTTGTCTGGGGGATAAATACTGATGTTTTTATCTGCAAAGCTGACAACACTTCCGAGGCAGATTGATAGCGTTTTTTCGTGCCAAATTCAATTAATTTATCGAGAATATTCCCTAACTCATTACTAACAGGATTATCCACTAACCACTGTCGCCATACCCATTGGTGTTCTCCCACGTCGAATAAATCAAAGGGAGATATTCCTGTTAATAAATAAATGCCAGTTACACCCAAACTATACAAATCACTGGCGTTAACTGCTTTCCCGTTCCCCTGTTCTGGTGCGACGTATTCCGCAGAACCGATAATTGTTCCTGTCATGGAACGATTTAAAGGACTGACAAATTTTGCCGCCCCAAAGTCAACTAAAATCAATTTATTATCGCTTTTTCTGCGGATAATATTTTCGGGTTTAATGTCGCGATGTATTACTTGTTTACTATGAATAAATTCTAGAATCGGTAAAATCTCTGACAAAAGATGTTTAATTTTGGCTTCGTTAAATACTCCTTCCTGTTTTAATTCTTGTTCGAGATTTTGTCCTTCGATATATTCCTGTACGAGATATTGTCGCCCGTCATTAGCGGTAAAATAGGCGTAAAGTTCGGGGATTTGTGGGTATCTTCCCAAACTATCTAAACGAATCGCTTCTTCTTTAAATAATTCTGCTGCTTTTTGTAAAGTTCCTGTTCCCTGCGCGGATGGGAAAAACTGTTTAATGACACAATAGGGTTTTGAGGGTTTATCCTCATCTATCGCTTGAAATGTCTTACCAAAACCCCCTTGACCGATTAATTTTAGCGCTCGATAACGTTCTCTGAGCAGTAATTGAGAACCGCACTTATGACAGAATTTATCCGTGGGGGTGTTTTTATGCGAACAATCGGGATTGAGACAGAGACTCATAGCCGTTTGACAAGTATGGGAAGATAAGCCCTATTATACAAAAAGAAAGCAAGCTAGGGCGACTCTAGTGGGCAAATTTTCTCTGATAATTGCTTGAAAATATCGATAAAAATAGGTGAGTTAGCAAAGCGTAACCCACCCGATATCTATTTTGGGTTTTAAACCGTTTCTACCAAGGGACGGGTTAATTTATCCAACTGTTGGGTTAACAGACTCAGGAATAAACCCACATCGGTGACAATACCGACGGATTCTACCGAACCTCGATCGCTTAATTTTGTCACCACGGCCGGGTTAATATCGACACAGACCATTTTTACCCCTGCCGGTGTCATATTGCCCACACCGATGGAATGGAGCATACTAGACAGCATGAGAATCATGTCTGCACCTTGAATTAAGCGGGAATATTCTTCCTGTGCTTTAATTAAATCCATCTCCGTATCTGGAAGCGGACCATCATCGCGAATTGAACCAGCTAGACTGAAGGGGACATTATTCTTGACGCATTCATACATTACGCCTTTTGTCAATACCCCGGCCGATACAGCTTTGGCGATGTTGCCGTGGCGACGGATGAGGTTGATAATCTTCAGGTGGTGACGATGGCCACCGCGTACGGGGATACCTTTCTGCATATCTACCCCTAAAGAAGTACCCATGATCGCCTGTTCCATGTCGTGAACTGCGATCGCATTTCCCCCCAGTAAAGCGTGAACGTAACCATCGCGGATTAAACGGGAGAGATGTTGCGCTCCTCCGGTGTGAATGACCACTGGACCTGCCGTTACCACCACTTTACCGCCTTGGTCGCGAATTTTACGCATTTCCCAGGCAATCTGCTCCACGGTTAACTCGACTCGGCGCTCGCTGGAAACCCCCGCACCCATAAAGGTAAATTCCTGGGTGCTGTTGCGTTGTTCCCGGGATTCCGCCTGTCGGATAGTACGGATGCCCTCAACTCCCACCATAACGCGATCGCCAGCTTTTAAATCCCGCAGGAGAGTACATTTCGCCGTTTTGCCTTCCGGACCTTCAGCGACGACGATGGCTGCATCCATGCGTTGATTTTCCACCCGCACCCATTCACAATTCACCCGCACTTCCGTGGGATAGATGGTGCTGACATAAAAATCATCGGGAGCGACCCCATCTTGTGTCACCACTGCGGTATTGACATCACAGATTTCTTGGGGACGAGCGGCCGCACCGAGGTCGATCAATTGTACCATGATCTCCTCCATTACCTCGTGGGAGGGTGCAGAAACGCGCACTTCTGCTGAGGAGGTACTTTGGCGCTCAATCCCTAAAGTGAAGTTTAAAACCTTGAAACTGCCGCCATTTCCTACCACAACATCGAGAGCTTTATTCATAATTCCCGCGTCGAGGAGATGACCTTCTAACTGGAGAATGCGACTTTCAATGGTGACATTAGCGCGATGGTCTGGAATTAAGGGTTCCGTGGTACGCAGGGTTAAACATTTAGCGGCTCCTCCTGCTTTTAAGAACTCCGTCAGGGGAGTTTGTACCACTTCAAAGCCTTTTGCTGCTAACTTATATTGTAAATCGTCACTAATTTTATTCATGACGATTACTTGACCGATATTCACGGCATTACAAGCAAAGTTAACCGCATCGGCTTCTTCAACGATAATGCGTTTTTCTTCGGGAATTTTTAACTCAATTAACCGATTTGAATAGGCATCAAAAGCATCGGGATAGTAGAGAAGATAGCCACCACTAAGGGGACAAAAACAGGTATCAAGGTGATAGAAACGTTCATCGATTAAACGTAGGGATAAAACCTCGATATCGAGCCATTTAGCGATTAAAGGGTGGGAATCTAACTCGGTTCTGAAGCCATATCCTGCCCATAACCAACGTCCTTCCCGATCTAATAATGCGTCTCCTGCACCTTCAAAGGGTAAATCTTTTGGCAGTTCATGAACCGTAAAACCGTTATCTTCAAACCACTGTTTAAAATAGGGTTCTTCTCCCTGTCTTTCTTTGTGCAAAAAGCGACTTAAAACGACAGTTTTTTCCAGAACTAAACCTGCATTAGCGGTAAAAACCATGTCAGGCCAGCCTTTTTCTGGTGTGACTAAATCCACGAGCGCCCGATCTTTGAGAATATGATAAAGCTGCTGCCATTGTTGCCTAGCTTTTTCCTGGGAAGATTTGTGAATGTTGCCCTCCATCCAAGGATTAATCACATAATCCACATCGTAATGATCGGGAGAACACATCAAAAAGCGAATAGTTTCAGTCATATTTTTTGACAATGAATATTCAGTATAAGTAGTCTGGAGATAAGTTTAGACCAATCTTCTATTATACTCTACTTTGCGTCGAAACATCACAGACTTAAGATTAGGACAATTCCTCTGCCACAAGCTAAAAACAGCCCTGTTTTAGCCGATAACTGACGGCTACAAGCTTAAATTATTGTAAATCCTGATGTTTAAATAACCCCATAAATTTCGATTTGCGTCCGTGTTCCTTAATTAAACTTTCCCGATAAGTTTGCCATTCTACCCGTCTTCCCGACATATAAAAGGCATTACGAGCTTTTTTCAGCCATTTAATCGCTTCTTCGTAGCGATCAGCCTTTTTTTCGTCGAGTATCTTTTCCGCAGGAGGACGCGCATGATCGATTACCCAGTTAGGATCGACGCTAGCAGCCGCATCCATTATCCGCCAAATTAGGTGAGACTGCACATAGGAATTACCAGAAACCACTTCAATTGCATCTCTAACTAAATTTTCGTGGAGAAATATATCGATTTTAGCCTCTGTGGAACGTCCACCGCTAAACTCGCGCAAGTAATCTAACAAGTCTAATTTTAAATCGGGCCAATCTTCCCCAGCTAAAGACTCAATTTTTTGGTAATGGGAAAAGGAAGGTTGGTCTTGAAATGCCTTAATTCTAGCAGCCAAGGCTATATCTATATCCCCTAAAGATTGCGCTAGTTCACTTGTCCAGAGAGCTAATTGATAATAATAATTTCCTGGCAAATTTAGACCAATCTGGGCAATTATTAGAGCGGATTCTGGAGCGGATTCATCCCGTAAAGCTTTGGCAAAAAAGAAAGCTTCATCGTTCTTGGTTATCATGTTTTTTGCGGCTGCCATCCCTTCATCAATGCGATCGAGATAGACTAACTTAGTTAGGTATTCTATCACTTGTCCTGAAGCTAAAGCTAGATTCAAATACTCCTGATCTTTTTCCTGTTTCTCGAAAATTTCTAAGCGAATAGAAGTTAATGTTTGGGCATAATCGGGGATATTCTCTGACCACATTTCTGAAAAATTAGCCGATTCTCCTCGTAAAATATTCTCTAAAACTGGATCGTCCCATCCCTGTTGTAAGGCTGCTAAACTCATCTCAAAATCGGCACTCCATTCATGCTGCCATTGCTCGATCTTTTCCCTTAAATCTTGCTTTTCTTGGGGATTAAATTCTTTACTTAAAATTGCTGCAGTTAAAACTCGATCGATTCTGGCACTTAAATCATCATTAACAGCACCGTAATCTTCTAAATCATCCCATTCCTCGATACAGGCACTAATAATTGCTTCTAAAATAGCGATCGCATTATCCGGTTCTCCCTTTTGATAATAATCTTTGGCCTCATCCACTAGGGCATAAATTTCATCAGAAATTGGATCTTCTTCGTAGTAATCTTCTTCGATCGCTCGCAGGGATTGCCGCAGTTCATTACGGACAGTATTACGATAAGCTTTGACATTAATAGTTATCTTCCCTCCCGCTTTATTAACTGGGGTAGCTGGAAATAAAAATTTATCAATTATCTCGATAATTTCTGGGTGTTTAGCCACTAAATGATTAAGCAATTTTCTTAATTTACTTTCATCGATCGGTGTCACTAACTCCTCTAGAGAAGCTTTTTCGATAATTAATTCTGGTTGACGAGAACAGGTTAATAAAACCGCCACAATATGCTTACACCAACCTTCGTAATCGTAGGGACAGGAACAGGAGACATTCTCAAGGTTTTCTTGGTTAAAATCTATGGCAACTCGATAGGGTTTAACCTCACTACCACTCACTAAAGCTTGTAGATTTTGCCCCCGTTGCCAAAGAGAAATAACTGCACCGTTATCGTAATAATATTGACCGCGCTGATAGGAAGCATTGGTGCTATTTTGCCGGATAATTTTTTCATTGATAGGAGGAATAGTCATAGTCAGAAAAGGAGAGGATTGGGTGATAGAATCTTGTCTGTGGCCAGAAAACTGCCAGCACCGAGGCGGACCAGTGCATCAGCAACCGAGTCAACTTATCTTCAGTTTAGCCTAAATGTGCTATAGTGAAGACACTATGGAAATTAAAAACATTCCTCTGTCCCAAATTCGTCGTCCTTTACCGCGACAAACCGATCCCGAAAAAGTTAATCAGTTGATGCAATCGATCGCTGAGGAGGGATTAAGAGAACCGATCGATGTTTTAGAAGTGGATGGTAACTACTACGGTTTTTCCGGTTGCCATCGCTTTGCAGCTCATCAGCGTCTTGGTAAAGAAACAATTCTCTGTCTAGTTCGTCGCGCTCCTAAATCCGTTTTAGCTAAACACATCGCTTAAGCTGAGAAGTCCCATGAATGAGTCCTTATATAAATATCATCGGCAAAAATTAGAGCAGTTAATGGCAGAAATTGGCTGTAAAAATCTGGAAGAATTGAGTCGGTTATCGGGTCTATCTTCTTGGCAATTGCAGAGAGTTCGCCATGGTTTAATCGCCAAATTATCCTCTGAATCTTTGGTGAAATTAGCTAATGCGCTGCAGCTGCCAGTTAGCGATCTCCTCGCTCATTTTCAAATCCCGACGATGGGGACAGAGTATCGTTCAGGGGAATCAAAAATTATCGAACAAGAGTATCAAAATTTACAGCAAAAATTAGACCAGCAAAAAGAAGAATTAGCCGCAGAATTTCAACGTCAAAGCATCGAAGCGATCGAATCTTGGTTAGTTCAATGGCCCACGGCCGAGGCCGTTGCCCGCAAAAATCCCAACCTAGCAGCCGTCAAAATCCTCTCCCTAGTTAAACCGATTATGCAGTTACTGGAGCGCTGGGGAGTGCAACCAATTGACAGTGTCGGTGATCATGTCGGTTACGATCCGCAAATCCATCAATTGATCGATGGTCAAGCAGCAATTGGTACACCCGTTATAGTTCGTTATCGGGGCTATCGTCATGGGGAAAAACTACTTTATCGTGCTAGAGTGAGTTTAATTAAAGTAGAAATGCCGGAAATTCAACCAGCAGAAACAGAAAATGTCACCGCTTAAAGTGATGATTCTTGCAGAGCTTTAGTGCCGCGAAAACGTCTTCGGAGAAGTTCTCTGAAAACGTTATCGATAATCGATCGCAAAAGCAAAGAAAATTTTTCCAGCATCTTGACAAATTTGCTTATATGTGCTGGGAAAAATTCCCTTGTGGTCTGCTTTTATCTCATCGGTAAAGATTGCAATCCAAAACAGAGACCTTGACACACTCGTGCTAGGAAATTTAAGTAGCCGTAGTGGACTGTTTCAGCTAAAATAGGGCAATAGATTTCGGCTTAAAGTCTTAGATTATAGAATTTATAGCATATTTCTAATACACCAAATTAGCTGAAA
>MTBT01000230.1:0-10397 GCA_002282935.1 Microcystis sp. LSC13-02 | reverse complement strand
TTTCAGCTAATTTGGTGTATTAGAAATATGCTATAAATTCTATAATCTAAGACTTTAAGCCGAAATCTATTGCCCTATTTTAGCTGAAACAATCCACTACACGCTACACTACACGCTACACTCAAGATTAAGAAGGAAACCGAGCAAAAAGTAATGAGAGGGTTGTTTTAAGTTTGTATTTGTGCTACTTTGAAAATATGAAAGCAACGATCCGAAACGTTAAAATTAGCGAGATTCCCACAGCGATCGAGCAGTTAGGCTTGTCCGCTCATGCGTGTGTCGATTTCACAATCGAGAATCATGAGATGACGGGGAACGAACAGGACGAAACCACCCAAGCCTTGATGGAAGTGGTGAATGAAATTCGTGCTTATGCCAAGAGTCAGGGATTGACTGATGAGAAGTTGGAAGAGCTTTTAGTAGATGAATCGTGAACCCATAGTTATCGATACGAACGTCTTTATCAGCTTCGCCTTAACCAGTACGACAACACCAGCTTTGGCTGTAGAATACGCGATTAATAACTTTATTATTCTGCAAAGTCCCGCAACCATAGGCGAGTTGGTCACAAAACTTCTTCTCCCAAAGTTCGAGAGGTACATTACACTGGAGCAGCGCCGACAACTGCTAGTAAGAATTTTGGAAATTTCGCTGCTGATTAGACCTACTCACCACACTGAAATTTGCCGAGATCGAGACGATAATAAATTCCTAAATCTGGCAACCAGTGGGGAAGCACGCTATCTCATTACTGGTGACAATGATTTGCTTATACTGCAACGCTATGGGAAAACAGAGATCGTTACAGCAAGGGAATTTTTAAAAATTGTTCGGCGGTGAAGTACAAAAAATCCAGTTTGAGTGAGATGTTCGAAAGAACAACATCGATATTGAAAAACACGGGATAGACTTTAATTTTGCCAAGACAAGTGACTTAAGCAGTAGGTTGGGTTGAGCAATAATAACTTTTGTCTGTCAAATATTAGTGACGCTTGAGCGAAACCCAACCACACCAATGTCGTCAATAATGTTGGGTTTCTAACTGGGATTGGTGCGTTAGCGTTAGCGTAACGTACCCTACAGGCTAACTTTTATCTCATCGGTAAAGATTGCAATCCCAAACAAAGTCCTTGACAGACTCTTGCTAGGAAATTTAAGTCTAAAGTAGCGATTGTATCCTGAGAACTATGATAGTAGGGATTACGCATATTAGCCGTATCTGTCACCATAATTGCCGAATAACCGCGACTCCAAAAAGGAGAATGATCGCTGCGTCGAGTATCGGGGACGATATAACCTGCAAAAATTACCGGCAACCATTCGCAGGGAGTCTGATTTTCTCTCATGACTCGACTGAGAAACTTTAAATCCTCGCGGGTTTTGAGATTGCCAATCAAAGCGATAAAATCCCCGGTGTTGGGGTAAAAATATTCTAGAAAAGCTGGATATTTTTGAGAATGGGGATTTTTATCACAGTAACCAAGCATTTCTAAGGATAACATTAACCTTAAATCCTGCTTAGTTTGTTTTAATTTTTCTGCGTAGGCAATGCTCCCCAGTAATCCGTATTCTTCTAGATCAAAGGCAATTAAACGAATTGGATAATTAGCCTGATTCTCCCCAAAAAACCGCGCTAATTCTAATAATACCGCTAATCCCGTGGCGTTATCGTCGGCCCCTGGCGACCCCGGCACCGTGTCATAATGAGCGCCAATTAAAATCGGGGGTTTTTGACTATTATTAGGCAAATCCAAGATTAAATTTTCGTAAACTTTTCCCTGAAAAGGGAAAAAATGTGATTCAACCTTTCCCCAATTGCCTAACTCTTGCCGCAGGTATTCTCGCACATAAAAATGTCCTTGACTAGAGAAAAAAGGGTTTCTTTCTCGGACAATTTGTTCTAGGTGTTGGCTTAAGCGATCGCTAAGAAGATCAAACATTGATGGCAGCAGATAATTTAATCAAAAGAGCCAATGGATAGAGAAACTGAGGGAAAAATCGGGGAGAATAATAATTGTTAATTATCAGGTATTCTGTGGGGCTAAAATCATGACAAATCTCCAGTGGACTAGCTATGAGTGTATCGTTGTCGGGGCAGGATTAGCAGGATTAGTCGCTGCGCGTAATCTCCAGAGGCGAGGTCATCAAGTTCTGGTGATCGAAGCGCAAAATCGTTACGGTGGTAGAATGTCTGGTCAATATCTCCCCTCCGGACAGTGGATCGATCGAGGTGGTCAGTGGGTGGGCCCAACCCAAGAGCGTTTTTTGGCCCTCCTCGAGGAGTATAAAATACGTCGTTTTCCCTCTCCCAATCAGGGAAAAACCGTCCTAGTGTTCAACAACAAACGCTATGAATTCAACGGTTTTTTTCAGGGTTTCCACGAGGGAGAAGTACCCGATATCGGCGCGGCAGAATGGCAAGATGCGATGTCAGCATGGGTGCGTTTTCAAGAACTAGCCAAAACCCTACCTTCAGGTTATCCCCAAAGCAACGATCACACCAAAAAACTAGACAGTAAAACTTTTGCCCAGTGGATTGAAGAAAACACAAGCACAGATTTTGGTCAATGGTATTTTGCTTATATGGCGCGTGCAGTGGGGTTTCTCGGGCCGGCCGAACCCCACCAAGTCTCACTGCTGCACGTTCTTTGGGGACAAAATTGCGCCGCTCAAGCCGAACATCCAGAAGCCGAACTGATCCATGGCGGAGCGGGACAAATTCCCGACAAGATCGCGGCGGAGTTAGGAGAGCGAATTCGACTGGGGGAACCGGTTTTTCGCCTTAATTATGACTCGGCCGGCGTGACCATAGAAACCAGCCAGAACACTTTTACCGCCAAATTTGCCATCATTGCCATGCCGCCCCATCTTGCCGGCCGCATTATTTATGATCCACCGATGCCACCCCAGCGAGAACAACTAACCCAACGAGTACCGATGGGATGCTGCGCTAAAGTCCTGATTTCCTATGACCGACCTTTCTGGCGAAAACAGGGACTAGCCGGACTTGCCCAAGGCAATTGTCAATGGTTGGAACTCTGTGCTGATAGTTCCGATCCCGAAACTGGCGTGGGGGTAATCGCCACCTTCCTAGTTGGCGATCGCTATAGTCGTTGGCGCTCGATGAGTGGCCCGGCGCGCCGTGCCGCCGTCCTCTCGGATTTAGCTATTTATTTCGGTCAAGAGGCCCTTTTCCCGATCAGTTACGATGAGGTGGATTGGCCCGGGGATCCCTGGACTGGTGGAGCCTATGCCGCCTTTATGCCCCCCGGAGTCTGGACAAGTTTCGGCGAGGCTCTTTTTACTCCCGTCGGACCGATTCACTGGGCCGGAACAGAAATGGCCGATCGCTGGCCGGGATTTTTTGAGGGAGCGATCCGCACCGGTGAGGCAGCGGCCGATCGAATCGCCTTGCTTTTACAGGAAAAATGAGCATCTACAGGGCTACGCCACCTTTTAGGTCAAAAAAAACCTGATAGTCAAGTTTCGCAGGCTAATGGGGTAAAAAACTCTTAAATCATCACTATTTCGCCTTGGTAATGTTCGACGAAATGCTGCACACGATGACGATATTCTTTAATTGTCCGATCGACCCATTCGCGCTGCTCACTGTTAGCGTAGATATGCACTAAAGGTTCTCCAGCATCGGGTAAAATCAATACCCAGTCATCATTAAGGGGATTAATCACCTTCACCCCATCGATCAACTCTAGATTATCGGTAGCGTGAGTTTCCACCAGATAGCGCATCAGAGAACCCTTTACTTTCCAAGGACAGCGCACCGCCGTACTTTTATTATAAATGCGCGGTAACTCGGCCCGCACCTGAGCTAGAGAACGTTCCTGAATGGTTAACATCTCCAAAAGTTTCGCCACGCTGAACATGGCATCGAAACCGGGATGTAATTGCGGAAAAATAAAGCCAGTTTGCCCAGAGCCTCCTAAAACCACATTAGGATTGGTTTGACATCCTTCCATTAAAGCGCTAGGACTGGCTTTTGTCCGCACCACCCGGCCATCGTGACGACGTGCGATCTGTTCCACGGCACTAGAAGCATGAACCGGCACTACCACTGTACCGCGAGGATGGGCGGTCAGAATTGTATTCACCATTAGAGCAGTTAATTGTTCCCCGCGAATCGATAAACCACTCTCATCGACGAGGACTAATTGTTCCCCGTTGGCCGAAACTTGTACGCCTAAGTTCGCTTTCAGGGCCTCCACCACATGGCCCAATTGATGGATCAGTAACTCTCTTTCCTGCATGGAAAGGGCATTCTGACGTAAACTGGCATTGAGAACCACGGCATCACAGCCAAATTTGGCCAGTAATTCTGGTAAAATTGCTCCCGATACTCCGTAGGCGTAATCGATGACGATTTTGGAACCACTATTGCGAATAGCCTCCACATTTAGCTGAGTTTCAAAGGTTTTGCGGTAATTATCGAGAATATCAGCCGGATAGGACATACTGCCGATTTCCTGCATTCCCACCCGTCGCAGATCTTCTTTGAAATAGGCCCCTTCGATTTTCTTTTCCCTCGCTTTGGAAACATTAATCCCTTTTTCGTCTAAAAACTCGATTAAGAGAAAATCCGGGCGATCGGGATGAATGCGAACGTGAATTCCACCGACTACGTTTAATTTAGCCACTAAAGTCCGCGAAATCGGTAAAGCATTCGCTTGTAGGTTTTGGATATTAACCCCCACGGACATTAAACCGGCAATCAGCGATCGACTGACCATGCGCGAGACACTACGTTGATCCCGGGAGACGATTACCGTTGACCCCGGTTTGAGGATGGAACCGTAGGCTGCCCCCAGTTTAACGGCGAATTCGGGCGTGATATCGATGTTAGCCAGGCCCGATACTCCTCGTTGACCAAAGAGGTTTTTATGGGCAGTATTTCCCCAAATCAGGTTAATATTGAGGATGGCTCCCGATTCGATCTGTTTACTCGGCCAGACTCTGACCCCAGAATTGATCTGCGCTTCTTCCCCCACGATCGATAATTGTCCGATCACCGCACCTTCGTGTACCTGGGCCCGTCGATCGATTCTGGTTCCCCTAGCGATCGTACAAGCGACTAAATTGACCTCATCCCCGATCACCACACCATTCCAGAGGATGGGACGTTTCAGATCGGAACCAGCACCGATGGTGACATTATCGCCGATAACCGAACCCCTCTCGATCAGAACATTTGCACCAACGCGGCAATGATTGCCGATCATGGCCGGGGCCTCAATGTGGGCGCTAGGATCGATATAGGTATTAGTACCGACCCACACCCCGGGGGATTTTTCTCGATAGGGAAATTCTAGGTTAACTTTGCCGGATAAAGCGTCGTATTGCGCTTCTCGGTAGGCCTCCAGATGACCGACATCGCACCAATAACCATCGGCCACATAACCATACATAGGTTCGCCCCTTTGCAGCAGCAGCGGAAACAAATCTTTAGAAAAGTCGGCTTCTTCTTTGTAGGGGAGATAATCGAGGACTTCTGGTTCGAGAATATAGGTTCCGGTGTTGACGGTATCGGAAAAAATCTCGCTGGTGGATGGTTTTTCGATAAAACGGCGAATTCTGCCTTCTTTGTCGGTAATCACTACCCCAAATTCGATCGGATTGGGAACCCGCGTCAGGACAAGGGTTGCTTTCGAGTTTTTACTTTTGTGGAATGCGATCGCTTTTTGCAGGTCAAAATCGGTGATACTATCGCCACTAATCACCAGAAAGGTATCATCTAACCATTCGGCAATATTTTTCACACATCCTGCGGTGCCTAGAGGTTGATCCTCCTCCACAGCGTAGGTAATTTTTACCCCAAAGTCGCTGCCGTCTTGAAAGTAGTCGCGCATGACATCGGGGAGATAGTGCAGGGTGGTGATAATTTCGGTAATGTCATGCTTTCGTAGTAAATTGATAATATGTTCGGCGATCGGACGGTTGAGAATCGGGACCATCGGTTTGGGAAGATCACAAGTAAGCGGACGTAATCTTGTCCCTGAACCACCTGCCATTAGTACCGCTCGCATAATTTCCTCCCAAGGCTATCTTTTCGCCGTTTTTAAATATTTTTTTCAAATTCTGGCTTTAGTTTCCCGACATCGATCGAGCTAGTCCCTAACCGGCATTCTAACACCGTCCCCCCGATTGAGGACAATATTTTCTTTTCCCAAGTCGGCAAAACCAAAGCTTAAAATAGGAGATGTGAATTGTCTAAATCTAAGGATGAGATGGCATGAGACTGGTTATTTTTATCTTAATAATTGTTTATGGTGCCGGTGGTTGGAAATTCTGGAATGGATACAGAAGCACTAATTTTAGTTCCCGTTTACCCAATCGTCTAGCTCTAACACTGTTCTGGCCGCTGCTGTTGGCTGTTAATCCCGCCTACCGCAAGAATTTTCAAAAAGCCCTCAAGGGCAAATAAAATTAATATACTGCCAAGGTCACGACCATAAAACAGAAACTAGGTGGGTATCGAGGCGTTTTCTGCTGGATTAGTCGAGATTACCCCCCCCAAAAAAACCCCTAAATAATCCACGGCAATCAACAGTTTAGCCGTGGATGGCTTATCATGGTTAGGGAAAAAATTGGGGTCGTAGCTCAGTTGGATAGAGCGAGTGCCTCCTAAGCGCTAGGCCGCCGGTTCGATCCCGGCCGATCCCGCCTTTTTCAGTGATCAGTGATCAGTGAAAAGATACTGGGAAACTGCTATTTAGGGTTTGCTGAATAAATCTAAAAACATTGTTCGATAAGACTTTTAGACCTTTTTGAAATCTAAAAGTACCGGCCATTGGAGTGAGCGGGGGGAAAATTCAGGTACTTTTTCCCTGAAAATTATGTAGTTGACCACCTGAAAATCGGTAAAACCCTACACCCCACACCCCACACCCCACACCCTACCCCCAAGAAAAACTTTTTGCCGCAAACCCTATTTAATACTGCTCACTTAAAACTCAAAACTTAAAACTGATAACTGATCACTGATAACTGATCACTGATAACTGATATTTATCTTCTCATTCTGCCCTTAATTTGATACCAAAGCCTTCTTAAACGTAGATCGAGAGAAAAACCTCGACGGGTGGGAATAACAATCGTGCCACCGATGCGATCGTGGAAAGCTTGGTTAAATTGCTCATCACCGATCGCCATACCACAATCGGCGAAAAGGGGCGAAGATAGTAAAATCAAACTTAAAGGATTGCCAAAAAAAGTATTTAACCCTAACATCATTAAAGCTGCCCCCCCACCAGCGATCGCCTCTCGTTTGCTTAACTCCAAAATTCCGGGTAAACGCTGAAGTCGTAGATCGATGATCTTCATATCCAAGGCCCAACGGCCTAAACTCTGACCCTGATTCTGCGCTACCAATAACACCCGCAAACACCACCAAATCAGGAGAAAAAGGAAGAGTTGCAGTACAGGCGCACTATTAGCAAAGGAGCTTAAAAACCAGATCGAGGCAAAGTCGATCAGGAAAGCATAGGCGCGACGATCTAAGGGAATTTTCGGAAATTTTTGCGGTAGATTATCTTCAGGCGGGATCGGGTAAACCATAAAGTAAATTCTCGGAAAAATCCTGCGGTTTATCTTCTACTTTAATCGGGAAATTGGCAATTCTAGGATAGTTGTCTCTTGTCTTTTTTCTCCTCCTGTCTCGGAGTCTTCTGTCTCGGGGTCTCCTCACCTAACGGAAGATTTTTGATTTTTAAATCTAAAAACCTTGTTGGGTAAGACTTTTAGACTTTTTGTCAATCAAAAAGTACCAGGCATGGGAGTGATCAGGGGGAAAATTCAGGTGGTAAAACCCTACACCCCAACCCCCAACCCCCAACCCCCAACCCCCAACCCCCAACCCCCACCGAAAAACTTTTTCAGCAGACCCTAATTATTAATCGACTCGGAGATCTAAGCTACCATTGAGCAAAGGTAGCCCAGAATACAGGGATAATCATGGAGCAAGATTCATTAACAACGGAGGTTATTCTGACCCATCCGCGGCAAAGTTTGGGAGAGATACAGTTGGATTGGATGCCACAACCGGGTAATTATTTGGCCTTAAAAGGACAAACCTATGCGGTTTTGGAACGTCACCACCAGTATCAATACAAGATTGGTGGCTATTGTTTACGCAAAATATCCCTTTATGTACAAACTGCTCCCACTCCTAACGAAAAAAGTTTGATTGAAGGACGTTGGGTGATGGGGGATGCTAGTTGTCGTTTTAACGCTAGATCCGAACTGTTGCGCTGTGCGATTAACCCCCCAGGTCCCTGTCAAGATTGTCGTTTTTACGAAGCTATTAACCCTTAAAAGAGCCTTTTTCGGCAACAATCCGGCTATTTTACCCTAGCTAACCGCTATATTGATCAATTGCTCATGAATCATCCTTACTCTTGGATCGAGGATAGCTTAAAAACCCTCCATCGGGCCAATTGGTATCGAAGGGTTAAAACCATTCAGGGCCGGGGCGGAGCCGTTATAGAATTAGAGGGTCGATCGCTGCTCAATTTTGCCAGCAATGATTATCTGGGATTAGCAGCCGATGAAAGAATGATCGCGGCAGCCATAGCAGCGACACAACGCTATGGAACTGGAAGCACCGGCTCGCGTCTATTAAGTGGACACCGAGATATTCATCGAGACTTAGAAGTAGCGATCGCATCCTTTAAAAATAGCGAAGATGCGATCATTTTTAGTTCGGGATATTTAGCCAATTTGGGGACAATTACCTGTTTAGTGGGGCAGAAAGACCTGATTTTAGCCGATCAATACAATCACTCTAGCCTCAAAAATGGAGCCAAGTTAAGCGGCGCTACGGTGAAAGAATACCGGCACAATAGTATCGAAGATTTAGAAAATCAGTTATTAACCCACCGTCATCACTATCGTCATTGTTTACTGCTCACCGATACAGTGTTTAGTATGGATGGGGATATCTGTCCCCTAGCGGGAATTCTCGCTCTAGCCGAGATGTATAATTGTATGGTTTTGGTGGATGAGGCCCACGCTACCGGGGTTATGGGGGAAAATGGGACAGGTTGCGTGGAATATTGTGGTTGTCAGGGACGGGAATTAATTCAGATGGGAACCCTGAGTAAAGCTTTGGGCAGTTTAGGGGGATATGTGACAGGAAGTGCCAAAATTATCGATTTTATCCGCAATCGCGCCGCCACCTGGATTTATACTACCGGTTTATCCCCCGCCGACACCGCCGCCGCTAGAATGGCTTTAGAGATTATTCGTCTGGAACCGGAACGTCGCCAACGCTTACACCAAAATATTAATTTTGTCAAGAGTAAATTAAATAATTTTAATATATTGCCTTCGGAAGCGGCGATTTTATGTTTACCGGTAGCCAATCCGGGTCAAGCCCTAGAATTATCGCAAAAACTGCTAGAAAAAGGGATTTTTGCCCCCGCCATTCGTCCTCCTACCGTTCCCACCAGTCGTCTGCGCTTTACTGCCATGGCCACCCATAGCCTCGCCCATCTAGAGATTCTTGTCCAGTCTATTGGCGAATCTTTCCCCACATAGGGAAAAAGTTTTTCGTGGGAGCAGGGTGTGGGGAAGTGGGGAAGTGGAGAACGCCTCAATTAGACTGCGCCAAGCTAAAAGTTGTATCATGATAGTCATAAATCTCACTATAATCTTAAGTTAAGATGGGACTGCAAATCTCAATTTCTGACTCCATTGTGCAAGCTCTTCGCCTACCTGAACAGCGGATTGAGCAAGAATTGCGTAGGGAATTAGCCATCGCTCTTTATACACAAGAGATACTCTCCTTTGGTAAGGCGCGGGAACTGGTTGAGATGGATAAATACGAATTCGGGCAATTGCTTTCCCATCGTGGAGTAGTAAGGCATTACGGTTTTGCCGAATTAGATGATGATTTAAGCTATGCCCGTAGTCAGTAACACCTCACCAATTCTCAACTTGGCGATCGTGGATCAGCTTGAACTCCTACGTCGGCAATTCAGCAAAATTCTGATTCCCAATGCGGTCTTGGAGGAATTGAAAGTTAATGAAGAACGACCTGGCTCCCAAGCAATTCGCGAAGCAATCTCATCTGGCTGGATTCAAGTACAAGAGGCAAGTAACGAACCGCTTGCTCAACTTCTAAAGCAAACATTAGATCGAGGGGAGGCTGAGGCGATCTCCCTTGCCATTGAGCTTGAGGCAGATTGGACGCTTCTGGATGAGCGTGAAGGGAGGAAAGTTGCCAAATCTTTAGGATTGAACGTAACGGGGATTTTGGGAATTTTGCTTCGGGCTAAACAGCTAGGTGAAATCGAATCATCGAAAATTTTGGGTGGGAAACCCCGCCGTTCTAGGTTGGCTTTACGTTAGAATTAAAAAGACCGTCTCGAAAACCAAGTGGGCGG
>MTBT01000229.1 GCA_002282935.1 Microcystis sp. LSC13-02 | reverse complement strand
GTCTTAAATCATCACTATAGGGTGCTGCCATAAAACCTTCTCCTTTTTTCTTCTTCTCTATTATGTCCTAACTACCCCGTTCTTGGCTATAACTGAGAATTTTTTTAGCATAAGCTATGATTTTTTGTCGATTAGAATGGGTAAATAGGGAATCGGGAACAGGAAAAGGGCAATATTCGTCGTCAATCTGGTTAAATAATCGGTAAATTCCCTAAAAACTGACGTATTCTCCAGAATATGACCTTAGAAACAGCGATTATGACCATAAAATTTCTCTGTCCTTTAGTTTTAGGATTATCTATTGTTATTATTGACAATGGGCAATATTTGAGAGCAGAAACGGTAACTTTGAGCGCCAGTCAACGGCAACAACTGCGATCGCTAGATGCTAAGATTATTTTACCTAACTATATCCCTCCCGGATTTCGGGCCAGCGAGATTAAAATCCTTGCAGAAGAGGGGAAAGGATACGCAGTCCTTTTTGAAAATGCCGAGAATAGCTGTTTTTTGGTGGAAGGAATCGAAAACGCCAGGGGCGATGATGGTTTAGAATTAGAGGGAACCCTAGCGCTCAATTCCCCACTATTTGGAGAAGGATACTGGCTCAATTATGGTACACCCCAAGACTCGGAATTAAGGCAACAATTCCCCGAACCTGATTTGTATTCCGATTGGATGAAAATGGGAGAATATTTTTATCGTCTCAGTGGGGCATTAATTGCCCGGGAGGAGTATGATTATCCTAATTGCCGTCAAGATATTTCACCATCGGAAGCGGTTAAAATAATCGAATCTTTCGGAGATAACAATTAAATTGAATTTATCTACAGTCATTTCTGATCTACAACAAAAAAGCAAGGAGCGGTTAGCTTGGTCTGATTTTTGCTGGTTAGGATTAGTAATAATTTTGGGACTGGTTATTAGGTTAACACAATTAACTAGCAAACCTCCCTGGACGGATGAATTTGCCACTATGGTTTTTAGTATTGGCAATAATTACCAGATAGTGCCGTTAAATCAGATAATTTCCCTCAGCACTTTATTAGCACCTCTTCAGAGCAACCATCAGGCAACTATTGCCGATGTAATTAAATTAGTTATTCAGGAGGACAATCATCCACCTTTATATTTTATTCTCGCCTATCTCTGGAATAAATTATTCTTTGATCGGGGAGAATATGTATCTTTAGAAGCGATGCGATTGCTGGCAGTATCTTGGGGAGTTATTTCGATTCCTTTAATTTATTTTATCAGTAAATTGGTCTTTAAATCAGGCTCGATCGCTTTTCTAGCGGCGATTTTAATGGCGGTTTCTCCCTATGGGGTTTTTATCTCCCAAGAAGCGCGCCATTATACTTTAGCGGTTGTATTTGTCCTCATATCTTTAGGCTGTTTTCTTAGGGCAAGCGGTCAAATTATCCACCATAAAAGAATATCCCATACTTTGGTTTTTTTCTGGTTAATTGTCAACTGTCTAGGGTTATTAGTCCACTATTTTTTTAGTTTAACTATCCTAGCGGAAGCAATAACTTTATTATTGATTTTATTCAATCAAATTAAACAAAAAAACTTTTGGATAACTAATTGGTGGCGTTTAAGTTTAGTTTTTTTAGGTAACTTGAGCTTTATTATTATTTGGTTGATCACGGTTGTACCCAAAGATTATGGCAATCAGATGACCGGTTGGATTCAGAGAGACAATGATAGTTTTTTAGCAGTAATTAGCCCCTTTTTTCAATTGCTGGGAACATTAATTACTATGCTTTCTCTGCTCCCCGTTGAATCAGAATCTTTAATAATTATCTTGATTTCTGGGGCAATAATGATCGGTTTTTTTCTCTGGATTATCCCACAATTAAAAACAGCGTGGCTAGACTCCTATAAACCAGAATTAGGCATTCTCTCGGCATTTTTTCTCAGTTCAATTGCTATTTTCTTTGTCATCACCTATCTGCTCTCGGTCGATATTACCCGGGGAGCTAGATATAGTTTTGTTTACTTTCCCTCGGTAATTTTAATTCTAGCAATTTTATTAGACAATTGTTGGCAAAGGAAGCATCAAAAAATCGTAATTATTGTAATTATCATGGCTTTAATTAGTTCCCTAAGTGTTACTTTTAATTTAGGCTATCGTAAGTATTATCGCCCGGATAAATTAGTTACCACCATCGAAAATAATAGCCGTTATCCCTTAGTAATTGCCACTAGCTATAGGAGTTTGGTGCAGGTGGGAGAAATGATGGGAATTGCTTGGGAATTTAACCAAAGATTTCCCGATAAAAACCCTAAGTTTATCTTAGTTAACTCAGAAGAAAAGCCAAATTTTAATCTGCCATCTTCTCCCCCTTTTGAATTATGGTTAATTAATTTCCATTCTTCAATAGATCGATCGGACTGTCAACTCTCAGAGTTATCCTCCAATTATGTAACAGGTTATGAATATCAAAAGTTTCTCTGTGGGCGATCGATGGATTATAATAATAAAGTTAAGTAGGGCTATTAACTATGATTATTTGGGTAAATGAACAGATTGACCCCTGCGGTTTAGTACAAGCTTGTATTGCCTGTCAAGATGAACAAGCAGCAAAAGATTGTCATCAAAGTTGGTTAACCAGTCTTACGGATGAACAAAAACAAGCGGGGTGGGTAGCAGTTTTAAGAACCGTAGAATCTTGGGATGATGTACCTGTAAATGCTCTGAAGTTAAGTTATTAACTATAACTAGGGTTTGCGGCAAAAAGTTTTTCGTGGGAAGTGGGAAGTGGGGACAAGGGAGCGGGTTTTTAAAGTTGGATGGGGAGTTAATCGCACTATTAAAAACATCAATCGATGACAAAAATTTGGCTGGCAGAGCTTTTAGAGCAAAAACAGGCGAAAAAACGCAAGAGGGCAGGTTTTACCCCACCCTTTGATCTTATTTTAAACGAATCACTAATCTGCGATCAGGTTCCACGCCGCGACTTTCCGTGGTTAAATCGTTTTCTTCCTGAAAAAAGGCATGAATTTGGCGACGTTCCGCCGAAGATAGGGCTTTTAATTCTATTTCCTGCCCTGTTTGCCGCACTTGCGTCGCCGCTTGATTCACCCAGTCGAAAAGTTCTGACTGTCTTTGTTGACGATAGCCATTGATTTCGACAATATAGAACTGATGTTCTGCCGACTCCACACCAATATTCAGAATCGTATTAGCTAGGGATTGAATCGCATCCAGTCCCTCACCCTTGTTAGCGAGGAGAAGTTCCACTTGTTGGGGACTCAATTGACTGCTATCAATAATCAACCAACAGGAGGAAGGTCCAGTTCCCAATTCCTGCACACCAATCTGGACATCTGCGGACATGGCCATCAACTTTAGCAGTTTTTCCAGCCATTGTTTAGCTTTCTCGCTATTTTGCTCCCATATACTCATTACGATGTTTTTTCCTTTTTCTTGCTAGAACGTTTTTCAAAGGGGAGAGCATCGCGGGATTTTTCCGTTTTTTCCTGTTGCGCTACCAATTTTTGCAGGTTTTCCGGTAAAGGTTCCCGCATCAAAATCACCGTTTGAATAGTTTGGAAGATGTTCGCGGTTAAGATATACATCAATACCCCCGCCGGTAAGGGGAAAAACAGGAACATCATACTAAAAATTATCGGGGTGATTTTATTCACCGTTTGCTGTTGTTGGGCTGCCCCCCCCGAAGGCGCGCCGGCACCGGATAACTCTTGGTTAACATAGATACTAATGCCGAAAGCGATCACCATCGCCAAAATATCCCAGTGAATTTCACCATTCGCACCGGTTGCCCCAATTCTTCCCAGGGCCTCAATAAAGAGAAAACCCGTATTAGCGGCAATCCCCGGCACGATAACTTTAATACTGGCATCTCCGGGGGCTAAAGCGACGATGGAACCGTCTTCATTAACTTGCAGCAGTTCTTGCCCTTTAAGCACCTCGTAGGTGGGTTTTAGGTTATTTTCGGGTACTTCCGTGGCTAATTGGCTTAAAGACTTGCCCTGGTCGTTTTGGAGGTCGATTTTTACCTGTTCTCCCGGAGCGATTTTATTGCCTTGGGGTAAAAAAGCGGTGATGGGATAGTGGAGAGATTCGTCAATATAGACGTTTTGGGGTTTGGTGGCATAGGGTTGCCGCTGCACGAGGGGGATTTGTTCCCTTGGCAGCACTTGTAAATCGACGGTATAGTTAATGTCCGAGAAGGGGGAACCCCGCAGAGTGGCAAATAAAGCCAAAAGAATCGGCATTTGTAATAACAGGGGTAAACAACCCGCTAGGGGATTGCCCAACTCCTGCATTAATTTGCCCATTTCCTCCTGTTGTTTTTGGGGGTCATTTTTGTAGCGTTGTTGAATTTCTGCCTGTCTTTCCTTCATCAAGGGTTGAGTGATTCGCATTTTTCTCATATTGCGAATCTGGCCGGCGCTGAGGGGAAAGACGGCAAATCTGACCACCAGCGTTAAAGCAATGATGGCGAAACCGTAACTATGCACAATCCGAAAGAAAAAATCTAGGATTGGCAACATGATATTTGTGGAAATAAATCCGACTCCAAAATCCATGGGTTTAATCTATGCCTTCTCGTTTAGTAGGGGTTCACTTTGACAAATCTAATTTATCGAATCTCGGCGATCGATTATTTTGTTTTATTGACTGATGATCGATTCTAGGGGACGACCGGTTTTATCGGCGACTCTTTCGGCAATATAGTCATGAATTTCGCGGAATTTCGGCATCGAGCGCATTTCTAAACGACTTCTATCCTTGAGAGTTACGACAATATCCCCCCAAAGACCAATTCCTCTCGGCATTTTCGCCACTTTTGCCACTTCTGAATAGATAATATCTGTGCGATCGCGTCCCATCCAACCCCCAGTGATCGAAATCCGCCGATCGGTTATCTTATATCTTAACCAGATTGCCCGCACCACTGCCCCAACGGTCAAAGGTAAACAAATCACCGTAAATCCTAGCAGGATATTGATGATTAGGTCGCCGATGTGCGGACCCCCTTCATAAAAAGGTTCTTCTTTAATGCCCATGAATTATATTGGCCTTCACTAACAACTGCTTTAATTCTCGCAAAAAATGTTCATAATTGCACTCGATCGCCTCGGGACGGATAATGATTATCCCTCGCCATCCTGTCGCTATTTCTGGCAATAACTGCCGAATTGCCGCTCGCATTTGCCGTTTTAGTCGATTACGAACCACCGCTTTTTTACTAACTTTCTTGCTAATCGAGATGCCAAAACGACTGGGAAGAGGCTTATCCTGGCCAGAATCCTCTAAACTAATTAAGGTTAAGTGGGAACCGTGATAACGCCTCCCTTTTCCATAGACAGCTTGAAAATCCTGTCGATGTTTTAAGCGATGAACTTGGGGTAGTCCCACGAAAATTAGTCGGTTCCCAGAATAACCTAAACACTTAAACGATAGCGCCCTCTTTTCCGACGAGCTTTAATCACTTTACGTCCGTTGACGCTACGCATTCTCGCTCTAAATCCGGAAGTGCGCTTCTGTTTGCGCGTGGTTCCTTCTAAAGTACGTTTACTCACTGCCGATTTTCCTCCTTAAGATAGAGTTAGTCTATAGATATAAAGACACAATTTTTAATTATAACAAAATTACTAGGAATTTGGAAGCTCATGGTCAAGCTCCGTTTCGGTCGGGATATCTGTAATTGTCTTCCGGTGGCTGAAAAGCGCGAATGGTTAGTCACTAATGGTATCGGTGGTTTTGCTGCGGGAACCGTGGCCGGATTGCTAACTCGCTGTTATCATGGCCTCTTGATCGCTGCTTTGGCTCCACCGACGAAAAGAACGCTTCTTGTGACTAAAATCGATGAATCGGTACAATATAACCAGAAACTTTATCATCTGGCCAGCAATCGCTGGTTAGGTGCTACGATCGAACCACAAGGCTATATTAATATCGAAAGTTTTCATCTGGAAGGGACAATTCCCGTCTGGACTTTTATCTGTGGGGATGCCTTACTAGAAAAGCGTATCTGGATGGAAGCGGGAGAAAATACCACCTATACTCGCTATACCTACCTTCGCGGCAATTCTCCTTTAACCCTGAATCTGACTGCTTTTGTCAATTATCGTGATTTTCACGGCAATACCCAGAGTTTTAACTGGCAAATGGCTATTAGTCCCCTGGAAAAAGGAGTAAGAGTGATTGCCTATGACTATGCTGTACCTTTTTATCTATTAATCAGTCAAGGGGAGGTTTTTCCCGCTAATATCTGGTATTATCGCTTTGATTTGGCCGTGGAACGTTATCGTGGTTTAATCGATCGGGAAAATCATCTCCATGGGGCTAGTTTTTCGGCTACTCTTAAAGTGGGAGAATCGGTGACAATTGCCGCTAGTACCCGTCCCGATCCGAATTTAGACGGTCAATCTTCTCTAGAGTCTCGCTATCGCTACGAGAATAGTCTGATTAATCCCCAGCAGCCCGAATGGATTCAACAACTTACCCTCGCTGCCGACCAGTTTATCGTTAGTCGTCCTCTCCCCGATCAACCGGAGGGCAAAACGATGATCGCGGGTTATCCTTGGTTTGGTGATTGGGGTCGCGATACGATGATCTCCCTAAGAGGATTAACTTTGACTACAGGCAGACCTGCGATCGCCCGTCAGATTTTACTAACTTTTTCCCGTTATCTAGACCGGGGTTTATTGCCGAATTTACTACCCGATGGGGGAGAAATGCCCGAATATAACGCTGTCGATGCTATTCTTTGGTATTTTGAAGCCATTCGTTCCTATTTTAACCAAAGCCAAGATTTTGAGTTTCTCAGAACTATTTATCCCGCTTTAACGGAAGTGATCGCTTGGTTTCGTCTCGGCACTCGCTACAATATTCACCTAGATGACGATGGTTTGATCTATGCCGGGGAAGCGGGAGTACAGTTAACTTGGATGGATGCCAAAGTTGATGATCTGGTGATTACTCCCCGCATCGGCAAACCCGTAGAAATTAATGCCCTTTGGTTCAATGCCCTAAAAATAATGGTTCAATTTGCCCATTATTTGGGCATGGATGCCACTGATTACGAAAAAATGAGAAAAATGACCTTAAAAGGTTTCTCTCGCTTCTGGGACGATTCTCTGGGGTATTGTTACGATGTTTTGGATACGGACAAGGGTAATGATGCCAGTTTACGACCGAATCAACTTTTTGCCGTGTCTTTGTCGGTGGAGGAGTTATTAAATTCCCCACAGAAAAGGGCTATTGTCGATATTTGTGCTTTAAAATTGTTGACTTCTCGCGGTTTGCGATCGCTAGATGCCGATCATCCTGATTACCGTGGCGTTTACAGTGGCGATCGCTTAAAAAGAGATAGTGCCTACCATCAGGGGACAGTCTGGGGATGGTTATTAGGGGCATTTATCGAGGCCCATCTGAAAGTCTATCGCGATCCCATTCTAGCTGAGAGTTTTTTAACACCGATGATCGACCATCTTCGGGATAGCTGTATCGGTAATTTAAGTGAAATTTTCGATGGCAATGCCCCTTTTACCCCTAGGGGTGCTTTTGCCCAAGCATGGACAGTGGCAGAGGTATTAAGGGTTTGGCAAGTGATCCGAGAATTTCGGCCATAATCCTTTAAAATGAGCAATTGTTTAGGTGTGTTAGGCCACCTAAAGGGCCGACCCTAAAAACCTGAGAACGAACCATTCATAGACAAAACTCTCATGCAGAAACCGCAAGTTATTTTTCTCGATGCTGTGGGTACTCTTTTTGGAGTAAAAGGCAGTGTCGGAGCAATTTATAGCCAAATAGCGGCGGATTTTGGGGTAGAGGTGGCGGCCGAGAGTCTAGAACAATCTTTCTTGGCTATTTTCCCCACTTCTCCCCCTCTCGCTTTTCCTAACGTTGAACCTGCACAAATTCCTGAGTTAGAGTATCAGTGGTGGCGATCGTTGACTGGGGCAGTTTTTAATAATTTAGGTTATCTGGCACGATTTCCCGATTTTGAGGCTTTTTTTGGCCAACTTTATCGTCATTTTGCCACGGCCGAGCCTTGGGTGCTGTACGAGGATGTCATTCCCGCTTTAAGACTCTGGCAGCTTCAGGGGATCGAGTTGGGCATTATTTCTAATTTTGATAGTCGTATCTACCAAGTTTTGGCCGAATTAGGCTTAGAATATTTTTTTCGATCGATCACGATTTCTTCCCATGCGGGAGTCGCTAAACCCGATCCGGAAATTTTTCAAATCGCCCTGCAAAAACATGATTGTTCCCCCCCACAAGCTTGGCATATTGGCGATAGTAAAAAAGAGGATTACCAAGGAGCAAAAACCTTGGGTATAGAAGCGTTTTTAATTAAAAGATCAATAGGGTTGGCTGAATAAATCTAAAAACCTTGTTGGATAATATCTTTGGCTCTTATGGGTAAAATCCTACACCCCACACCCCACAGGCCACACCCTGCCCCCACGAAAAACTTTTTGCCGCAAACCCTAGGTCAAGAGAGAAAAGGTCTTTCAGTGGGAATAGGGGATAGGGAGGGAATACAGACCCTACCAGCTAAATACCTAACCCTCGAAACGGTTTAATCCCGATCGGGATTTTAGGCCGATTCCTGCGATGGAATGGAAGTAGATTCTGACTGATCGGCGTTAGGATCCGCCGCTTTGGGGGCGGCCACTTTTACCAAAGCATGACGCAAAACATCTTCTCCGAGAGTGTATCCTCGCACTAACTGCTCGACCACCGTGCCTTCGGGATGTTCATCGGTGTACTCCCGCATCATCGCTTCGTGGTAGGTGGGATCAAAGGGTTGACCTTCCGGACGCATAGGGGAAACGCCTAAACGCTTGAGACTTTCTACTAAGGTTTTATAGACCCCTTGGTAACTCTTGTGAATACCCATCTCGCCATCATTAGCCGGTTTAATTTGAGTACGGGCGCGCTCAAAATTATCCACCACGCCAAGAATTTCCATCAGGGTTTTGCCCTTGATTTTTGTTTCCAGTTCCTCTTTTTCCTTGGCTGTGCGTTTGCGAAAATTGTCGAAATCGGCCGCTAGAGTGATATAGCGTTTCTTGTAGGCATCAACCTGTTGGGTTTGTTCCTCTAAATCCTGTTTGAGATTGTCGATTTCCTCTTGTAGAGCATCGATAGTCATTCCACCTAGAAGGGAAAATTCCTCGCTAGAGGCTGCCTGGTTCGTCACCGTTTTGGCTTCATCGGTGACACTGGCTTCCGATTCGGTTGTAAGGGATTCAGGGGAATTAGGAAAGGATTCTTGGTTTTCGTCGAAAATTGCTGAGTTATTCGGTTCTGCACTCATAGTATACAATTTTAGTGGGTAATTTGGCAATATATGACCATTCACTGCTAATTTTGGTCTTTAAGTACCAGCTAATAATCAAGGTTTAACCTTTAATGTAACATTTTGTGGACAAGATGCGTAACTGGATATAAGCGAACCCGATAGATAATCGGTGATCTAGAAAAATTTTTGCTAGAATGCAATTTTCTCAGTAAAATTGGGAACATTTAAGGGTAGTGGAGAGGTTAAGAATCGTCTATGACATTTTCTTCCAAGAAAACCCGTGCCGTTGCCCTACGTAATTACTTTTCCCCCTTTGGTAACAAGTTGGTGCAGTCGGGATATATCGGTGCCGACCAGATGCAACAGGCCCTAGTGGAAACACGGAAATCGGGACGATCGCTAGTAGAAATATTACAACAACTAACCGGGCGCCCTTTGCCCTTGGATTTACAGCGACAGTATAAGAAAAACCAGTTATTTGAACTAAAAATTCTCTACGGAGTCCAATCGCTCGACCCCGAATTAACCGATGTGGATGGACTGGAAATAGCCCGATTGATCGATTCTTTGATTCCGATCGATCTTTGTCGTCGCTATCGTCTCATCCCCCTGCGAAAGATCGAAGGGGAGCCGGCTGCGATTTTGATAGCCATGGTCGATCCCGACAACCTCGAGGCTTCCGACGATATTAATCGTATCCTCCGCCCCAGGGATTTAGGTTTACAGCGTTTGGTGATTACCAGCGAAGATTATGAAAGATTACTGGAAAAATTCCACTCGGCTCAATCGGAACTAGAACTGGAAAAAAGCCGACTGCAAAAAGAAAAAGAACTGGAAAAACTCTCGGATCTCACCGATATTGTCGGCAATGTTGATGTGGCCTCCGGGGGTGGTAACGATGAAGTGGCCGATGATCTCGGAGAAGGGGAAGCTAATCAAGCTCCCGTCATCAACCTGGTCAATAAAATTCTAGCTAAAGCCCTACGGGAAGGGAGTTCCGATATTCACATCGAACCCCAAGAAGAATTCCTGAAAATTCGCTTTCGCAAAGATGGAGTTCTTCATCCAGCTTTTGATCCACTGCCGAAAAAATTTACCCCGGCGGTAACTGCCCGTTTTAAAATCATGGCCGATCTCGATATCTCCGAACGTCGTCTTCCCCAAGATGGTAAAATTCGGCGGATGTATCAAGGGCGGAAAGTGGATTTTCGGGTTAATACCCTGCCGAGTCGCTACGGGGAAAAAGTCTGTTTACGGATTCTCGACAACTCGGCTACCCAGTTGGGTTTAGATAAACTAATCACCGACCAAAAGACCCTGCAAATCGTCCGAGACATGGCTAGTCGTCCCTTTGGTCTGTTGCTGGTGACAGGACCGACTGGTTCAGGGAAATCCACCAGTTTATACTCGGTGTTAGCGGAAAGAAATCACCCTGGAGTTAATATTAGTACCGCCGAAGACCCGATCGAGTATTCTCTACCAGGCATCACCCAGGTGCAGGTAATTCGGGAGAAAGGCATGGATTTCGCCTCGATTCTGCGGGCATTCATGCGACAAGACCCGGATATTATTCTGGTGGGAGAAACTAGGGACAAGGAAACGGCTAAAACAGCGATCGAGGCGGCCTTAACTGGTCACTTGGTCCTAACTACCCTACACACCAACGATGCCGCAGGTGCGATCGCTCGTCTCGATGAGATGGGGGTTGAACCGTTTATGATTTCTGGTTCTCTCTTGGGAGTCTTGGCCCAGCGTCTCATGCGGCGCGTCTGTACCGAGTGTCGAGTCACCTATCACCCCACCCAAGAGGAATTAGCCCGTTTTGGTCTTTCCGCCGCCAATGAACGGGAAGTGACCTTTTATAAGGCTAATACCCTAACCCTAGAGGAAATTCAACAGGCGCAAAAACAGGGTAATCTTTGTCCCAAATGTGGTGGCAGCGGTTATAAAGGTCGCGTAGGGGTCTATGAGGTAATGCAAAATAGTGAACGACTACAGCAGTTAATTAACCAAGGGGCAACCACTGATCGCATTAAGGAGACGGCCGTCGATGAGGGCATGGTGACACTCCTAGCCTATAGTTTAAATCTGGTGCGCGAGGGTTACACCACCCTCGAAGAAGTGGAACGGGTGACATTTACCGATTCTGGTCTGGAAGCGGAACTAAAAGCCAAACGGAAAAGCGGTTTAATCTGTCGTGGTTGTTGCGCCGAACTACAACCAGAATGGCTCGATTGTCCCTATTGTATGACACCGCGATTTAGTGACTAAGACAGTTTTTCAGTTATCAGTTATGAGATTTGAGTTTTAAGTAAGGAGTATTAAGTGAGTAGTTTTAAATAGCACTTTCCCAATGTCTTTTCACTGTTCACTGGTTACTGGTTACTGTTCACTGATTTTACCTTATAGATGGGGTTTAACTTATGGAATTAATGATCGAAGATTTAATGGAACAATTGGTCGAGATGGGCGGTTCCGATATGCACATTCAGTCTGGGGCGCCGGTCTATTTTCGCATTAGTGGCAAACTGTCCCCGATTAATGAAGAATCTTTAACCCCGCAAGATTGTCAGAAATTGATTTTTAGTATGCTCAACAATACCCAAAGAAAAGAGTTAGAGCAGAATTGGGAATTAGACTGTTCTTATGGGGTGAAAGGATTAGCAAGATTTAGGGTCAATGTTTATAAAGAAAGGGGAGCTTATGCAGCTTGTTTACGGGCTTTGTCTTCTAAAATTCCTAACTTTGAACAATTAAATTTACCTAGAGTAGTACGGGAGTTATCGGAAAGACCGAGGGGATTAATTCTCGTAACTGGTCAAACAGGTTCAGGTAAAACTACCACTTTAGCGGCAATTTTAGACTTAATTAATCGGACTAGATCTGAACATATTTTAACTGTAGAAGACCCAATTGAATACGTTTTTCCTAATATAAAAAGTCTGTTTCACCAACGACAAAAAGGAGAAGATACCAAGAGTTTTGCTAACGCTTTAAAAGCATCTTTACGGGAAGATCCTGATATTATACTTGTGGGAGAAATGCGGGATTTAGATACAATTAGTTTGGCAATCACGGCGGCAGAAACCGGTCACTTAGTCTTCGGCACATTACACACTAGCTCGGCAGCGGGAACAGTGGATCGGATTATTGACGTTTTCCCTGCTAACCAACAGGCACAAATTCGCGCCATGTTATCCAATTCTTTACTAGCAGTTTTTAGTCAAAACCTAGTCAAGAAAAAAAATCCTAAACCTGGGGAATTTGGTCGGGCAATGGTACAGGAAATCATGGTGGTAACTCCAGCGATCGCTAACCTAATTCGGGAAGGAAAAGCCCCCCAAGTCTATTCAGCAATTCAAACGGGAATGAAGTTAGGAATGCAAACCATGGAACAGGGATTAGCTAATTTAGTTGTTAGGGGTGTTGTCTCTTTGGAAGAGGCCATTTCTAAAAGCGGTAAACCCGATGAATTACAGCGTCTTATCGCCGGGGCCAGCACTAACGCTAAAGCCCGGATTTAATCACAAATAGTAACCTTTAAGCGTTCGTCAGCCCCTATCAGTTATCAGTGAACAGTGACCAGTAATCAGTGAAAAGAAAGTACCGAAGTTTTCACTTAACACTATCTACCCACTTAAAACTCCAATCTGATAACTGATAACTGATAACTGATAACTGATAACTGATAACTGATAACTGATTTGTCCTATGCCTAATTTTGTCGCACAAGTTAAAAACGGATCTGGAAAAGTTTTCCAAGAGAAAGTTGAGGCCATGTCTCCCGAACAGGCCCGGACGATGCTGAAGGCAAAATATGCCGCCGTCGGTAAGGTCAAAAAAGTGGGGGGAGAGATCGATCTTTCCGGTTTAGAGTTAATGTTTTCCAGCATTTCCATCAAAGATAAAGCGGTTTTTTCCCGTCAATTTTCGGTAATGATTAATGCTGGTGTGGCGATTGTGAGATGTTTGGGAGTTTTGGGGGATCAATGCGGTAATCCCAAGATGAAAAAAGCCCTACAAGCGATTAGTGCTGAGGTACAGCAAGGGAGTCCGTTATCGGAAGCGATGGCCAAACATCCCGAATGTTTTGATCAACTTTATGTCAGTATGGTCGAAGCTGGAGAGACGGGGGGGGTACTCGATGAAGTGCTGAACCGTCTCTCGAAACTTTTGGAAGATATGGCCCGCTTGAAAAACCAGATTAAATCAGCGATGACTTATCCGGTAGCGGTGGGAATTTTGGCGATAATTGTGTTTTTCGGGATGACAATTTTTTTAATTCCCGTGTTTGCGAAAATTTTCACCGATTTAAAAGTGCCACTACCAGCTTTAACGCAATTTATGCTCTTTTTAAGTGGTGTGATGCGTAGTTGGTTGATTTTAATTCCGATTGTCACCATTGTTGCCACGGTTTTTTTACTGCGTCGCTATTACAAAACCCCGATGGGTCGTCTGCAAATTGACCAGTTTTTCCTTAAAATGCCTCTTTTTGGTGATTTGAATGAAAAATCGGCTGTGGCTAGATTTTGCCGGGTTTTTGGGACTCTGACGCGTTCTGGTGTCCCGATTTTAAGTTCCCTCGACATCGTTTGTAATACGGTGGGTAATCAGGTAATTGCCAATGCGATCGCTGGTGCCAAGGCAGAAATTCAGCAGGGGGGAATGATGAGTTTAGCCCTACAAAAAGCCAATGTTTTCCCAGCTTTGGCAATTCAAATGATTAGTATTGGGGAGGAAACGGGAGAATTAGATGCCATGATGATGAAAGTGGCGGATTTCTACGAAGATGAGGTGGAACAGGCCGTTAAAGCTTTAACCAGTATCATTGAACCCTTGATGATGGTTGGTATTGCGGGGATCGTGGGAACTATTCTTTTGTCTATGTATCTGCCCATGTTTAAAATCTTCGACGCGTTGGGATAAGTTGATCAGTAGCTTGAAATCAGCAAGATTTTAATTTTCATCTCCTTTTATTTGATTGGGTGAATCTGTGTCTTACGAGACTTTATTAGCGGAATATAGCTGTCGTCAGAGGGCGATCGAATTATTGCGACAATATCGCCCCTAATTAGGGTTTAAAGTCTTTTAGTGGGGACAGGGAACAGGGAACGCCGGAACCGCCGAACGGGAACAGTTTTTGAGGCTTTAACCCATCCGGCACTGTCATA
>MTBT01000228.1:14119-14607 GCA_002282935.1 Microcystis sp. LSC13-02 | reverse complement strand
GCTATCAAGTCGTTTGACTGAATTAAACGGAGTGCCAATTTTTTAGCAAACTCTTCTCGTTGCCTACTTACTTTTAAATGTCCCTTAGCGTACTTTTGTCTAGCCTTTTTGTAATTATTAGACTGCTGTTGCCCTCTTCTAAACTTTTTAGATTTTCTCCTATTTAGTTTATTAAGACGCTTCTCTGCTTTTCGATAATATTTAGGAGGTTCTACTGTATTGTTGTCGCTATCGGCATAAAGATACTTTAGTCCCATGTCTAAACCTACACATTTTTTGGTAGGCTCTAATTTTGGGGTTATATCTCTCACGTCAAGTTTTAACATTAACTGGCAATAATACCCGTCAGCACGTTTAACTATTCTCACCCTTTGAATTTGCCATTCTTGGAAACAGAACAAGTCTCGACTACCAATTAGTTTTAACTCTCCGATGTTTTTACCATCGGTGAAAGTTATTCTTTTGGTATCTCGATTAATCTTCCAGCC
>MTBT01000228.1:8787-14026 GCA_002282935.1 Microcystis sp. LSC13-02 | reverse complement strand
AATGAACATCTTGCGTGCCGACCTACTACGCAAACTATTCTAGCACGCTAAGAATTGAGTTGTCAATCGTGCTTCGCTATTTCTATGCTGGTCGGCTTTTCATCTCCGAGGTAAAACCGAGAGCCTTCAAGCCGACATTTCAGGTAAAAAATCTTTTTTGTCCACCGAGTTATTCTAAAACTTGGATTGATCGGCTTTTGATCAGCAAAATTTTCTGATTGGGCTTAACTGCCCCAAGGACGGGATAAGTTAAATATACCCCATTGACCGCTAAAATAAAAAGGTTGTGAGAGCTTGGGGAGCAACTACAGCTATTCCCCTAGAATATCATGAGCGGGACGTATTCACCGCAGGCGCAAACGCCGCTCACCCCATTATAAACGTTCCTTGTCGTAAGAGCTAGAAAAATCAATGAAAGTTATTCAGGAAAAGCTTCCTGCCAGTCAGATAGGTTTAGAAATTGAAATTCCCGCCGAAACCACGAAAAACACCCACGAGAAAGTGGTAAAGAATTTAGCGAAGTCGGCCAATATACCCGGTTTTCGCCCAGGTAAGGTTCCCCGTCAGATTCTTCTGCAAAGATTGGGAACTAAAGCGGTAAAAGCGGCAGTAATTGAGGAATTAATTGAAAATTGCCTCGAATCTGCCCTAAAACAGGAGGGGATCGAGTCCCTGGGCAATCCGCAGCTATTGTCTAAGTTTGAGGATTTGATCGCTGCCTATGAACCGGGTAAAGTTTTGACTTTTTTAGCTTCCGTGGATGTGGCTCCGACAATTGTTCTCGGAGATTACGAAAATCTGAGCGTTACTGCCGAAGAAACCGTTTATGATCCCGAATCCGTGGAAAATTGGTTTAAAGAGCGTCAAGAACAATTAGCGACATTGGTTCCCGTGGAAGATCGCGGGGCGCAGCTG
Source organism: Microcystis sp. LSC13-02 (assembly GCA_002282935.1). Taxonomy (GTDB): domain Bacteria; phylum Cyanobacteriota; class Cyanobacteriia; order Cyanobacteriales; family Microcystaceae; genus Microcystis. Next base: position 13,111 of record MTBT01000228.1, on the reverse strand, counting down.
GGAGATGTGGCGATCGTTGATTATCGAGGAAAATCCGCCGAAACCGGCGAAGCTATCCCGGATATTGACGGCGAAGATCTGCGGGTGGATATGGAAGCAGGACGCTTTATCGAGGGGATGGTGGAAGGAATTATCGGCATGAAACCGGAAGAAGTCAAAGAGATGACTTTAACTTTCCCAGAAGATTATCCCAAAGAAGATGTGGCAGGAAAAGCGGTAATTTTTACAATTACGATGAAAGAGTTAAAAGCAAAGGAATTACCGGAGCTTGACGACGATTTTGCCCAAGAAGTCAGCGAGCAGGAGACAATCGCCGAATTAAGAGCAAGTTTAGAGAAACGCTTCCAAGAACAAGCGGAAAAGGAAACCAAAGACAGCATTTATGAAGCTTTAACCAAGGAATTTGTCAAAGGTGCGACCTTAGATTTACCGGAGACGCTGATCGAAAAAGAAGTGACGCAAATTTTGACCCAAAGCTTCATGGAATTTCAACAAATGGGTCTAGATGTCAACCAGTTGTTTACAAAAGATAATATTCCCAAACTGCGGGAAAACGCCCGTCCCGATGCGATCGAAAGTCTGAAACAGACTCTCGTGGTGCAGGAATTGGCTCAAGTCGCGGGCATTGAAGTCAGTCCCGAAGCGGTAGCCGAAAAAATCGCTAAAATCATGGCGCAATTGTCCGATCGCGACATAGATATACAGCGTCTAGAGGCGGTAATTACCGAAGAAATGCTGGCGGAAAACACCCTAGAATGGCTGAAAGAAAAAGCTACTATCACCCTTGTCCCCAAAGGTTCCCTAGAGGAAGAAACAAGGGAGGATGAGGAAACAGAAGAAGCCTTGGCAGCCGCCGAGGTGGAAGTGTTGGCAGCAGAGGAAGAATAACCCTTGGCTATCTTGAAGTCGTCAGCCTTTTAGCCGTCAGCCGTCAGCCATCAGCTTTTTTCTCCCGATATCCCTGTTCACTGATAACTGATAACTGATAACTGATAACTGATTGCTGCCAACAAAGGAAAACTTAGGGCATAATGGATGGACAGACGTGCTAAAGATGCTTAACATTTGCCAGTAAAAGCTCCACAGCCAAGCAAAACCCCTAAGATTGTGATAGCGGAACCGAAAAAATTATGCTCGAATCGAGATCACCTGACTACCCAATTACCAGTAATTGTCGCCCGGCTATCTACGCTAACACCGGGAGAAACTCCCTAGCTAACGTTTTACCCGTGGTAATCGAACAGTCTGGCATGGGTGAACGGGCTTTTGATATCTATTCTCGACTCTTGCGCGAGAGAATTGTCTTTTTGGGAACTCCCGTCGATGATCAGGTCGCTGATTCGATCGTTGCCCAACTTCTCTACTTGGAAGCAGAAGATCCCGAAAAAGATATCCAACTCTATATCAACTCCCCCGGCGGTTCCGTTTATGCCGGACTAGCTATCTACGACACCATGCAACAAATTCGCCCCGACGTGGCGACAATTTGTTTCGGTTTAGCCGCTAGTATGGGAGCATTCCTGCTTTGTGGTGGCGCGGCAGGTAAACGGATGTCCCTACCCAGTAGCCGGATCATGATTCACCAACCCCTCGGTGGTGCCCAAGGTCAAGCTAGTGATATCGCCATCCAAGCCAAAGAGATCCTCTATATTAAACAGAGACTCAACACCATGCTGGCTCACCACACCGGTCAACCCTACGATCGCATCGCCAACGACACCGAACGGGACTTTTTCATGTCCGCTGTCGAAGCCAAAGAATATGGGTTAATCGATCTGGTGATTTCCCGTCCCGAACTTCCCGATCCTACCGTTCCCGTTACTTCCCTGTAAATAAACTATGTCTAAATACGACTCCCACCTCAAGTGTTCATTTTGCGGCAAATCCCAGGAACAAGTGCGAAAATTAATCGCCGGGCCGGGGGTCTATATTTGTGACGAGTGTGTGGAACTGTGTAACGAAATTCTCGATGAGGAATTGATGGAACCCCCTAGTCCGATCGCCCCAGTGGAGGAACGTCCCAACAAACGGCGATCGGGCCAAAATAAAACCACTTGGGAACAAATTCCCAAACCAAGAGAGATTAAAAAATACCTCGATGACTACGTTATCGGTCAAAATGAGGCGAAAAAAGTGCTTTCTGTGGCCGTTTATAACCATTACAAACGCCTCAAAGATATCCAAACCCAAAAGGCCAGTGACGGCAATCCGGAAGATGGGATCGAACTGCAAAAATCTAATATTCTGTTAATCGGGCCGACAGGATCGGGAAAAACCCTTCTAGCTCAAACTCTGGCTAAAATCCTCGATGTACCTTTTGCTGTCGCCGATGCCACCACTTTAACCGAGGCCGGTTATGTGGGGGAAGATGTGGAAAATATTCTCTTGCGTCTGTTACAAGTGGCAGATTTGGACGTGGAAGAAGCGCAGCGGGGCATTATCTACATCGATGAAATCGATAAAATTGCCCGTAAGAGCGAAAATACCTCGATTACCCGGGATGTGTCCGGAGAAGGGGTGCAGCAAGCTTTACTGAAAATGTTAGAAGGAACGATCGCTAATGTTCCCCCCCAAGGCGGCCGCAAACACCCCTATCAGGATTGTATTCAGATTGACACCAGCAATATCCTGTTTATCTGCGGTGGGGCGTTTGTCGGTTTAGATAAGGTGATCGATCAGCGTCTCGGTAAAAAATCCATGGGCTTTATTCAACCGGGAGATGGCCAAGCTAGTAAGGATAAGGTAGCGGCAGGGTTATTAAAACAAATGACTCCCGATGATTTAGTCAAATTTGGCATGATTCCAGAGTTTGTCGGTCGGATTCCCGTCCTAGCGGCCCTGTCACCCCTGGATGAGGAAGCTTTAATCGCTATCCTGACTCAACCCCGCAACGCTTTGGTGAAACAGTATCAAAAACTGTTGAAGATGGACAATGTACAGTTAGAGTTTAAATCTGATGCCGTCCTAGCGATCGCCCAAGAGGCCTATCGTCGTAAAACCGGGGCCCGGGCCCTACGGGGTATTGTGGAAGAATTAATGCTCGATGTCATGTACGAATTGCCCTCGCGCAAGGACGTGAAACGATGTTTAATCACCCGCGAAATGGTGGAAAAACGTTCCACGGCAGAGCTATTGGTTCATCCTTCCTCTTTACCCAGTCAAGAATCCGCTTAAGGGGAAAAATCGAGGTTAACTATGCTCAATACCGTTCCCGCGATTGTCAAAGAAGGCCGGATCGAACTCCTCGAATCCGTGCCGATTCCAGAGGGTACTAGGGTTTTAGTCACCCTCATCCCAGAGGAGACAAACTCGGACTTCTGGCAAAAAGTCAGCGAAACTGCTCTCGCTAAGATTTGGGATAATCTGGAAGACGACATCTATCATGAAAACCGAAATAATCGATAAAAAAGTCACTGTCCGCGGTGTTCCCCACTATTACGAGTGGATTCGGGGGTCGGAATCTGTCCAGAAAAAGCCGGTGATGGTGTTTATTCATGGTTGGGGAGGTTCGGGACGCTATTGGCGCTCGACTGCTGCGGCAATTTGCGATCGCTTTGATTGTTTATTGTACGATATGCGGGGTTTTGGTCGGTCTAAATTGCCGGAAAAATCTCTTGATCTTTCCTACGATTTAGAAGAATATGCCCTTGATTTAGCATTGTTTTTAGATAGTTTAGAAATTGAAAAAATCTATCTCAATAGTCACTCTATGGGGGCATCGGTGGCGACTTTTTTTATTACTATGTACCCCGAAAGAGTGGTCAAAGCAATTTTAACCTGTAATGGTATTTTTGAGTATAATAAAGCGGCTTTTGCCGCCTTCCATAAATTCGGTAAGTATGTGGTACAGTTTCGTTATGATTGGTTTTTAAAAGTACCTTTTGCCGATCGATTATTTATGGCGAGATTTTTGCATCGATCGATCCCAAAATCAGAAAGAATTGCTTTTTTAGAAGATTTTTTAGCGGCAGATTACGAGGCCGCCCTAGGCACAATTTATACATCTGTGAGTAAAAAGGCAGTGGAAATTATGCCGGGTAAATTTGCTGAGATTAAGATACCAACTCTTTTAGTATCAGGGGAAAAAGACATTATTATCCCCGCAAAAATGGGCAAAATAGCGGCGGATTTGAATAATAATATCCAGTATGTGGAGATGGCTAATACTGCTCACTTTCCCATGTTAGAAGATGCCCCTACTTATCTAAAAAAATTGCAAGATTTTTTAGAAATTAATTAGGGTCTGCTGAATAAATCTAAAAACCTTGTTGGGTAAGACTTTTAGACTTTTTGTCAATCAAAAAGTACCAGGCATGGGAGTGAT
>MTBT01000228.1:0-8731 GCA_002282935.1 Microcystis sp. LSC13-02 | reverse complement strand
AAGGGCAACAAAGCCTGAAACTCCTGACTCCTGACTCCTGACTCCTGACTCCTACCACCACCGAAAAACTTTTTCAGCAGACCCTAATTAGAATGCCAAAAGATCAGGAAAAACGCCCCAAGGCCACACCAATCAGGATAGTAACCCCGAAAAAGAGACGATACCAGACAAACACCCAGGTACTCTGTTTTTTGAGATAATCTAATAACCAGGCGATCGAAAGATAGGAAAATATCGCCGAGGAAATTACCCCAATAGCGAGGGGAATTAATTCACTGGTGTTAATCTGGTCGAGAACTCCTTTAAATTCCACTAAACCGGCTAAAGTTATCGCCGGAATCCCCAAAAGAAAGGAAAATCGCGCCGCTACTGCCCTTTCTAATCCCATGAATAACCCGGCAGTTAAGGTGGACCCAGAACGAGATACACCCGGTATGAGGGCTAAAGCTTGGGCTAATCCCATTAAAACCCCGTCTTTTTGTCGCAAAGTCTCAAAACTGCGTTTATGTTTCCCGATTTTTTCGGCTGTAGCTAAGAGTAAAGACATGACTATAGAGGCACAGGCGATCGCTGTCATGCTTCTCAGGGGGGAATTATCTAAATCGGGAATGAAAAGTTTCATTAACAAACCGAAGAAAACGATCGGAATTGTGCCTAGGATAATCCCCAGGGCTAAACGAAAATCCTGGGAACGATAATCGGAACTAGCCACCGCTTTCACCATTCCCGTGGATATTTGCCTTAAATCCTGCCAAAAATAGGACAATACCGCCGCAATACTGCCCAATTGAATCACTGCTGTATAGGTGACACCGGGATCTCCCCAACCCAAAAAGACGGGAATCGCTTTTAAATGAGCGGTACTACTAATCGGTAAAAATTCCGTCACTCCCTGCACAAATCCCAAAAAAATCGCCTGTAACCAGTCAATTTTGGCTAGAGGAATCCTATTCGTGGTTGATTGGGCAATGGCAGCGGGTGTAATCGCCAAAATCACCGTTATTATCGCTAGTCCTAGCCATTTATAGCTTTTTTTCAGTAAGGAAAACATCATTTTTCAGTAAAAAAAGGGGTTGGGTGTAGGGTGTGGGGGGAGATGGGGAAATTAACTAATCAATATTACTGCCTTTTGTCTATGTCCCATTCTCCTGTCTCGGAGTCTCCTGTCTCGGAGTCTCCTGATTTAAGCATAAATACTTGTTGACAACTCATAGTCGTTATGAGTACACTTAATTTAGACAAACTCAAAATGAGTACGACTTAGCAATTAGGAGTTGACGATTATGCTACCAAACCGAGAAGGCCAGAGAGTTCCCGATGTCACCTTTCCCGTGCGTCAAAATAATCAATGGGTGAACATCACCAGCGAGGAATTATTCAAAGGAAAAACCGTTGTTCTTTTTGCCTTACCGGGGGCATTCACTCCCACCTGTTCCACCTCCCATTTACCCGGATATAACGAATTAGCCCCAGTTTTTCGGGAAAATGGCGTAGATACTATTGTTTGCTTGTCGGTAAATGATACCTTTGTCATGAACGAGTGGGCAAAAGACCAAGAATGTGATAATGTCGTCTTGATTCCCGACGGAAACGGCGAATTTAGCGCAGGAATGGGGATGTTAGTCGATAAAGCTGACTTAGGTTTCGGTAAACGTTCTTGGCGCTATTCGATGCTAGTCAAAGATGGTGTTATCGAGAAAATGTTCATTGAACCGGAAGAACCGGGAGATCCTTTCCAAGTCTCCGATGCAGAAACGATGTTACACTACATCAACCCATCCGCCAAAAAACCGCCTTTAGTCTCTCTTTTCTCGAAAGTCGGCTGTCCCTACTGCCTCCGGGCCAAGAAAATGCTAGAAGAAAAAGGCCTACAATACGAGGAAATTATCCTCGGACGCGATGCCACCAGTCGTTCTCTGCGGGCCATGAGTGGCAATACCACCACCCCACAAGTCTTCATTGACGGCCAGTTAATTGGCGGTTCGGAAGAATTAACGGCTTATTTAGGAGCATAATCAATTATCAGCTAGACAAAGGACTAGGCATTAAGTTGAGGACATTCTTAAATTTTGGCACTGATTCACAGCTTACTGTTGCCTGTCCCTGTTACAAAGGCGCAGGACTTGCACCCATAATGTAAACATGGTGAACATTTTTCAGCCAATGTCCAAGAGAGCCTTTTTTGTTTTTCAATTCAAGGAGAAAGATTATGGTAGCCACTCCAGTCAAAACCAAAACCACGGGACAATACTACCCCACCCGCATCGATTTAGCATTAGATATCCGCAAAGCTATTGTGGAAATCTTAAGCCAAACCCTTGCCGCTAGTTTAGACCTAAAAACTCAGGTTAAACAAGCCCACTGGAATGTAAAAGGTTTAAATTTCTACCAATTGCACAGCCTATTCGACGAAATGGCCACGGAATTAGAAGGCTATGGTGACATGGTAGCAGAACGGATTACCGCTTTAGGTGGAACCGCTTTGGGAACAGCGCGCATCGCTGCCGCTAACTCGATTCTGCCAGAATATCCGGCTGATATCGTCGATGGTAGTGAACATATCGTTGCTTTAGCCGAACGTTATGCTTTATACGCTTCCCATCTTCGTTCTGCTATTGATACCACCGGCAATCAAGGGGATGCGGACACAGCAGATCTCTATACGGAAATCTCCCGGGACATCGATAAACGTCTCTGGTTCCTAGAAGCGCATCTGATTAAATCGGAAGATGTTATCAGATAAATTTGGGGTGTATTAACTTAGCTTAATACACCTTAAATTCTCGTAATCGGTAAACGTAGCCAATCGCTTAACTGTTGTGCCAACCAATCTAATTCGGCTTCGCTAACATCTTCACTAGCAGTGATAATATATTCTCGATGGTTGGCAATGAGAACCAGACAAGGAGGAATAATATTAACATTTTCTCCCTGCATAGTGACAGTAACATTGCGACGAATAAGACTAGAGATTTCGGAACTAGCAGCATCGGCAGTTAGTTTAAATTTCAGCCCCCAGAGTTTTTGGTAGAGAGAAACTTTTTTGGGGGTAATTTTTAACTCTAGTTCTCCCTGCCAAAAAGATTTCCATAACTGCCAAGATAAACTAGAGGAGATTAAATTGAGCAGAAAAATTAGGATAATCGGGATTAAAAAAGCGACCAGTTTGAGATCATAAATAGCGACTATGGTTAAGAGAATGATGGTAAAAAATAGGGATGGTAAAAACTGTCTTAACTGGGTTTTGAGATTATTGAAAAACTTTTGTTTGGTTTTACTAGCGATTTTTATTTGCAGGAGATTATCTTTTTTATAAACAGTAACTTCGCTGCCGTAGGGTTTGGTCAGATTGCCAATAGATACTAGGATCAATTGACAACTATATAAGCTGGCTAAAGCTTCTGTCACCGAACGAAAATGAGAGTCTGGGGGGGAGTTTGATAATCTTTTTAACCAATAGATGAAAAAAGCACTTAGATTAGTTTTTTGCTCAAAGTTTTCGGGTATGTAACGATGCTTAATCCCCGTGCCTAAACTGATTAAAGTTTTGCCTAGATCCTCTAAGTCGGTGGTGGGAGAATCGGAATCAAAGGCAAAATCAACTAGATAAAAACGATGGGACTGCGTATCAAAGAGGATATTACTAAGTTTTATATTGCCGTGGTTAAGGGGTACATCCTGCTGATGGAGATAGGAGAGAATCTCCAAGAGATATTTGGCAATTTGTTTTAGATCTTGTTCGGCTAACAAATAACTGGAGCTAACATAGTTTTCTAAAGGTTGCGCTGATAAATAAGGCCGGACAATAGCGATGATTTGTTCTTGGGATGAATCTATCTCAAAGCTATCGAGATATTTCGGGAGAGATGGGTGGGAGAGTTGTCGCAATAGGGCAATTTTACCGGTTATTTCTCCGATAAACTGACTCCCTTGCCCCCTAGGAACAGAAATAAGTTTAATGATAACTAACTCGTTGGTGTGTCTGTCCCTAGCTAAGATAGTTTTTTTTCCCAGTAACTGTTGGACTTGATAACGACTATGGAGAACTCGATCGAGCATGGGGGAGGATGGAGTAAGTAGTATCTCTAGGATAGCTCACTCTGGAAACTATAGCCCCCATCTTTAGCATCCTTTTAATATTTTAACAATTGATTAAAAATTGCCGCTTTACCTAGAAAGAATTGCTAGGCCAGTCCTATTTGAGTTATTTTAATTATCTATTCGCCAAGGCTGCCGGCAAGGGGAGAGCAAAAGGGAACCGTGAGCATTTCTAAGACTGCCATGACTTTTTCTTGTTAGTTAATTGCCTAGGAATCCTAACGGATTGCTGAACATATTACTGTCTTAACCATGTTTTCAGTTTTAGCGAACACTCACGCCTAATTGTAGCATTTTTATCGATTTTTGTCAAGATATATTTGACATTTTTTTATCTTATTTATTTGACAGGATTTATTAGAAAAAGGGTTTCTAAAAGAAACCCTTTTTCGGCCTTTCAACTAATCCTATTTGACCTAATAGGTAAGGCTGCAACGGCAAGTCTGTCAAGGTATCCGGAGACTCTGTTTCGTTTCCAACTAATCCTATTTGACCTAATAGGTAAGGGAGAAATTGAAATTCTCTTCGAAGGCAGAGATTATTGTTTCCAACTAATCCTATTTGACCTAATAGGTAAGGTTGAGGAGAAGGTTCGTGTGACAGGTGAGTGGTTAAAAGGGTTTCCAACTAATCCTATTTGACCTAATAGGTAAGGTTTCAGTGTGTCCCACGGTCTAACCCCAACACGGACGGTTTCCAACTAATCCTATTTGACCTAATAGGTAAGGTCTGCTGTAAAGTGGATGGCGATGTACGGTACTGGTTTCCAACTAATCCTATTTGACCTAATAGGTAAGGACCAAATCAACGCTGATTTCGCCGCTCAGCAGCGTGATAACTGGGTTTCCAACTAATCCTATTTGACCTAATAGGTAAGGTGATAGCAATAGGAACTAGATTTAGGCCAGATGAGTTTCCAACTAATCCTATTTGACCTAATAGGTAAGGTTCTGCTCCATGCACTCCCAACGATTCTTTGCTAACTGTTTCCAACTAATCCTATTTGACCTAATAGGTAAGGTTTTCGTTCAAAATATACAGGCGAAAAAGGAGAACTTTTAGCGACGTTTCCAACTAATCCTATTTGACCTAATAGGTAAGGACTCGCGTTTGGAGTAACCACTATCCCGGCTTTTTTGTTTCCAACTAATCCTAAAAGTCCCGATACCAAAGGGTAGAACCCTGACGGGGAGAGCAATCGACACACCTCAACCAGAGAATCGGGGTTTTGGGAGTCGGGGAGAGGCTGCATCGATTTTCAGCCAAGAGTTCTTGGACAAGCTAGATGATATAAATAGTTGGGGGTGGTTGAGGAGGAGAACCTCCCATCACCAACACCCTAGAGACTGCTTCTTCGGAAATCCCATAGAAGCGTACATCATCCTCTTGAGGATTGACCCTTTCTACTACTTTAGCGTACAGTTTCCGCATCTCGATGTGTAATTAATTTTGCTTAACTAATTATCTGTAATTAATTGTCTAGCTATTTATTAAGGAGGGTAGCGGGGGTTCGAGTTTTTTTAAGGATTTTTTAACCCCAAAAATCCCCCGATTCCGGCGAGTCATCAGTATCATGGATAGCAACAACAAGTTTTAGGTCTAATCCGATAAAAATCATGACCTACCTATCTCCTAAATTATTAACTTTTGAAGATTTTTTGACTCAGTATGGAGATGACCCACGCTATCAATTAATTGACGGGGAGTTGCGAGACATGGAACCCACTGGACCTCAGGAATCCGTAGCGGGAAAAATCGCAGGAAGACTGTGGGGAGAAATCTTGCGATTACATCTACCCTGGACAATTCCTAAAAACTGTTTGCTCCGTCCAGAATCGGGTCAAGCTACTGCTTTACGTCCCGATGTCATCATTTTGGATGAAGTGGCCCTCAGCACCGAACCTCTCTGGGAAAAACAACCAATTTTAACTAGCTCCCAAGCAATTAAATTAGTGGTAGAAGTGGTTAGTATTAATTGGCAAGATGATTATGCACGCAAAGTTGAAGAATACTCATCTTTGGGTATTGCTGAATATTGGATTGTCGATTTTCGTGGATTGGGTGGCATCTCTTTTATCGGTAAACCCAAACAGCCTACCCTGACCATTTGTCAGCTAGAAGACGATGAATATCAACAAAAGTTATATCGTCTTTATGAGCGTATTAGTTCGGCAGTTTTTCCCGAATTGTCTCTCTGTCTTCTCGATATTATGCCCTAACTTTCTAGAAAAAATATGCTTACCTCTCTGCAAAATGTCCTGAGTAATCTTCGTCAATCTCCCTACAATATTTTCTTTAATCCCCTCACCAATACTGGATTGGCCATCGCCGCTATTTTAGCACTAATTGCCGATCAATTTGGTCAGGGATACTATCTAATTTTTCTGATTACTTTGGCTCTAGTTATCATCGGTATCTGGCGAGAATCTCAGAAATACGACCTCTATAAACATCAAGCGATTCCTTTACCGATAGTGATTAAAATTGCTAATCCTGCCGATAGTAATAAAGCTCTGCAATCACTTTTTAATATCATCGAAACAGAAAATAAATACAAGGATCATAAAAATAATCTCGACAAGTATCTCAATATTAGCGAAACAGATTTAATTTTTAACTATTTCCTGTGATATTTATGATCAAGAAATGCTGAAAGCTTTTCTGCAAATACTACGCTATAATCTAGAGAAACTTAAGAAAAAAACTCCCCAAAATACTATTATTTATCTTGCCTATATCGGACCGATTAGCGTCGCTATTATGGTCGGTACTATTCTCGCTACCGAAGGAGTAAAAATCTTTCAATATAATAAATCTTCTGATAGTTATTATCCTGTGGTGGAAATTAGCGATCGCAAACTAAAAGAAGGTATTAAAGAATACGAAAAATTTGAGGGGACTGTCACCGAAAAAGGTCAAGATAGAGTAACTATAGCCATCGATGTTTCTTCCCATAAAATAAATCTTAATGATGAGAGTATTGAAAACTACGGCGATTTAATTTATCTGAAAAGTAAAGGCAGTGGTACAATCGAAAGAAATGAAGATTGGCTACAATATTCTAGAGAAATCTTTACCACTATCAACATCACTCAACAAAACAACTATCAAGAGATTAAGCTAGTTTATTCTATACCTATAACTTTGGGAATACTTGTCGGAATGTCCGTTCAACAATACTGGCCAATTCTCCTAACTCAATACGAAAATTCTACCTACAGAAATCTTATTAATCTTCAGGAATTTAAACTTTATCGAGGACAATAAAGATCAAATGACCTATACTGTAATTACCTTTGCTCCTGTGCAAGGATTCATCGAAAAATCCCGTAAACTAAGAGATTTATACGGTGGTTCTTTTTTATTATCCTATCTTGCCGATGCTATCTGTCAGGCAGCGGATCAATATCCTGAATGTAGCCTTATTTCTCCCGCTTTAATTGAGGTTAAAAGAGGAACTCCCAACCAAATCTTAATTGCGGGTAATTTTCCCAAAAAAGAGGCCGAACAAGTCTTCAATGACTCATGGCAAAAAGTAGTTAATAAGTGTCGGGTTTGGATTGAACAAAATCTGCCACAATACAATTATACTTGGCGACGAGAATGGAACCTATGGATTAATCATACTTGGGAATTCTTCTGGGTGCAAGAAGACTCGATCGATTGTGCGTTTAAAAGTCTGCAACAGAAAAAATATCAACGGGATTGGACGGGAATTAATTGGCAAGGAGAAAGTTCTAGCTTATCTGGTTCTGATGCCATTGTTTGGTATGGAATGACGGATCAAACCCATCCTTTATATTCTAGTATCTCCCAACAAAATCAGCAAATCACCGAATTTTATCAGCAATTAAGTCAAAAACTTTCTGAGGCTATTCTCGATGAAAACGAACGTCTTAGCATTCCCGAATTAGTCAAACGCATGATTACATTATATGATATTGGCAAGCCTTTAAACCTAGAACTTCCTAAAAAATTTGTAGAACTAAATCGCTACGAGGAAAAATTCTATACAGGATGGTTTCAAGGGGACGGTGACGGGATGGGAACCTACCTAAAAAATCTGTCCATCTCCTCAAGAAAAGAATTTAGTCAAAGAATGCGACAATGGGGAGAAGAACTAGAAAATTATCTTAACTTTGGTCGCATTATTTATGCGGGAGGAGATGACTTTTTAGGAGTTTTGTTTCGACAAAAATCAGAACCAAAATTAACCCTACAAGATTGTCTCTATTGGTTTGATAAATTTCATCGAGAAATCTGGACAAAACATGGTTATTCTCAGGATATAACTGTTAGCGTCGGTTTCGTTTGGGCAGCTTCAGGAGTTCCTCAGCGAGACATATTGCAACATTGCCGCGAAGCCGAAAAATCCGCTAAAAATCAAGGTAAAAATCGTCTAGCTGTGCGAATCCTTTTTAACAGTGGTAACTATTTAGAGTGGGTTTGTCCGTGGCAAAACTTAAAAGATATCCTCGATAGTTATTGCGATCGCAGTGGGGGTAAAAACTGGACACATTTCTATAATGATATAGCAACTTTAGGCTCTTCGTTACCCTTTATGCTAAATCAACAGACAAGATGCCAAGACAACATACTTCTAACCCAAAAATTCCGAAAGTTTCTAAAGCCA
>MTBT01000227.1 GCA_002282935.1 Microcystis sp. LSC13-02 | reverse complement strand
GCACTCGCGGGAGCGCATTTTGTAGCTTGCTTAAAGCTTTGTTTCTGTCTGTATCACTTGTTACTTTTTAAAATGAGAATTGCTGTACGATTAGAGAGGGAAGTTATAGCGGTTCTCACATCTGTGTGGCACACTTTAACCTTTGCTGATTAAACTTTTCAGGATTGAGAATGTACCTCTTGTCAACAGGAAACGCTATATCGTTTTTCTAAGATAAATCGACCGAATTCTCTGCAACAATCATGCGTTAGATTTATTGGAAGTTTCCTTAATTTGTACCCAGTAACGGGGGGAGTTAATCTGGTGTATTGCTAATACGGCACAGGTTATGGCCTTTTGTCAAAGGGGAAGTCTAACTATCAGACGCGGCTAAAATACTCTCTAAAGCCGATAATAATCGTTGATTTTCTGCCGGTAAACGGACAGCTACCCGAAAATAATTGCTGCCCAATTCGGGGAAACTGAGACAATCGCGGATGAAAATTCGATGATATTTTAATAAAGCTTCCTGTAGGGGTAAACAGGAAGATTGAGATTGTACTAAGAGGAAGTTAGCGGCACTGGTTTGGGGCTGTAATTGCGGAAAATTAGCTAATCCCTGCCATAAATCCTCACGGGCTGCTGTTAACCAATCCCAAGTTTGTTGTTGAAAATCCCTATCTTCAATTCCCGCAATAGCGGCAACCACAGCCAAATTATTCACCGACCAAGGATCGCGCCATCTTTGCCATTGTAACAGGCGATCGGGATGGGCGAGGACGTATCCTAGACGTAAACCGGGGAGACTGTAAAATTTAGTTAGGGAACGCACAATCACGAGATTGGGATATTCCGGCAAGAGAGATATTAAACTCTCCTGTTGTTGCGGGGGTAAAAAATCCATAAAAGCTTCATCCACTACCACCAAACCAAATTGCGATAGATAGGGACGAATGGCCGCCACCGTCCAGAGTTTCCCCGTGGGATTGTGGGGATTATTGAGTAATAAGCCTTGTTTTTCGGGATTAACCGGCTTTAAACTGGTTAAATCTAGGGAATGTTTGCAGATTTTCCCGCCAAAACTTTTTAAAGCCCGTTCGTAATCATTAAAAGCGGGTGTTAGTACATAAACACTATCAAATGCTGCTAATTCCCGACCGGCCCAGGTTAATAACTCAGCCGCACCATTGCCGGGGAGAATCCAATCTGGCCCGATATTGTGCCATTGGCCGAGGGCAGAACGCAACTGCCAATACGCGGGGTCAGGATAACGAGTCAGACTGGTTAAATGGCTTTTAATAGCGGTTAGGGCGCTTTCCGGCGGACCGAGGGGGTTGATACTGGCAGAAAAATCGAGAATAGAGGAAACCGGACAGCCGGCAATGGCGGCCGCCCAGTCAAGATTACCACCATGTTTAGGTCTAGGCAAAAGACTTACAGCGAACGAAGCTCAACAGTAATTAGGGTTTGCGGCAAAAAGTTTTCCCTGGGGGCAGGGTGTGGGGTGTGGGGTGTGGGGTGTAGGGTTTTACCTATTTTCAGGTGGTCAACTACCTAATTTTCAGGGAAAAAGTCCCTGAATTTTCCCCCCGATCACCCCGGGCTAAGGCACTCTTTGATGGGAAAAAAGTCTAAAAGTCTTATCCAACAAGGTTTTTAGATTTATTCAGCCAGCCCTAATTCTTCCTTATCTGGGGCCACTCTGTCTTTAAACAGTTTACCCGCCGAGAAAGCCGGGACGCGAGTGGCCGGAATCTCCATCTTATCGCCGGTTTTCGGGTTGCGTCCTTCCCTGGCCTGACGTTCCCGGGCCTCGAAGGAACCGAATCCTACTAGGGTTACTTTGTCCCCCTCAGAAACCGCTTCGATAATGGTTTCGATGGCGGCAGTGAGAACAGCATCTGCTTGTTTTTTGGTGACAGAGGCTTTGAGAGCGATTTGATCGATTAATTCACCTTTATTCATGCGCTAACTCCTTGTTTTGCGGTTTTTCTGAGTTTAGGGTGGTTGTCAGTAGTTTATTATGGTTCCCCTGTGGAGGACTCGCCAGGATCGAGATCACTAAATAATGCCTCAAATCCTCATTGGCTATATATTCCACTGCATTATTCTAAGCGGGAATTGTCTCGATCGGAATCGCTGAAACCTTTAATTTATCTAGATTTCCTCCTGATTCCTCGCCACTGGAGACACAAAAAGGAATAAGCGAGAGATTAACAGCGATATAAGCTAATAAAAAGAGATTAGGGGGCTAAATTGCCGATAAATATTCTCTAAAAGCGATAGGCATCCTAACTTCCCAAAAATCGTTCATCGGTTCTCTCCAAGATTTTTAACTAATTTTGCCCCTAGAAACGTTAAAAAAGTTTACCAAAGCAATTTCTGCCCAAAAATTAAGGTTCGGGCCCAGGAGATATTGGCTAGAATTGGAACTTATGATCGTTAAAAATATTCAAAAAAGCAGGATTTAACTGGAAAGTTTGCTATCATTATCTATTCAGCGACAAACTCGCATGGTGATTTACTGCTATCCCCTAGCCGATCTAGGTCAAAGCTTAAGACGTTCTTTTATTGTGACTTTTTTGGCAGTAATCGCCATTCTTGGCGGTGTGATTCCCGAATTTTCTTGGACGACGGATGTGGTTAGTTTTCAGTCCTCCGCTTATACTCAAGATTTTACGGCTGACCAAATTAAACGTTATGCCAAAGCAGTTTTGTTGATCGAAACCGAAAGAAAACAAGCTTATCAGGCAATTTCGCAAATTTTAGGCAAAAGTCCCCCAGTAATTACCTGTAACCACCGGGAAAGCTTTAATAATCTTCCAGCTAATGCCCAAAGAATTGCCGTCGATTATTGTAATAACTCAAAAAAGATTGTCCAAGATAGTGGCTTCACCGCAGCTCAATTTAACGCCATTACTAACTGGATTCGTAGCGATGATAGCTTGAGACGACGGGTGCAAAATGAGATGATTCGTCTGCAACGGGAGAATAAATAGAAAAAGTTCCTCAGTTTTTCGGGTCAAGCTGGAGTCAGGGCTACAATTAAGAATGTTTTTTCCCATTGACTACTACCATGTTAACTTTTACCGAGCGCTTACCCCCCCGTCATACCGCTAGTCCACCTCCCCCAGAAACGGTAGTTTTTAGCCTTCTACTTACGGCCGAAGAACGCACTCGCAGCCGTTATCGTCTCGACAGTCCCGAAGGTTTTTCCCTCTGTTTTCGTTTACCCCGCGGCACAATTCTACAGGATCGCGATTTCCTGCGGGGGGAAAACGGCGAAATTATTCAAATTATTGCTAAACCAGAACCAGTTATCACTATTACCGCCCCTTCAACCGATTTACTCCTCAAAGCTGCCTATCACCTCGGTAATCGTCATGTAGCCCTAGAAATTAATCCCGATTATCTGCGTCTGGCCCCCGATTCTGTCCTACAAGCAATGTTAGAAGGTTTGGGATTAACTGTAACTGAAGAAATCGCCCCCTTTAACCCCGAAATCGGCGCTTATCAGCATTATCATGACCTGGAAGAGGCAAAAAAGGGATAGTTAGCTAATCTTGCCCAATGCCCTTTCTGATTTAGAGTAAGCAAAAATCAAACTCGGTTTCGACTTACCTCTTTTCCTACCATAAATTGTAGTTTTTGGGCATTATCTTAACAAAATTTAACTGACAAGAAAACAGTAACTTTTTAACAGCCTCTACGGGATATTTTCTTAATCAAGAGGCTCTCATTCTGCTAGTTTCTAGAATTTTAATCGGCCTCGGTGAATTGATTAATTATCAAAGTAAAAATCGAACTACGAGGAATGAATAACCATGGTACTTTCAGAACTAGCACCAACGGCTGTAACCTCTGTCCTGTCTGATTTATCCACACCCACTGAGGTTAAAAAATCCCCTGCTCAAAACAATGATCTAATCTATTTTTGTGAACTAGATTCTAGTAACAAACTGAATCATTGAACCGCAAGAAGTTTATACAACTCTCGACGGACAAATTTATCTAAGTCAAAAATGTTAGGATTTTCAACTATTATCTATATGGCTCTTCGGTTTGTGTTATGCAATGGACGGGGGTTATAAGGGATGGAACCCTTATATAGAGAGCGAACTAATCAATTAAGTCTCTTGCCAGATAAGGATTTAGTCGATTTATGCCCCCCTATCGAACCATAACAAGTAACGAAGAGCCATCTATATTTTCCGTCAGCCAATTTTTAAAGTTTCTGATGGCTTCACTTCTCCCCAGTTGTTGACTTTGTTTAACAAATTGATTAATTAATTCAATAATCGGAATCTGAGGAAAATTGGGACTGCTTAAAGACTCAATATATTCTCCTTCTTGTAATAAATTAATCTGTAGGCCACTTTGAGTATAACGCCACAGTTCGGGAACACCTAACTGTCGATAATTATCTAAATAGGTACGGGAAGTAATATCAATTTCTAGGACTAAATCAGGGGGGGGATCACTTTCTAAATTAAGTCTATTTTTGCCAATAACGGCTTGATAGTTTTTAATATAAAAACAGGCATCAGGTTCAACCGCTTGATTCATCCGCTCGTTTTTAAATGTTGTTGATCCTAACGGTTCAAAATCAATATTGAGTACTTCTAACAAAAACTGAACCATATAACTAATGATTTCTTTATCTTTTTCATGTTCGGGTAAAGGTACCATAATTTCTAATATTCCGTTACTGTAGGATAACCGAGAAGCACGACTTTCTCCTAATTCTGATAATATTGTCTCAAATTTTTGCCAGTTAAGCTCTTTTAAAAGTAACTGTTGACCGGGATTGACGATAATTTGTTCTAAGGCTAATTGCATGGCTTTAGCTGAAAATGTTGATTTCTTAGTTTAATTATACCCTTCCCTTGAGAACGGAATTCGGTATCGGTCAAAGTTTCTAGAAAAGCCCCAGGGATAGCTTGAGTATTTATACTTATTGCAATCTAGGTATGCTTCCCCTAAGATAAAGTTGGTCGGTAATCGTGCCGAACTAATTACCGAAAACTTGGGTCTAAAACCCTTGCAATGATGTTTTTATTGTATTCAGGAAGTTGAAAAAATGAAGACCAAATCGATAATAAGCTTACTATCCCTTAGTATTATGGGAATGTCAATCTATGCAGGTCAAGCTAATAGTAGTGATTATCGAGCTTTGACCGCAGAAGAAAAATCCCGGTTGACTGATACTTTGTTAAAACAGGGTTGTAGGAATCCTAGAGCGATGAAATTTGATGTTGAGACTAACCTATTTGAAGCAGAAGATGCTGTGTGTGAGGGAGGAAGAAAGTATGATATTTACCTTGATAGAAACTTTAGGATTGTTTCAATGAAACCAGACTAAAAGAGCAAATCCCTGAGAAGCTTTTACTGGTCGCTGCGAAGATTACCGATGAGGTATAACAAAGCCATTCTGACAGCGACACCACTGGTAACTTGTTGGGAAATCAGACTAAAATCGGGATCGTCCATTAAATCGGAACTAATTTCCACTCCCCGATTCACAGGACCGGGATGAAGTACCTTAACCCCCGGTTGACAGGATTGCAAACGAGGACGAGTAATGCCAAAACTTTGATGATATTCCCGTAAACTGGGCAAAAGATTGGCAGTCATTCGTTCTTTTTGCAATCGCAGGGTCATCACAAAATCGGCCTTTTCTAAAGCTGGTTCTAAATCCCAGTGGAGAAATAGGCGATCGCACAATTCCCCAAAATATTTCGGCAGTAGGGTGGGGGGTGCGGACAAATGTACTTCTGCCCCAGCCGTGGTTAAACTCCAGATATTGGAACGAGCGACACGAGAATGGAGTATATCCCCAACAATAGCGATTTTTTTGCCCTCTAACAGTTCTAAACGGGGATTTTCCTCATCTAACAGACAACAGATCGTAAACAGGTCTAAAAGTCCCTGGGAGGGGTGTTCGTGTTGACCGTCCCCGGCATTAAGAATACTGACCCCCGACTGCAAACGATCCATTTCTGCGGCAATTAAATCGGGAACTCCCGACTGTTGATGTCGAATGACAAAGATATCCGTACCCATGGCCACATAGGTTAAAGCGGTATCGAGAATCGTTTCCCCCTTAGTCAAACTGGAACTACCCGGGGCAAAATTGAGAACATCGGCCGAGAGACGTTTGGCCGCTAGTTCAAAACTACTACGGGTGCGGGTGGAAGGTTCAAAAAAAAGATTTGTCACCACTTGACCTTGTAGGGCCGGCACTTTCTTGGTACGTCGGGAAAGAACTTCACGAAAACTAGAGGCCGTTTGTAGCAGGGTTTGGTATTCTTCCGGTTGCCAGTCTTGCAATCCCAAAATGTGGTGTCGGATCCAAGTGAAAGCCATAGGAGTTAAGGAGGCGGTAAAAACGGCAAATTTCGTCTATGCTATTGTAGGATTTCTTTGCATCAGGTTAATAAATAGGGTTTATGAGAATTAATTTTTCCTTGTGTCAGATCACTCTTGCGATCGCTTTATTTCTCAATCCCTTGCCGGCGATCGTTGCCCAGACTGCCACCTCTGGGGAAATGGTATCACCGACCACGGGCATTAATTACACTCGCCTGAAAAATTTCCTCGCTCAACAAAATTGGCGACAAGCTAACGATGAAACCCGTAATTTAATCCTGAAAGCAACCGGACGGGAATTACAGGGCTGGTTTACCATGGAAGACCTGCAAAAATTGGCCTGTTGGGATCTGCAAAAGATGGATCAACTCTGGAAAGAAGCTTCCGGGGGTCGTTTTAGTTTCAGTACCCAATTTCGC
Organism: Microcystis sp. LSC13-02; assembly: GCA_002282935.1. Lineage (GTDB taxonomy): Bacteria > Cyanobacteriota > Cyanobacteriia > Cyanobacteriales > Microcystaceae > Microcystis. The sequence continues at coordinate 3,927 of MTBT01000227.1, read as the reverse complement.
ATTTTTATCGAGACAGGTAATCGACCGGGCCGCTTAGTGGCGATCGAAAATTTTCAAACTTTTGGCGATCGAATCGGTTGGCGTAAAGATGGTGATTGGATTATTTTTAAAGAAAATCTTAACTATACCCTCAATGCTCCCGTCGGTCATCTGCCGGCGCCCCGGGACGAATATCAGATCGCCGGTGGTCGCCTAGAATACACCACCCTCGCCCAAAGATTAGTTACCTGTAATATTGTCAGCTTAGGGCAAAGCAAACAGTGATCACGGCGATCAATTCTGTAGAGTAAAATTTAAGGAAAAGCTTCTCTCCTCATCCTCCTCTTCTTTTTCCGATTTACTAGCACTTTTTCTGCCAAAAACCCCCAAATTTAACAATGATTAAACGATCCGTTAACGTATCGACAGCGATCGGTTCGTCGATCGCCGTTTCCCTAATTGTAGCTGGTTGCGCCCCCCAAACCCCCCAGGCCACAGGACCGGCGGCTGTTCCCGTCAAATTGCAAACCCTCGGCACCGACAAATTAGTGCAAAGTAGCGAATTTGTGGGTACTTTGATCGCCCAAGAGCGTGTTAGCGTCTCCCCCCAGATTACTGGTCGGATTCGGTCTATTTTCGTTAAATCTGGCGATCAGGTAACTCAGGGACAAAAAATCGCCGAATTGGATCCCGAACAACAACAGCAACAGGTAAACGCCGGCATCGGCCAGGTAAATTCGGCCAAAGCGAACCTCAATGCGTCTGAGGCGGATTTAAGGCAAAGACAAGCGCAAGCGAGGGCAAATCAAGCCCAAATTGCCCAGAATCGGGCAAATGTGGCCAATGCCGAAGCTAATGTTAAAAGTCAGATCGCCACCTTGAGCGCCGCCGAAGCCGATTTACAGAGAGCGAGAGCTAATTTAGATTTAGCGGAAAAAAACCTAAAAAGAGCCGAATTTCTGGTCAAACAAGGGGCACAGCCCCAACAGGACTTAGATGATCGCCGCCGCGACATTCAGGCCGCCAAGGCAGAAGTAGAAGCCCGATCTAAAAATCGTGATGCGGCCCGTCAACAGGTGACGGCGGCTAGAGCTACCCTACAGGCAAACAAAGAAGCATTAAATATCGCCATTCAAAACGAATTAGCGTCACAGCAACAGGTGGCGGCGGCAGCGGCAACGGTGAACAGTCGTCAAGCGGCGGTAGCCAGCACTGAGGGGCAATTAGGGGCGACGCGTCAGAATTTAGTTTTTAACACCATTACCGCCCCGATTGCTGGTTTTGTCGGCGATTTTAATCAAAGAAAAGTCGGCGATATTATCTCCCTGGGTGAAGAATTAACCTCGTTGACTAACAATAAAACTTTGGAACTAAATGTGCAGATTCCCGTGGAATTACAACCGCGTCTGCGTGTCGGGTTGCCCGTGGAAATTATTAATCCTGATGGCAGTGCGGGGGTTCGCGGTCAAGTAACTTTTATTTCCCCCACCGTTTCCCAAGCTACCCAATCGGTTTTAGTGAAATTTTCCTTTGCTAATGATGGCAGTCTTCGCAATAATCAATATGTGCGGGCGCGGGTAATTTGGGATCAAAAACCGGGGGTATTAATCCCCACCACGGCAGTGACTAGCATCGGGGCGCAAAATTTTGTTTTTGTGGCCGAAAAAGAAAAGGCTAAAGAAGGTCAAGAAAATGCCAAGGAGCGTTTAGTGGTAAGACAAAAACCAATTCAAGTTGGCACCATTCAAGGGCAAGCTTATCAGGTTATTTCTGGAGTAAATGCCGGGGAAAGAATTGCCGTTAATAATATTCTTTCTCTCCGAGATGGTACAGCTATAACTGTTAGTCAGCAGTAATTTTTATGAGTAATTCGATTACCGTTCGTCCCCTGGCATCGCAACTAATTACCGCCGAGAGTTTCCGTCCCTACGGTCAATTAATAACCCCTAGTCATGACGGGAAAATATTTGATGAAAGCGATGCACAACTGCATTTAAAAAACGGTGTGCCACGCTTTTATATTATGCGTTTACAGACTCGCGGACGTAAATTTAAGCGAATTACTCGTCATAGTCAATGTACCCAATGTCTTGGTTCTTTGGGGGGACAAGAGTGGTTTTTAGGAGTGGCCCCCCCTAGTCCTCAGACTCAACCGGATTTAGAAAAATTAAGGGTTTTTCGCATCCCCGGCGACTGTTTTATTAAATTAGAGGTGGGAACTTGGCACGCTGGCCCACTTTTTGATCAACCAGCGATCGATTTTTATAATCTCGAATTGAGCGATACTAATATTATCGATCATTTTACCTATAATTTTGCCCAAGAGCAGTCAATAGAATTCGAGATTGTTGATTGAAAAAATTAATTTTTTGGTGGTGATTAGGTAGTAGTGATGGTGGCTTAATCCTTTGCTTTGCTGTGCATTGTAGTCATGGATAAAATACCAAAGGGTTCTCCAACGTGATTCTCCATTTTTTTAGAGAAAGATAGACTCTGTCTCACCAGTTGAGAAATCCTTTGTCGAAAGGTATTATTTAATCTTTCAATAGGATTAGTTTGACCAGTTTCTTGACCAACCGGTCGATGACGTTTACTGGGAATTACTGTCTTATAGGACTCCCAAAAGTCTGTGTAAGCAACAGCGCATTGTCGGTAAACACCTGGTCGGCCTGTCCCAAAGTTTTTTGGCTGATTGACGACTCCTATCTCCTAAATAGGGTCTGCTGAAAAAGTTATTGAAAAGCACAGGTCTCTTAATCAATAGACCTCCTGCAAAAATAGGAACTGATTATGTACAATAAAGTAAAACACTCAGAAAAACCATGACTTACGAAAAAGTAAAAAATTTGAATCCAGAAGAGTTTAAACGCTTTTGTGGAGTATATCCTGAAACATTTAAGGATATGGTGAAGGTTTTGGCTGCCGAAAAAGTTCTGCAAAAAAAATCGGGAAGACCAAGTAAATTAAGTCTAGAAGACCAAATCTTGATGACCTTAGAGTATTTACGGGAATATAGTACTTATTTCCATCTCGCAATTAATTGCGAGATTAATGAGACAACAGCCCTACGAATCACTAGAAAGGTAGAAAATATTCTGATAAAATCTGGATTGTTTAATCTGCTGGGGAAAAAGACAGTTCACCAGGCGAATAGTGACCTAGAGGTAGTGGTAGTAGATGTAGCAGAGCATGAGATAGAAAGACCTCAAAAAAAGCAGAAAGATTACGGTTCTTCGGTTTTTGTTATGCAATAGAGCGAACTAATCAATTAAATCTCTTGCCAGATAAGGATTTAGTCAATTTATGTCACCCGATCGAACCATACCAAGTAACGAAGAACCAAGATTACTATAGCGGGAAACAAGGCTATCATACAATAAAATCGCAAGTTCTTGCGTCTCAAAAAACAGGAATGATAGTCTGTACTGCTCATGGAAAGGGAAGAATACATGACTTTAATCTTTGGAAAAATAGTCAAATTGGGATCGATAAAAATATTGAATGTTTAGCAGATAAGGGCTATCAAGGAATTCAAAAGCTGCACAAAAATAGTAGAATTCCTAACAAAAAAAAGAAAAATAAAGAATTAAGTTTAGAAGAAAAAGAATTTAATCGCCAGTTATCAAGAGAAAGAATTGTTATCGAACATATTCACAGAAGTCTGAAGAGATTTAGAATTTTATCATCAAGATACAGGAATCGGAGACGACGTTTTGGTCTGAGATTTAATTTAATCGCTGGCATTTACAACTACGAACTTGCTTTAGGCTATAATCAAGTAGCTGAATAAGACTTTTGCAGGAGGTCTAATGATTTCACTTAGCTACAAGCATAAGCTTTAGTTGTTGAGTAGCTTTTAAGTCATAACTTATTGTCATCATTGACCGAGAAAAAGTGCGGTTTTTCCATTTCAGACATAAAAAAGCCCAAAAAACCTGCCGAAGCAGG
>MTBT01000226.1 GCA_002282935.1 Microcystis sp. LSC13-02 | reverse complement strand
GTTATCAATCTTTCCACCCTGCTTCGGCAGGTTTTTTGGGCTTTTTTATGTCTGAAATGGAAAAACCGCACTTTTTCTGGGTCAATGATTATAATAAGTTATAGCTTAGAGATTAATCAACAACTAAAGCTTATGCTTTTAGCTAAGTGAAATCATTGATTAAGAGACCTGTGCTTTTCAATAACTTTTTGCCGCAAACCCTATTTACAGACAATGCTAATTGTATAGTTTCTATTTTGCCATCTATTGATAGTTTTTCATAGAAAGTGTTAATCTAACTGATTACTGATAACTGAAAAGGTTCTTTAATTCCCTACCATTGTGATAATTGCTGTCATTTAACCCACGACAAAGTTAACTAATTTGCCCGGGACAACAATCACTTTTTTGATTTCCTTGCCCTCTAAATAACGTTGGGTGATTTCTGATTCCAGGGCGAGGGTTTCTAAGGTGCTTTTATCGGCACTAGCGGGAACTTGTATCGTGCCTCTGGTTTTTCCCAAAATTTGGATGACAAGGGTGATCTCGTCCACAATAAGGGCAGTAGGATCAACTTTTGGCCAAGGTTGCAGGTGAATTGATTGGCTATGGCCTAAAGCTTGCCATAATTCTTCGCTAAGATGGGGAGCAAAGAGGGAAAGTAAGATTAATAGGGTTTCGATTCCTTCCCGATAAATGGGGGATTCAAAACACTTATTATCCCCTAAAGCGTTACTGAGTTTCATTAATTCGGAAATGGCGGTATTAAATTGATAATCTCCTTCTAAATCCTCGGAGATTTCTTTAATAGCGGTGTGAATTGCCCGTCTTAAATCCTTGTCAGTTTTCGAGAAAGTTTCTATTTTTTTGACTTGCTTGGGTTTATTTTCAATGTATTCGCTGACTAAACGCCACACCCGATTAAGAAAGCGAAATTGTCCTTCTACCCCGGCATCTTCCCACTGTAAATCTTTTTCTGGGGGTGCGGTAAAAAGTATAAACATTCGGGCAGTATCAGCCCCATATTTTTCGAGGACTTTCAGAGGATCAACGCCGTTATATTTCGACTTGGACATTTTTTCAAAGAAGAAAGAAAGAACTTCTCCCGTGTCTTTATCGCAATATTTATCCTCTTTATAGATAACATTTTCTGCGGGGACATATTTGCCAGTTTCGGGATTTTTGTAGGTTAATCCCTGTACCATTCCCTGGGTTAATAGACGGTTAAAAGGTTCATCGACATTAACTAAACCTCGGTCTCTTAAAACTTTGGTAAAGAAACGAGAATAGAGTAAATGTAGGATAGCGTGTTCGATTCCTCCGACGTATTGATCCACGGGCATCCAATCATTAACCTTCTCGAATTGAAAGGGTATATCTTCATTTTTAGCATCGGTATAACGGAGGAAATACCAACTAGAATCGATGAAAGTATCCATGGTGTCTGTTTCCCGTTTTGCGGGAGTTCCACAACTAGGACAATCCACATTTACCCAGTCTTCCAACTTAGCTAAAGGGGAAGCCCCTCGACCGCTAAATTCGACATTTTCTGGTAAAGTAACGGGTAAATTTTCCACTGGTACTGGCACAGTTCCACAGTTAGGACAGTGGATAACTGGAATCGGACAACCCCAATATCTTTGACGGGAAATTAACCAATCCCGGAGGCGATATTGTATTCTAGCTTTGCCGTAACATTGGGCAGTGGCATAATCAATAATAGCGGTTTTTCCTTCTTGGGAATTCAGTCCATTAAATTGAGCGGAATTAATCATAATTCCCGCTTCTGTATAGGCCTCTTTTAACTCAATTTCGCCACTTTCTGGAGTAATAACTATCTTAATTGGCAGGTTATTTTCCCGAGCGAATTTAAAATCGCGACTGTCGTGAGCCGGGACTCCCATCACTGCCCCCGTACCGTATTCGTAGAGGACATAATCAGCAATTAAAATCGGAATTTCTTCACCAGTAAAAGGATTAATTGCTAGTCCTCCGGTTTTAATACCGCGTTTGGGTTTATCTTCGGCAGTTCTTTCTAATTCGCTTTCGCTGGCTATCTCTTGAATAAAAGTTTCTACGGCCGATTTTTGTTCGGGAGTGGTAACTTGTAAAGTTAAGGGATGTTCGGGAGCAAGTACCACATAAGTCACTCCATAAACCGTATCGGGACGAGTGGTAAAAACGGCAATTTTTTCTGTGGAATTAACAAGAGGAAATTCTAAATAAGCACCTACCGATTTACCGATCCAGTTGGCCTGCATGGTTTTAACCCGTTCTGGCCAACCGGTAAGTTTATCTAAATCAGTGAGTAATTGTTCGGCATAATCGGTGATTTTTAGGAACCATTGCCGGAGTAATTTTCTTTCTACTTTAGCACCCGATCGCCAAGATTTTCCTTCACTATCTACCTGTTCATTGGCCAAGACAGTTTGATCGATAGGATCCCAATTCACTGCCGCTTCTTTTTGGTAGGCTAATCCCGATGCAAAAAACTGTAAAAATAGCCATTGGGTCCAACGATAATATTCCGGGGAACAGGTGGCAACTTCTCTTTCCCAATCGATAGATAATCCTAACTGTTGTAATTGCCGTTTCATCTGGGCAATATTTTGCTCGGTCCATTTTGCCGGAGGAACTCCCCTTTCAATGGCGGCATTTTCTGCGGGTAATCCGAAAGCATCCCACCCCATGGGATGCAGGACGCGATAACCCTGCATTCTTTTCAGACGGGCAATCACATCGGTGATAGTATAGTTGCGAACGTGACCCATGTGCAGGTTGCCCGATGGATAGGGGAACATGGAGAGGGCGTAAAATTTCGGTTTATCGGCGTTTTCTGGGGTTTTGTCCAATCCCATTTGCTGCCAAATCTTCTGCCATTTCTGTTCGATTTCTGCGGGGTTGTACGGCACTGGGGTCCTTTCTCCTGAGTTTTATCTATCCTTCCCATTTTACCTGACTGGTATCGACGCTGGTTGCCCCATGTACTTTACTGGCGATCGCAACCATTTTATTTAAAGTCGCCTGATTGGAAACCTTGCCTTTTAGTACAACTTTACCACCAGTTTGAGCGACCCACAATTTGTCTTCATCAGCTAAATCCGGTGTCTCGTCAAAAGCTAAAACTACTCGTTTAGCTAGTCCGCTTTCGTCGTATTTTCCATCTAATCCGACTCTTTCGGGGGGAATACCCGCAGCAGCGGCTTTCCCTGCGATCGCACTAGCGGCATCTGCCGGTTTATCTAAGCCAAAAATTCTTTTTAACCAATCCATTGCTAACACTCCTGATTGAGTTCTAAAACCCCAATTTCTTTAAGAGGGATTTGGTCGAAACGATGTGTCGATCTAATCCTAAACGATCGGGACTGACTCCCACCGCTAAAGCGACCAATTGGGAAAAATGTAACACGGGTAAACCTAAACTTCGACCGATCACTTTTGCCACTTCCGGTTGTCGGGAATCAAGATTAAGATGGCATAAAGGACAAGGGGTGACTAAACAATCGGCCCCCGCTGCCATGGCCTCTAAAATGTGTTTTCCTGCCATTTGGAAGGATTGGGTGGTGGCATAACTGGACAGAGGCCAACCACAGCATTGAGTGCGTCCTTGATAATAAATCGGATTCGCCCCCACCGCTCGAAAGACATTTTCTAGAGATTCCGGCTGAAAGGGATTATCGTAGGGGAGAGTATCCTGGGCCCGCAGGAGATAACAACCATAAAAACTGGCACAATTTAACCCTGATAAGGGACGAACCACCTTGGCCGCCAGATTATCTAAGCCATAATCGCCGACAATTGCCCAGAGTAGGTGTTTAACCGTCGTCGTACCTTGGTAGGGGGAACAATGTTCTTTCTGTAAATAATTATTAACTTCCTCAACATAATTGGGATTATTATGCTTTGCTTCCTTCAAGCGCTCGTCCACATGACCGATCACTCCTTGACAGGTGCTACAGTGAGTCAACAGGGGTAAATTGAGGGCTTCCGCTAGGGCAATATTGCGCGCATTGACGGCATCTTCCAAGAGTTGCGAATCTTCCTTATAGGTTCCCGAACCACAACAGGCAGCTTTTTTGAGTTCGACTAAATTAATCCCCAAAGCTTCCGTCAGGGCTGCCGTGGATAAATATAGTTCCCGACAGGCACCTTGGGCGACACAACCGGGAAAATAAGCATACTGGAGATTGTTGACTGTCATGGATTCTAGGAAATTACTACTCATTACCTATCTACCATCTTGGCCCCCTTCCCCTCTGTCATCACTAAAGTCATGGAATTTCTTAATAGACAGTCTTTTGTGAGCTGCTCCGAACAAGTGTACGGTAGTTTGTCCCAGAAATAATATCCAAAAACGAGGAGAGCCATCTCAACAGTATAATGCCTCTCCTTGAAAAAAATTGTTGTCCTGAGGAGTCGGTTGTACAAATGGGAATCTGCCCGGTCAAGAGGTGATTTACCGGTAGAATTGAGAGTTCAGCCGAGAAATTGCGGCGAGAAACGCTATTTTCTCTGCTTACGCCGCTTGGGGGAGGGTGATAACAGCATCAAAGTCAGCACGGCTAGGGAAAATAGAGAGAACCCGATCGAGTTGGGTTAATTCAAAGATAATCTTGACTGAAGGTGGAATAGAACAGATATTGAAGGATTTTTCTTGACTTTGAGCCAGACGAAAGGCGCTAACTAAAGCCATTAATCCAGCGCTGTCGAGGAATTCCACCCTACTCATATCCACCAGAAAAGTGATAGAGCGACTCCGGTTAACCAGATTGGTGAGCTGCTCTTGAAATTCTAGGACGTTAGCGGCGGTAATATAGCCGTTTGGCTCAAATAGAGCAATTTCTGGGACTTTTACAGGACTTTTCATGGCTAGGCTTTGAAATTCATAAATGAACCTTTTAACTGGAGATCAGATACCGCTATTATGTTCTAACTTTCTGATTTTGTAACCTTCGTCTTGATATATTTTTTCTCTCCTGAAAAGATTAATCTTTTCTTAATCTTTACCCCTTTAGGAAGAAACCGGTTTTAGGTTAACCTTGGGATGCGAACAGTAAAGAGAAACAGTGATCAGGACTTACTCGGGTGAACATCAGGGGAAAGTCGTTAGGTTTAAGTTCTAATCCCGAATGACTGATGATGACCAAGCATTATACTGGTATTTTTGCTGAAATAAAGTAAAGCAGGATACAGAAACTAGATTTATTGAACTAGCGTAAGAAAACTGTGGATACCCAGCCGACTATCCGCCAATTAGTGGAACAAGCCCTATATTATCGTCAGATCACGCCAGAAATCGAAAACGGAATTAATGAACTCCTCGCTCGTCTTGGCTACGTTTCCGATGTGGATTACGAGGCCCTAGAGTTACTCATGGATGAAATGGACGAAGGCCGGATTAATCTCGTTCCGCGTCGGTAAGTTGATAGGGATATTTTCGATTATATAGATTTACTGGGGCGATCGGGGCTGTTGCAATCTAATCGCGGAGACGAGCTTTCGCTAACCGACAGTAATCTTTCCCCGACTAACCCCCTTTTAAAATAACCTTTGAGCGTTGGGAGCCACTACCCATGACCGTAGCCCTAAACCGAGCCGTTATTTATCCTGACAGTGATGGACAACCGATGGCCGATAATACCTTGCAATTTCGCTGGATTGTCTTGATTAAGGAAAATCTTGATTGTGTATTTCGAGATGCTTCCGATGTGTTTGTGGCGGGGGATTTACTGTGGTATCCCGTCGAGGGTCGTCCAGATATTCGCGTGGCTCCCGATGTGATGGTGGTCTTTGGACGGCCTAAAGGCGAGCGCGGCTCCTATCGTCAGTGGCAGGAGGGAAATATTGCACCCCAAGTGGTTTTCGAGATTTTGTCGCCGGGAAATACCCTCAAGGAAATGGCCAAAAAGTTAGGGTTTTATGAACAATATGGGGTAGAGGAATACTATATCTATGACCCTGAACGGGTGGATTTTGCTGGTTATCAGCGCAGGGCCAACAAGTTGCAAGTGATCGAAATGGCGACGGATTGGGTTAGTCCCCGGTTAGACATCCGTTTTGTGTTAAACCAGGAGCAGTTAGAAATTTATACTCCCCAGGGTAATCGTTTTTTAACAACCCTAGAGTTATCCGAACGGGCTAGTTTAGCAGAGCAAACCGCACAGACAGAACAACAAAGAGCTAATTTAGCAGAGCAAACCGCAGAGGCAGAACGGCAACGGGCCAATTTAGCAGAACAGGAAAATGAACGGCTCCTGGAATTATTACGGCAAGCAGGAATCATGGGGGAAGGGCAAGGTTGACATCCTCACCGCCGTAAACGGACGGTGATTCCCAAACCTCACGATTTGGGTTTCTGCTTCTTTCCCTTGCGGGGTTCCGCACCTGC
>MTBT01000225.1 GCA_002282935.1 Microcystis sp. LSC13-02 | reverse complement strand
CAAAACCAACGACAACAACCAAAGCTTTTTGCTAAGGCTATTTCTTGCTCGGTATTAGGCTTAAGTCTGAATTTGTACGCTTTGTACATAAAAGTTATCAAGAAACTAAAACTATGATAACATAGTTTTTGAGGAATTGTCTATATACAAAGTCAGGAGAAGTACCTCGCTTTTAGCGATGGACTTTTGCTGACATTCAGTTAAAATACTCTTTGGTTCTAACATAGGGATAAGCAATGACTACCAGAATCAAGGAAATCTTTCACACAGGACAACCCGATCAATCCTTCACCGTGCAGGGTTGGGTGAGAACAAAACGAGAATTAAAAGAATTTACTTTCCTGGAAGTTGATGATGGCTCATCCCTAGCCAACTTACAAGTTATCCTCGAACCGACTTTACCCGATTATGAAAATGTACTAAAGTTAATTAGTACAGGAGCGGCGATCGCTGTTTCGGGAAATTTGGTTCCTTCCCCGGGTAAAGGGCAAAATATCGAGTTAAAAGCGGCCGAAATCACCCTTTATGGTGACTGTCCCCCAGATTATCCCCTACAAAAGAAACGTCATTCCTTTGAATTTCTGAGAACTATTGCCCATCTGCGAGCAAGAACCAACACCCTAGGAGCAGTAATGCGGGTTAGAAACGCTTGCGCTACCGCTATCCACACTTTTTTCCAAGAAAAAGGCTTTATTTGGGTACATACTCCTATTATTACCGCTAACGACTGCGAAGGTGCGGGAGAATTATTTACTGTCACCAGTTTAGACTTAAAAAAACCCGCCAATTTTGCCGAGGATTTCTTTGGTAAACGGGCCTATTTAACCGTGAGTGGACAATTACAAGCGGAAGTAATGGCTATGGCCCTATCTAATGTTTACACTTTTGGCCCGACTTTTCGCGCCGAAAATTCTAATACTTCCCGTCATCTGGCCGAGTTTTGGATGGTGGAACCGGAAATGGCTTTTTGTGACTTGGAAGGAGATCAAGATTTAGCGGAGGCATTTCTCAAATATATCTTTAAATTCGTCTTAGAAAATTGTCCCGAAGATTTGCAGTTTTTTAACGAACGTATCGATAAAACGGTGTTAAGTACGGCCGAGAATATCGTTAATAGTGAGTTTGGCCGGATTACCTACAGCGAAGCGATCGAGTTATTAGAAAAAGCCGATCGTCAGTTCGAGTTTCCGGTAGAATGGGGCGTAGATCTACAGTCAGAACACGAACGTTATCTAGCGGAGGAACTATTCAAAAAACCCGTGATTGTCACCAATTATCCCAAGACAATCAAAGCTTTTTATATGCGTCTAGATGACAATAATAAAACTGTTTCCGCTATGGATATTTTAGCACCCAAGATCGGCGAAATTATCGGCGGTTCCCAACGGGAAGAACGATTAGATATACTGAGACAAAGAATGCAGGAACAGGGAATGAATCCCGATGATTTGTGGTGGTATTTAGATCTGCGTCGCTACGGTTCCGTTCCCCACGCCGGTTTTGGTTTAGGGTTCGAGCGTCTGGTACAATTCATGACGGGAATGACCAATATTCGCGATGTGATTCCTTTCCCTCGTACCCCTTTAAGTGCCGACTTTTAGAATGATGTCTAGGATCGACAGGAGAAAGGTTGTAATCCTCAAGCTTAGAGTGGGTGAATTTTGCTAAGTTTAGCCTGATTGATAATGATAGCGAGCTTGTAAAAAATAAACCTTATTTCCTGTGACTTTATAAACTAAACGATGCTCTAAGTCGATCCGTCGTGACCAAGTGTCGGCAGCAATATACTTAAGAGGTTCGGGTTTACCCAATCCTGTAAACGGATCGCCATCCAAAATATCTGCCACTAAGTCTAAAATTTTATCGCCTTTTTTCGGTTCGTTCCGATACCACCAGGCTAAATCTGCTTTGAAATCAGGACTAAAAACGGGCAAATAACCATGAATAGAATTGTTTTTAGGTTTATCTGGCTTATTTTCTCTTTTAGGACTCAATTCCTAACTCCTCTTTCAATTCAGCTAATGTTTGAGGAGTTGCATCTTCCGTCTCTGTCCATGCTAAAGAGCGAAATAAGCGTTTGGCATTTTCTGGCGATCGCAATAAATAAACACACTCTAATAAACTGGAAAGCTCATCTTCAGCAATTAACGCCACATTTTTCTGATTGCGACGCTTAATGACGATAATTTGAGATTCCTCACACACCTGATCTAAGAGACTCGCTAAATTCATTCTCGCCTGAGAGTAGGTGGTTTCTTTGCTTAACATGATTTTTAGGGGATACTTGTACAACCTTATTGTACAATTCCAAGCTCTTGAACTCCCCAAAAACCCCAAAATCTCGATCGCTGGTTAGGGAGAGAAATGTAAAGATTTATTAAATTGTATCTTTTAATACAGTTGTGGGGGGGGAATGTGTATTGTTTTGCTAGCCGCCATTGGTGTTGGGTTGGGCTATTGCTTGACCTGACTGCGAGAGAGGGCGATCGCACTGTATTTAAGTTAACTCATTTTGCTGAAAATTATGACGGGAATCTTGACGCATTTGTTCAATAACTTCGGGATATTTTTCTAGATCTTCTAAGGAGTTTAAAGGTGGATAAACTACTCGATCTTTTCTTTCATTTACCTTATCTACATAAGCATAAAAAGCCTCGTCATCTTCACGATGAGATAATACATAACTTTTTAATTCTTGAGAGGTCATAGTTTTAAAATTAGGTTTTTGATTCATTTTATCCATTGTCCATTAGGTTTAATTTCAATCTCAATACCTTCACCAATTAACATGAAAATATTTTTAGTACGCTCATCCAATCTTATTAAGTTAATTGGTAAATAAAACCTTGTTGCCCAACAAGATAGGGTATAACATTGTAAGAGTTGTGCAAGTGTCGGAATATTTTTCCCTCCCAAAACTGAACGAATGACACTAATTATAACAAAATAGAGAATCTGCTTCAACAACTTCGAGACAGAGATGAACGCAAAGGCGAATCCGACATACCGCGCCACAATAACTCAAGGAAGAGGATAGTTCGTCTGAGAAGGAGTAAAACAACGGAAAACACCTGAGACTCCCTGCTCTGTCAACCCCTAAGCTAGGGAGAGAAATGTAAAGATTTATAAAATTGTATCTTTTGATACAGTTGTGGGGGGGGAATGTGTATTGTTGTTTTTGGTTTCCTTTATGGTTGGGTTGGGCTGTTGCTTAACCTGGCTGCGAGGGGGCAAACACTTATGTGCTGCGTAGCGAATGGTGATGAAAAAAAGATTTTTCAGATGGCTACCAATTTTAGCCTTAACTACAGCTTTATCTTCTAACTTCTATCAGAATCACGATGATATTGCTCAAGCTCGTAATTTAAGACGTGTAAGCAATGGTTTTGCTTTCGAGATTCAGAATTGTAATAAAGACAATAATTCTGTAGTTTGTACTTTTATGGTTGCAAACTTAGGGGAAGTCAGAGATCTTTATTTTTCTCCCACAGACTCTATCATCATTGATTCTACTGGCAAGCAATTGAAGGGATCGGAGGGTACTATTGGAGCAATAGGTCCAGGTAGTGCACTACTATTTAGAGATATGCCTTCTAGAGTCCCCATTAACGGAAAAATTCTCTTTAAAGGAAATTTGCCCGGAAGAATCGTTTATCTGCGATTAGTAGGTTCTGGTTTCTCAGTTGAATGGAGGTAATATATTACCTCGGTTAACTGTTAACTGTTCACTGAATAAAGACTCGTAGGTTGGGTTGACGCAAGGAAACCCAACAACTTCCTGGAATATTTTCACAATTTTTGTTGGGTTTCGCCTTTTGAGCCGATGGGTAATACCTGAGCAATAATGATAGCTCAACCCAACCTACGGCTCTAAAGTATCATCAAAGAGAACTAAAATAATTTGGTGACTTCTCTGTGAACATTTCTCTTTCTATTTCTTGCTGGATTTCTCGTTGGTATTCTTCTCTTAGTCTCATAAGACTTTCTGTATGTTCTATACGCTGTTCAGCCACTTGTTTAAACTGAGGAAATATTGTGGCAAGTTTTTTAATTTCCTGCCGTAGATCGTCTCTTTTTGACGATAACGGATCCCATTCCCAAGAAACAAGTTCAGAAACATACTTATCAAATACATCTTTAAACTCAGGCAAAGTAGCAACAAACTCCTTTAACCTGTCCATTGTATCATAACTAAAACCGAGACTTTCAGGTGTTGCGGAAATCCACTGACTAATAGCAACCCTAAAATCTGGGTATTTCTCTAGTAGTATCCTAACATCGGCAGCAGATAAACCTCCGTCAACCATCTGTAACCATTGCTGACGAACAGAATTCCGTTGGACAGGATCAGTAATGTGGTCAAAACAGTTATCGAAGTATGACATATTTTTTCTCCGAATCACTCATAGTTTTAGTGTAACCGTTCAGGGGCGGTTGTCAAGTAGCCAGTGGTATTGATTCTGTGGGAGGACTCTCCTGGGGTAGTATAAATGTAGAGGGAGAAACATTACCTCTCAAGGCGCGAATCGCCGAGTATCATCAATTCCCAGATTAGATTACAAGGTAGCAAATCCTAGCTTGAAAAATTCGCTAAAATATATATATAGCGGTTCTCACACCTGTGTGGCACAGTTAAACCTTTGCTGATTAAGCTTTTCAACATCGATAATGTACCGCTTGCGAACAGGAAACGCTATAATTAACTTAATCAGATTATTTATAAAGTCTGTTTAACAGCTAAAGCTAATAAAGTTGATTTTGAAGCCGATGACCAAAGAGCTACTCATAGAAATCAATCGAGAAGGAAACATCGAACTTCCTCCTGAAGTTCAAACCCGCCTCAACCCAGGAGATAAATACATGATTTCCCTGACGGAAGACTCCATCATTCTCAAAAAAGTTCATCAAGATAAAGTCAATCTAGAGCAATTCTTTGAGCGACTAGAAGCAATGGAACCAGACCCCAATCAACCGACTCTGGCTGAGATTAGCCAGATGATTGAAGAAGCTCGCCAAATTAGACGGGCCAACTCATGAAAGCTGTTGTAGATGTCAATGTTTGGATTTCAGGATTGTTGTGGGGAGGAGTTCCGGGTAAAATTCTTAAATTAGCTAAAAATCAAAGAATTACAATCTTTGCCTCCCAAAAGATCTTAGCTGATATAAAAGATACATTAGAACGACCCAAACTCCAATCTCGAAAACAATATCGACTTCGCTAAATGACGATTCTTGACCATGCCTTTGATATTTAGGGTCTGCTGAAAAAGTTTTTCGGTGGTGGTAGGAGTCAGGAGTCAGGAGTCAGGAGTCAGGAGTTTCAGGCTTTGTTGCCCTTG
>MTBT01000224.1 GCA_002282935.1 Microcystis sp. LSC13-02 | reverse complement strand
AGACATGAAGCTGTAAGACCAAAATTAGCTTTGCTAGTAGAGGCAGGATTCAGCCCAAGAATCTCCGCACTTTTAGGGCGGAGAGTGTCAAAAACCCCTGACTTTTGCCAGCAGTGAACCACGATGACTGATGTTCCCGTTTCTCGCATTCGCAATTTTTCCATCATCGCTCATATCGATCATGGTAAATCAACTCTCGCTGATCGCCTCCTGCAAATTACGGGAACCGTAGCCCAACGGGAGATGAAAGAACAATTTCTCGATAATATGGACTTGGAACGGGAACGGGGTATCACCATCAAGTTACAAGCGGCACGCATGGATTATACCGCTAAGGATGGTCAAAAATACGTTCTCAATCTGATTGACACCCCGGGCCATGTGGATTTTTCCTACGAGGTTTCTCGGTCTCTAGCGGCGTGCGAGGGAGCTTTATTAGTTGTAGATGCGTCCCAAGGCGTGGAAGCGCAAACTTTAGCCAATGTTTACCTAGCACTGGAAAATAACCTCGAAATTATCCCAGTTTTAAATAAAATCGACCTACCCAGTGCCGAACCGGAACGAGTGGCGGCGGAAATCGAGGAAGTGGTGGGTTTAGACTGTAGTGAGGCGATTCGTGCCTCGGCTAAGGCCGGGATCGGTATTAATGATATTCTAGAGTCGATCGTCCAATTAGTTCCCCCTCCCCAAGATACCCTCGCAGAACCCTTCCGAGCTTTAATTTTTGATAGTTATTACGACGCTTATCGAGGGGTAATTGTCTATTTCCGCGTCATGGATGGTCGGGTGAAAAAGGGCGATAAAATTCGTTTTATGGCTTCTGGTAAAGAATTTATTATTGATGAATTGGGAATTTTATCACCGCAACAGGTACAAGTAGATGAACTTCACGCGGGAGAAGTGGGTTATCTGGCAGCCGCAATTAAAACTGTCGCTGATGCCCGGGTGGGTGATACGATTACTCTAACCGCTAAACCGGCAAAAGAGCCTTTACCCGGTTATACGGAAGCAAAACCGATGGTTTTCTGCGGATTATTCCCCACCGATGCCGATCAGTACGCCGATCTCAAAGATGCGCTGGAAAAGTTAAAATTAAACGATGCAGCTCTATCCTACGAACCAGAAACTTCTAGCGCCATGGGTTTTGGTTTCCGTTGCGGTTTCTTGGGACTGCTACACATGGAAATCGTGCAGGAAAGACTAGAAAGGGAATATAACTTAGATTTAATTACCACTGCTCCCTCGGTAGTTTATCAGGTCACTACCACCGATGGGGAAATTGTCGAAGTGGATAATCCTAGTTTGTTACCTTCCCCACAAAAACGGGAAAAAATTGAGGAACCTTATATCCAAGTGGAAATGATTACTCCGGAAACCTATGTAGGCGCTTTGATGGAATTATGTCAAAGTCGTCGGGGAGTTTTCAAGGATATGCGTTATTTTACTAAAACTCGCACCGCTTTGATTTATGAGTTACCTTTAGCAGAAGTGGTGACAGACTTTTTTGATCAATTAAAATCTCGATCGCGCGGTTACGCTAGTATGGAATATCAATTAATTGGCTATCGGGAAAATGAGCTAGTTAAATTAGATATTATGGTCAATGGTGATCCCGTTGATGCTTTAGCGATGATCGTTCACCGGGATAAAGCTTATTATGTTGGTCGCGCTTTAACTGAGAAGTTAAAAGAATTGATTCCCCGGCATCAATTTAAGGTTCCCATTCAAGCAGCTATTGGTTCTAAAATCATCGCTAGTGAACATATTCCTGCTTTAAGAAAGGATGTCTTAGCTAAGTGTTATGGTGGCGATATTAGCCGCAAGAAAAAGCTGTTAGACAAGCAAGCAAAAGGGAAAAAACGGATGAAAGCGATCGGAACTGTTGATGTCCCCCAGGAGGCATTTATGGCAGTCCTAAAACTCGATCCTCAGTAAAGTCTAGGGGTGAGAATTAACTCACCCTTTTTAGTTTTGGCAGTGGCTAATTATTATGAAGCTTTTGAGATTATCCTATCAAGATTTAGCCTCTGGATTAAGTATAGATTCTTGCGACTTTTTTTCAGATTTGAATTTATTAGTTGGTATCTCAGGTGCAGGAAAAACCTCGATTTTAAAGGCTATTAGTAATTTAAAAAGAATCGCTAACGGTGAGTCTATAAATGGGGTGAAATGGGATGTAGAATTTTTAACAACCGATCATATTCGTTATCATTGGTTGGGTGAATTTGAGGTTAAAAAAGCCCGTTCTCCCATCAAGATTGAAGAAGATGAAGTCAATAGTAATGACGGCGAAAATAAGGTTAGTATAATTAGGGAAACTCTTTTAAAAGATCAAGAGGTTTTGATCGCAAGAAACCAAGAGGTAATTGAGTTTAAACATTCAAAGACACCAAAACTACCATCTTATTTAAGCTGTATAGAGCTTTTCAATCAAGAAGAAGATGTTTTCCCTGTTCGACAGGAATTTAACAAAATGATTTTCAATCCACTTAAGTTTAATATCTCATATTCAACATTTGATAAATTCCTTAGAAACTACGAATATAACGAATATAACTCTCTCTCTGAATTACAATCGAGTCAACTTGATATTTCCGACAAGCTACTGATCAATTATCAAAAATATCCCGATACGTTCGAGATAATAAAGAGAAAGTTTTTAGATATTTTCCCTCAAGTTGAAGATTTAAAAATAGAATCTTTAAAACCTTTTTCATTAACTCGAAGTGGTTTACTTAAAAACCCACCTTACATACAAATAAAAGAAAAGAACTCTCATGTCTGGATTTTAGAACCAAATATCTCCTCTGGAATGATAAAAAGCCTGATGTTCTTAGCAACGATCGAATTATCTCCTGATGGCAGCGTTATATTAATCGATGAATTTGAAAATAGTTTGGGGGTTAACTGTTTGGACACTTTAACAGAAGATTTATTAGTTAATTATCGAGATTTACAGTTTATTATTACCAGTCATCATCCTTATATAATTAATAATATCAGTGCTGCCTATTGGAAAATAGTCACTCGTAAAGGAGGAGTAATTCAGGTACACAATGCAGCTGATTTTCATATTTCTAAAACTCGACAAAAAGCTTTTATTGATCTTATCAATGTCTTAGAAGAATTTCCTCAAGGAGTTAGTTAATCGATGAATATTTACTTTTTAGTTGAAGGAAGAAGTACCGAAAAAAAGCTTTATACTGCCTGGTTAACTCATCTTATTCCCGAATTTAAGCGAGTTGATTTTTACGATCAAGTCAATCACAATAATTACTTTCTGATTAGTGGTAATGGCTACCCCGTCATACTTAATGAGGGAATTCCTAACGCTATCGATAAAATTCAAGAAGTATCCAAATATAACTATCTAGTCATCTGTCTCGATGCTGATGAGGATATTGTCGAAGAAAGAGAACAATATGTTAATGACTTTATCACCAAACATATTACTGTTCCTGCATCACTCGAAATCGTGATCATCATTCAAAATCGATGTATTGAAACATGGCTACTGGGAAATCGCAAAATATTTAATTCTAAACAACCTTTAGAGGTACTTTTAGCTGATTATGTTCAACACTATGATGTTTACGAAAATGATCCCGAACTAATGGGTAGATTTAATTGCAGAAATCATGCCGATTTTCGTTTTGCTTATCTAAAGTCTATTTTTGAAGCTAAAAATTTGTCTTATTCTAAAAAATCCCCCGGAGAAACTCAAAAACAATACTATCTTAATCAATTAAAAAAGCGTATCGATCCAACTGAACACTTAAAAACCTTTCAGAAATTTATTAATTTTTGTGATAATATTCGCCAAAATTTCAGATAAATTGATATGTGGTGCTTCTGCCAAGAATGAAATATAAACTGATCTGGCATCGTCTGCTGACTAATGGCTGGGTGAAAATGTAGTACGGACTGTGATTGAGAATACAAGACTATGACAAGGCTTTTGTCCTAGAAATTTCTAGATCGGCCGATTTTTGTAGTATTGTAGTATAATGGTAACTCCAGAAAAACAATCATAAAAGTGCCGTCAGTCTCTTCAGTTAGCAGTTACCAGATAGAAGTTAAAAATTGGCAATTTACTTGATGTTATGGCTTCCTTAAGGGATATTCTCAGTTACTACCGCAATTATCAAAAAGCCGCCTTTTTGAGTATTGGTGCAGCGAGTGTCTTTGAAATTATCGATCTGATGGTTCCCTATGCTGTCGGACAGATTCTTAATGTTCTTTCTGATCAGCCTTTAGATGGATTCGTGCAATCTTTAGTTGATCGCACCATGATTTTAACTCCCTTTGCCTCAGAAAAGTGGGTTAGTTTGGCAGTATTATTAGGCTTAATTTTCCTAACTACGGTAATTAAAGCACCAATTCAGCCTTGGGTGGGTGTCTGGTTTCACTGGGAAATATCTTTAAGAGCGAGACGAGATCATCTCAGAAAAATTATTGCCAAAATTCTCACCTTACCCCTATCTTTTTACGATGAAAATAATCCCGGACGCATCGCTAACCGGATTGCCAAAGGGATAGAAAATCATACTTGGACTTATCCCGAAGTGGCGGGAATGATGATCCCAAAACTGTTTAGAGTTTTCGGTATTTTTATTGTTATTTGGGTAATTCAATGGCAGATCGCCCTTGCTTTTCTTATTTCTTTTGTATTAATTGTAGCTTTTGTTGTGAGAGATTTAAAAGATTTAATGCAAAAAGAAAGGATTCTGGATCAGCACATCGAAAATACCCAAAGTCGCAATTCTGAGATTATTACTAATATCAAAACTGTCAAAGCTTTTGCCACAGAAGGACAGGAATTATATCGTCAAAAACAGCGTTTAGAGAGAGAATTTAACTACGTTATCCATCGCATTCATAAGGGTTATGTGGACTTAATAACTTGGGAAAAAACTCTCGTCCAAGCTAGTTTATTTGGAGTATTTTTTTTTACTCTCCTAGCCACCGTTCAAGAGAAAATCTCGATCGGGCATTTTATCACCACCTATACCCTCGCTAGTATGGCCTATGCGGAATTAGATCCCCTATCCCAAATGGCAGAAACTTTCGCCCGTCGCTATGCTTCTATGGCACGTCTAAACCAATTTATGAACTTGCCCAGTGGCACTGATGCTGGTAGTCTTTTAGCCGATCATGCCCAACATAATCCCTATCGTTTTATGGGTAAACTAGAATTAAGTAATCTTAGCTTTGGCTATAGTCCAGAAAGAATGATTGTCAAGGATATTAATATTCTGATTGAACCCTATCAAACCGTGGCATTAGTGGGAAAATCTGGTTCAGGAAAATCCACTTTAGTTAAGTTACTTTTCCGCTATTTTGAACCGAATCAAGGGCAAATTCTGATGGATGGCGAGGATATTAGTCGCTTAGATGTGACTTGGTATCGGCGACGGTTAGCGATTGTCCATCAAGAAGTAGATGTGTTTAATGGTACGGTGTTAGAAAATCTCACCTACGGTAATCCTAATATTAGCTTTGAGAAGGTAGAAGAAGCCTGTAAAATTGCCCGTGTTGATGAATTTATTCAGGAATTATCTAATGGTTATTCCACTATTGTAGGGGAAAGGGGCGTGCGTCTTTCGGGGGGACAAAGACAGCGTTTAGGAATTGCTAGGGCGTTAATTGTTGATCCAGATGTGTTAGTTTTTGATGAGGCCACTTCTAGCTTAGATTATGAGTCAGAAAGAGCCATTCAACTAGCCATGAAATCAATACTAGGCACTCGCACCACGATTATTATCGCCCACCGTCTTAGTACTGTTCGAGAAGCTGATCAAATTGTCGTCTTGGATAATGGTCGTATTGTCGAGATCGGTAGCCATGACCAATTATTAAATCAGCAGGGAATCTATCAACGTCTCCACTCTTTACAAGAAAGCGGTGAACTGGTTTAGTTTTAAGATAGTCCCCGATAGCAGACCGAGAAAATATGATCTAATGGGAGTTGATCACCATGTCTAACGAAACCGTTACCTATTCCCTAGAAGCTGTTTTGACTAGGATTGAGGGGAAAATTGACAATTTCCAAAAAGATTTTAACCAAAAATTTGACAAAATCGACGAACGGTTAAATAAGCTAGAGGTAGGACAGGCAAAGTTAACCGAAAAGGTTGAGGGCATCGATAATCGCCTAAAATCAGTGGAAGGAACCCAAAAAAATCAGGTTTGGACATTAATTATTCTTTGGGCAAGTGCGATCGCCTACGGCGCAGCGAAGCCGACCGCTACAGCCGGTTGGAAAGTATTTTTTTCAGGTAATCCCTAGAATTAATAGTAGCAACCTCACCACCCCCTTATCCTGATCGGCATGGTGGGTTCAATCAACAAGTTTAACCCTCTGCTAACCAGCGCACGGCATCCTTAGCGTGGTAGGTTAAGATAATATCGGCACCCGCCCGTTTAAAGCTGGTTAAAGTCTCTAAAGTCACTCGTTTTTCGTCAATCCAGCCATTTAACGCCGCCGCTTTAATCATTGAATATTCCCCCGACACATTGTAGGCAGCCACGGGTAAATTAGTCATTTCCTTGATTCTCCAGATAATATCCAGGTAAGATAGAGCAGGTTTAACCATTAACATATCTGCTCCCTCTAATACATCTAATTCCACCTCTTTTAAGGCTTCCCTGGCATTACCCGGATCCATTTGGTAGGTTCTGCGATCGCCGAATTGGGGGGTAGAATCGGCGGCATCCCGAAACGGCCCATAATAGGCAGAGGCATATTTAGCCGTATAGGAAAGAATCGGTGTATCACTATAACCCGCCTCATCCAATCCCTGACGAATTGCCTGCACGAAACCATCCATCATTCCCGACGGTGCAATGATATCCACTCCCGCTTTTACCTGGGAAACGGCGGTTTTTTGCAATAATCCCAGAGTAGGATCGTTTAACACCCTGCCGGTTAAATCTCCCGTTTGCAGATAACCACAATGACCATGGTTAGTATATTCACACAAACAAGTATCAGCGACAATGAGTAGATCGGGAACTGCCTCTTTAATCGCTGTGGCCGCTTTTTGCACAATACCATGATCGTGCCATGCTCCCGTCGCCTCTGTGTCTTTACTTTCCGGCAGCCCGAATAAAATAATCGCTGGGATTCCTAAATCCCGCACTTCCTTGGCTTCGTCAACAATTTTATCGATTGATAATTGGTACACCCCCGGCATCGATTTCACTTCCTGGGCAATACCTTCCCCCGTCGTGGCGAAAAGGGGATAGATAAAGTCATTGGCTGTCAAGACGGTTTCACTCACCAGACGGCGCATTTGAGGGGTTTGACGCAGACGACGGGGGCGATGAATAGGAAACATAGTTTTTTGTGATTAAATCGGGAATCTTGTCTCGATTCTTTAGTTTAAATCTTTGCTGAGGATGAACACAAATCAATTCAGCCGGCTGCTGGCTGCCGGCAGCTATCCGCAATATTTAGTTATTTTGAGCTTAATCAAACTATTTAGGTCAAAAATGACCTAATAAGGCTCTATAGTCGTTTTGAGGGCGAAAAACCAGCAATTTGACTAAAATTTAATCTTTATAGCTATCAATTTTGCTGTCGCCACCACCGCATCTATTTACAAAACTTTACCTCATCAGTTTTAAGTTCACTGACGGCTCTCTTGGATAGAGGTGCAAGCGTTCACTGATTACTGTTCACTGTTCACTGACTCCCAAAACCCATCTCCATTTGCGGGAAGGATCGTTTATTCTAGGAAATAAGAGCGATCGATTCAGGATTTTTGCTATGGCCAACTTAGGTGATTTAGTCAAAAAAGCAGTTTATTTGGGCGTAGGCATTGCTACCTATGCCGCCGAAAAAGCTGAAGTAAATTTACAAGAATTAAGAAATCAAGCCCAAAAATTAGCCGATGAAATGATTTCTCGCGGCGAAATAAACGCGGAAGAAGCGCGCAAATACGTCGATGAGTTGGTGAAACAGGCACAACAGCAAACGGTAGAAGGTAATGAATCTAATATTCCCCATGAACCCCGACGGATAGAAATTATTGAAGATGAGGAGGACACCAAAGCAGCCGATCCAAAAGTAGATGAATTGCGGCAAAAGGTGGAACGTCTTCAGGAGGAATTGCGGAAACTACAACAGGATTAAACCTAATTTTAGGGACAAATAATTAATTATTACCAGACAAGGGATGCAAGTATAAACATGGACGATTGGCAGAAGGATTTTTGGGAAGTGATCGAAACTGTGGCGGTGGGAATTGAAACTTTTTTCCAAGAAGTGACCCAAACTATCGAAGAAATTAATGAGGAAATTATCATCGATCTGGAACAGTTCATTCAAGAGGTTTTACCCCAGGAATTAGAAGAATTTTTTAACTCCGATGAATCCCTATTTTCGGAATTAGATGAACCCTCGGATTTTATCCTCACTCCCAAGGTTAACCCCGATCCTAACACCCATCCTGCTTGTATCGGTTGCCGTAATTATCACGGTTATATCTACGGAGGCAATCTTCTCGTCTGCGGTTTCCATCCCTACGGTTGGGATAGTGATAGTTGTCCCGATTGGCAAGCAGCGGATTAATTATTTTTCTACAAAATCAGGTAGGGTTATTATCCCTACCCATAACTTTTATCTCAAAGCAATTGTCTGTCATTTTTAGTTAAGAATTGCCCTTGGGAGCATGGTAGGGTTCCGCATCAAAAGGCTGCATCCCCACATCTGGATATTCATCTTTATTGGGACTAAAAATGCGAGCAAAAGCCTCTGTTAGGTACTGGACAGCATTGTGTAACGTATCCTTGATATTCATTGCTTTTCTCTCCGACTCTCGACAACAATCTCTGTTCAACTTCGGATAAGGTTGATCCACCCCTCCACCCCAATTATCTGGCCAGAATCTCATCAATTGTTGACTTTTGCAATAATTCTTGAATAATCTTCATAAGACTTTATGTTTTTTCTTGTTTGTCTAAACTTTTATAATAATTCTTGTATTTTTGTAAAGCAAAGATTATTCAATAAAACACCGTATCTTTGTTGATCATCTAAGCATAAATATCCATTGACAAAAACTTTTAATTGAGCATTACCTATCTCCTCATCCAAAAAAGGCTCGATGGCTTTCTGACGAAGTTCTTTAATTTTGTTGAGGTTTAATCCCAGCTTTTCGATAGTATTAATTGCTTTTTGATCATCTTCTTGTGCGGGTTTAATTGTACCATCATAATTAAAAGCAAAGTGAGACTCACAATCGGGATTAAGTGGAGAGATTAAGAGATTTTCATCAAACCAGCTATTTTTTAGATTACCACAGTGCCGAGGTTCACCAGTCCTAAGATTTGCCTGACAGGAACATAGCAAATTGGCATAATCTAAGGTATCAACAGTGGGATCACTTTGAGGTTTAAAATGTTCTATATGGCATTCACCATCAACCAATCGACTTTCACAATAACAACATATTTCCCCCTGTTCTGTCATCAAAGCTTTAATTAGTATTTCTTTTGGTTTTCCCCCTAAATTTCTAAAGTCGGGCTGCCAATCTGAGTTAGCTTGCTCTTTCCAATTCTTAAACTCCGGTGGTTCTTGTCTTTTCCTAATATACTTCATTTTCCGATAATTTCCTTGCGTCGAATGATAACTTCAGCTTTAATTAATTCTGGATCATCTTGAATTTTAGCTCTGAGATCATTGATTTTATTTTTAGCTGCCTCTAATTGATTGTGAGAGATTTGTTCATAGATATCTTTCAAAGCTTCAGCGATTTCCTGGGGACGAGTTGTCTCTAATCCCATCAAATCTTCCAAAATTCGATCAACATTTTTGCCGTAGGACTCCTGCACGGGATGAAATTTTATTCCCATTTCTGTTTGTTCCATGAAGTGTAAACTTTCTGGTTGAACATGAGTGATAATATTAGGAGAATGGGTGGAAATAAAAAATTGACAGTTAGGAAAAACTTCTAGTAATTTAGGTACTACAAATCTTTGCCATTGAGGATGTAAATGTAAATCAATTTCGTCAATGATAATAAGGCCATTACCCGTTAAGGGATCAGGATTTTGAGGATTAGCAATCGCCATTCTTCGAGCTAAATCTCCCAGCATAGCAATCAGACATTTTTCTCCATCAGAAAGTTGATTAACAGTAACTATTTTATCCTTTTTTGTTACTTCCATTCTCAAAGGATTACGACGGACGCTAAGATTAGTAAAATCTGGTAGAAAACGTTCGATAGTTTTCCGAACTGCTTCCAATTGGGGATCGGGAAAACAAAAACCTTCTGGTTTAATTTCAGCTTCCCGATATTTTCTATTTTCATTTTCTAAATCTTCACGCTCGCGAAACCATTCAAAAAAAGTGCGAAAATCTGATCCACTGGTTAAAGCATTTTCGTAGGCACTTAGAGAATCAAATTGATGTTTTGTTTTAATTTTTAAAGGTGTATCTAGCACCGCTCGATTAACAGAATAATAAACAAATAAAGGTAAGTTAATTTGTCCTTGATGTTCAGTAATTTGTCGTTGTATTTGTTGAGTGTATTCATTTAATTGGCTAAAATTACTCCGTTCCCCAGCGTGGATATATCCAGTCCTAGTTTTTACTATTTTCCAAGTAATCTCTTGACTATCTTCCGTCACCCCAGTGATTTCAATTATAGCCGTCCACTGACCATTATTAATCTCGGTTTCGCTAATCTGTTGTCCACTGGCATTAGTATTTTTTAGGCGATTAACTAACCATGAAAGCATAATCGCCAAACTATCTAAAACGGTAGATTTTCCCGCACCATTAACTCCTATAAATACATTTAATTGCCGATGAAAGTCGATGTTTAAACTAACTGCACCTCGATAATTAATAAGCTTTATAGACTTAATTTTCATGAATTTTTGTATCGCCAAGAGTTGCTTATATTTGAGATAATTGTTAGAGAATGACTCCCAGATAATTTTTTATATTTACTCCCGACCAACTCAAAAAAACCCCGGCTGACTTTCCCGATCGCTGCTGTCTGTGAGACAATCGATCGAGTGTTATCCTAAACTCCGCCAATTTTCATGTCCGACGACGCTACTATTCGCACTGCTGTACAACGTCTCTACAATACCTATCCTTTCCCCCCCGAACCGCTCCTAGACGAACCTCCTCCGGGTTACAATTGGCGCTGGAATTGGATTGCTGCCTATAACTTTTGTTGTCATCGTAAACCCGAACGAGAGGATATCCGGATTCTCGATGCGGGTTGTGGTACTGGTGCAGGAACCGAATATCTGCTCGCGCTCAACCCCTTTGCTAATATAGTCGCTATAGATATCAGTGAAAAAGCCCTAGAAATTGCCAAAGAACGCTGTAATCGTTCGGGAGTCGCCGCAAAACACCGAGGTTCTCTGGCTTTTCACCATTTACCTCTAGAATCTGCCACTAATCTCCCCGGAGAATTTGATTTAATTAACTGCGTCGGGGTGCTGCACCATCTCCCGGACCCGATTAAAGGTATTCAATCGCTCGCGCAAAAACTGGCCCCCGGTGGTCTGCTGCACATTTTCGTCTATGCACAATTGGGACGCTGGGAAATCCAGTTAATGCAATCTGCGATCGCAATTTTGCAGGGAGACCGACGCGGGGATTATAAAGATGGGGTCGCTGTCGGACGAGAGATTTTTGCCTCTCTACCGGAAGATAATCGCATTTTGAAACGGGAAAAAGAGCGTTGGTCAATGGAAAATCATCGCGATGAATCCTTCGCTGATATGTACGTTCACCCCCGGGAAGTGGACTACAATATCGATACCCTCTTTCAACTGATTGATGCGTCAGGATTAGCCTTTATTGGCTTTTCTAACCCTTCCTACTGGCAATTAGACCGTTTATTGGGTAAATCCCCCGAATTGATGGCTAGGACGCAAAATTTAGGGGAAAGGGAACGTTATCGCTTGACGGAATTATTAGACCCGGAAATCACCCACTATGAATTTTTCCTCGCTAAACCACCGATTTTGACTGCCGATTGGTCCCGGGATCAAGTCCTAGAGAATGCAGTGGCCGAAGTTCATCCCTGTCTTTACGGTTGGCCTAGTGCAAGTGTTCTAGATTACGATTATCGGCCGGTTAATCTCTCGGAGAGAGAATTTGCTTTTCTACAAGCTTGTGATGGTCGTTTAACTGTGGCAGAAATCGACGCTCAAGTTGCCTTAGGATTAACTGGTGTGCGTTCTTTACAACAGCGCCAACTACTGATTTTAACTTAGAGAAAATTTGGGGATGTTAGAGATAGCGTCCCTTGGCAATGGGTAACTTGTGAACTAACTTTGCTAAATCTTGCCAAAACTTTTTTTTCTTAACAATTATCACCCCCCTGTCCCCATAGTTTCAGCCCCGGAATTAACCGGGGCTGAATTATAATAGTTAAAAAAGTGGACAAGGCTGCTAAATTTCTGATCAGTCCAATTTTTGCCCATTGGCAAATGGGAGAATTTAATCATTATCCCAAGATTCCGAGGCGATTAAGTCACCAATTTGATCTCTGAGAAGGTAGTCACATCGTTCTAGTTCACATTCAACACAAACCCACTCCCGGGGGGGAATGAACTGACAGAGAGTGTAGATCGGTTGGTGTCTGCTTACTACCCCCTGTTCTACCATCTGACGGACTTCGTCCTTGATCATCCTGATAGAGTAAGCGGTGGGAGCGGTGGAGAAGGTTATGGCACTCATGGGAGATTTCCTGCAAGATCTACAAAAGAAGTCTTATCACTAACTATAGTCTAACCTATAGAGGGACAAAAGAGATTTTTTGCTGTATCGACGATTACAATTTTTTATATATAGCGAAACCCTCTCCCCTCGACAGTTTAGGCTTAGGTTAAGAAAAGTTAAATTTATCGGCTAAAAGTTGTCGAGTCCTCTTATGCCAAATCAGTGATCAGTGATTAGTGATCAGTTAAGCTGTTGACTATCTAATATTACTGGTTAAGACTGCACCGCAGTGCCGGAGTTGGCAGCAGGGAGAGGAAGTTCGAGCATTTGTACTGAAGTTTCCCCTACGCATTTTAAAATCAGCACAGCTTATCAGTGATCAGATTTGAGTTTTCAGTTCACTGATTACTGATTACTGTTTACTGTTTACTGATCACTGAAAAAAGCTTCCCGCTTACCCTAATAAATGGGGAATAAAAATAAAAGCCGCTACGAGTAAAGCGGCGATCGAGGCGATTAAAACGGCACCAGCGGCACAATCTTTCGCTATTTTGGCTAAATCATGGTAGGATTGCCCCACCGTCAGATCTACCACTGATTCTAGGGCAGTGTTAATTAATTCTAAGACCATCACCAGGGCGCAGGTAAGGGTGACAATCGCCATTTCTAGGGCATTAACCCGCAAAAATAAGCCCCAACTAATCGCTACTAGGGTAATCAGGGTGTGAATGCGAAAATTTCTTTGACTGACAAAAGCATAACAGACTCCTGCCCAAGCGTAGCGAACACTGACTAATAGATTCGAGGCGACTTGCCAAGCGTATTCTCTTTGACTGGGATTGTTGCCCTCACTCACCTGTCCCGATCGAGGGATAAAATTATTGTTGAGATAGGGATTAGGTATGCTGGCAGATTGGTTGGCTTGATGATAATTTGTCTTCATATTCCTCAATAATGCTTGACAAAAACAACTAACTATGTATCGGCAATTTTGACGGTTGTTAACAAAGTTTCCTGTAAAGATAGCATTTCCAAGAGACTTGTTTCATCGGGATGGTCCCAACCCAAAAGATGTAAACAAGCGTGGGCAGTTAACCAGGCCAATTCTCGTGCCAAAGAATGATTTTGTGTTAAAGCCTGTTGTTGTGCTGTCTCCACAGAGATGATAATATCCCCCAAATATAAAGGTTCAGTCTCTAAAATGCCCTCATCGACTGGGAAATCCACTTCGAGGGCGGCAAAAGCGAGAACATCCGTCGGTTGATCTTTGTGGCGATATTGGGAATTATAGGTCCGAATTTCTCGATCGTCTGTTAAGCGCAAACTTAGTTCATAACCGGCGGCAACGGGGAGATAATCCGATAGATAACTTAACCATGTCTCTAACCAATAGTGCCAAGTTTCCCCATCCACAGGACTATTTCCGGGATCAAAATAATTGTCCTGTAGGCATAAATCCACCACTAGGGGCAAAGTCTCACTCACCAGATTTCACCCTAGGGACGCGTCAGATAGGAAATACCGACAAAAAAGGCTAATAGGGCCGCCGTAGTCAAAAAAAAGTGTTTTAAAGAGATGCCTTTTTTCTTGACCATATTCCGCATCGCCAGCTTGACGTAACTGGGTTGCGCTTCGGTGGCGGTTTCTACTGCGGGGTCGGTGGCACTAACAGGTTCAGTCATCAGTAATTCCCCAGACAAAGATTGATCGCTATAAGTGTAACAGATTATTACAGAAGCGCAAAAAAAATTCCAGTCAGTGGAAAAATTGTTCCCCTTCCGGGATAGTCAAAGTGGTCACTGCGTGCGCGTTGCGGGGGGTTTTGGGGTGTTAGGGTGT
Source organism: Microcystis sp. LSC13-02 (assembly GCA_002282935.1). Lineage (GTDB taxonomy): Bacteria > Cyanobacteriota > Cyanobacteriia > Cyanobacteriales > Microcystaceae > Microcystis. The sequence goes on along the minus strand of MTBT01000224.1, from coordinate 3,576 downwards.
TAGGGTTTTAGTTCAATTTCCCCACTTCCCCACCTCCCCATTTCCCCATTTCCTCATTTCCCCATTTCCCCATTTCCCCATTTCCCCATTTCCCACACCCCACACCCCAGCAGTTAACCCATGTCTTCCCACGATACCGAAAGCATCCAGACTATTTTTCAAAAAATTTGGGGCTATGATAGCTTTCGCTTTCCCCAACAGGAGATTATCGAGACAATTTTAGCGGCAAAAGATGCTCTGATTGTCATGCCCACGGGATTCGGTAAATCTATCTGTTTTCAATTGCCCGCTTTATTAAAAACCGGCTTAACCCTAGTGATTTCCCCCTTAGTTGCCCTCATGGAAAATCAGGTGGAGGAATTATTAGCCAAAAAATTACCCGTTGCCCTGATTCATCACGAAATCCCCCGACAACAGAGAAAGAAAACTTTAGATGCGATCGCAAGTCAAACCCTGCGACTTCTCTATCTTTCGCCGGAAACGCTCTTAAGTCCTCCCCTCTGGTCAAAATTAACCCTTCCCCACGTTAAAATTAACGCTCTCATCCTCGACGAGGCCCATTGTTTAACCCAGTGGGGCGATAATTTTCGTCCTGCTTACCGTCGTCTTGGGGCCGTCCGTCCCGCTCTTCTGCAATCGAAACCGGCCGGCAGCCAAATAGCGATCGCTGCTTTTACCGCCACCGCTAACCCTGCCACCCGTGAGACTCTCACCCGCGTCTTACAACTAGAAAAACCGCAGCTTTTCTTAATAAATCCTTACCGTCAAAACCTTGACTTAAGCACGAAAATATGTATTAGCCCCGGTTGTCGTCGTCATCAACTATTAAACTTCCTCACCGGTCAACCTCGACAATCCGGCCTGATCTATACTCGTTCCCGTCGCCATAGTGAAAATTTAGCGGCATGGTTGCAATCTCTCCATTATCGCACCAGTGCCTACCATGCCGGTTTATCGCCCTTTCAGCGTCGGGAAATAGAACAAAATTGGCTGCGGGGGGATTTAACTTTTGTTGTCTGTACCTCAGCTTTTGGCATGGGTATCAATAAACCCGATGTGCGTTGGGTTGTCCACTACCAACCCCCAGCTTTACTATCGGAATACCTACAGGAAATCGGCCGCGGTGGTCGCGATGGCGGCAAAATGCAGGCTCTCACCTTAATTAGTGAACCGACGGGATGGTTAGATAATAGCGATAAAAACCAGCAAAAATTCTTTAACTACCAACAGGAGCGTCAATACCGACAAGCTTGGCAAATTTTAGCCCAAATTCCCCTAGAGGGCAAAGTAGAGGCGATTAGTGCCGAATTTCCCGATGGTGCGCTTATTCTCTCCCTTTTACACAGTCTCGATCGCCTAGAATGGCTCGATCCTTTTCATTATCGGCTTATTTATCGCCATAATTCCGCCAAGATGACTTTTAAACCCAAAAATGAGATATTTCCCTACCTCTATACCCGTCGCTGTCGTTGGCACTTTCTCTTAAATGCCTTTGGTTTTCAGGAAAATGCCGATAATTTTCGCTGTGGTCATTGCGATAATTGTCGTCGCGGCTGATACCATTTAGTGAACAATCGACTATAACAAATCACTGCACCCGAAATAATAGTGAAATTTTGTGACCAAGTGCAGCCAGATACGAGAATCTTTGCCATAATTCTGGAAAGCTTCTGTGATAAGTCTCCTTAAAGGAGATTGTTTGCAGTAAGCTAATCTGGCTAACACGCTTTTGGGCGTGATATAGGGAAAAGTTCGGGTGATTGCGCCTAAATGGAGTGATATGCCGAAAGTTGAACCATATCGTTACTCTGGAGAGTGTTATACGGAAAGTTTCTGTATATCGTTACTCTGGAGAGTGTTATACGGAAAGTTGACCTATAATATGTAGTTAGACCTCAATAAACTTAAGTTTAGTGATCCATGGATAGCCCTTCTGAAAACATACATGAAGAAACAGAAAGTTTCCCTAAAATTGATAGTAGTAAGGTAGAGAGTAAAAATGTTTCGCCTTTTTTTACGACGCTACCAGAAGAGCCAGAAATTTTAGAGAATCGCATTGACTATGAGGCAGTTAATCTCTATAGGAAATACGTTAATAAGCTTAGGACAATTAGACAAGGACATCTGCCACGTCTAATTCTTATGTTAGCGTTTTTCTTTATTTTATGTTTAATTGGAGCCTCTTCTTATCTCTCTGTTCATGGGAGAGAAATTGTGATGGATTTAATGCGTTTTTTGGGGTTTCCGACTAAGGAAGAAAACCCTGTGACAGTAGAAGTTTTTATAGTTTTTATAGTTATAGGAGTATTACTTTCATACATTTTTGTAATTATCGGTTTCATGATCGATAATTTTTTATTTGGTTCAACTTTGAGGCGTTCTAATACTCGTCTTAAAAAACTAGAACTAGCGGTTGAAAAAAATAGGGAAGAACTTGAGCGAAAAAAACTTCTTGATCCACAGGTTAGGCTAGAGAATCTCTATCAGGATTATAGAAAGATTGCTGAAGCTAGCGGACGAGTTTTTTTCGAGTCCACTAAGCGCTATGAGGTGGCGCAAAAGTGGAGAAGAGATATTGGGAGTCATCTCGAACATTTGCGACAAAATCCTGCTGTCGAGACTGAATTATTGAATGAAGTTCAATATCTATTAGGTTCTTTCAAGGAGATAATTGATAGAGAAAAAAGAGAGCAAAAGGGTCAAAAGCTTTGGCAGATTTTTAATATTATTGTTATTATTGTTTATATCGCTGGTTTGACTGTAATTATGTCATCTGCTTCGACTCAAGCTGAATCCAATAATAACGCTGTTTCTGTTCCATATGTTCCATACATCTCTGTACCAGTTTGGGCTTTGATATGGGGAGCATTAGGCAGTCTTTCAGCTATTCTATACAAGTTCTATATAGTTAAAAGACGTGTTAAATTTTCAATAGAATTTCAGTGGCTCATTGCAAGGCCCATTATTGGAATTTTGATGAGTGCAGTTGCTTACCTTGCTGTAACATCTGGTCTGATACTATTGGGCTCTGAAAGTTCGAGTCCATCGGCTAAAGAACTAGGTGTAAGTGACAATGCTACTCGATTTACAGCTATAGTTTGCTTCTTGGCTGGATTCAGTGACCGCGTTTATCTCGGAATAATTAACTTACTCGTATCAAAAACTTTAAGCTTAGAGAAAGATAGTAAATCTCCTACTGAAAATTTTTCAGTAACCGATGAGTCGGTAGATTTTTATGACACAGTACTTTCGGAGAATTCAGGCCCACAGCAGTCTTCAATCAATGAGCATGACCAAGAAGGATGAGGCGGATTTTGGCTCCTCTAGGTTTTGTGTGAGCATGGTATAATAGCAACACAGTGCGATCGCCGATCTTGTAGGGTGCGTTCCCTAATGTGGCTCCTACTGCTCCACTGATCGATTTTTGGGGAACGCACCATGCACATTTATTGAAACTGTGATACCAAATCCTGTTATAATAAAACGGGCGTTGTCAGACAGAAAGATGAATCAAGCAGAAACGCAGGGAATAGGAACATCCTTAAACTTGAGGTAATGAATAAGAAGCCGAATTGA
>MTBT01000223.1 GCA_002282935.1 Microcystis sp. LSC13-02 | reverse complement strand
GCGCTTTATTTGGGATAAATTTAGCAAAGACTTCTTAGAAACCCTTCTTTCTCCCTACGGTACAGTAGTTGTCAGCAAAGAAGTCACCTCATACTAAATCCGTTGAGTATAGGCTACTTATGAGGTTATGAGGACAGGCACTCATGCAAGAGGCAATCATGCAAAAGGGTGAATAAATAATCAGTTTTTAATAACCGGATTTAGTATCAGTTGGCAAAAAACCTTATGAAAAGGCGTTAAAACTGGCAACAAATACCGAGAATTTGTCAGTACAAGCGGGGTTGGGAATAGCTTATCGTCTCTTGGGAAATAAGGATGAGGCGATACAGTGGTTGAAGAAGGCGAAGGGCACTTATAATCAGTTAGGAGATACTTCGCAGGTTCAGAAATTAGATGAAACAATTAATTTCATATCTCCCCCAACCCCTCTAACTCCCCACTCCCCTGACTCCCACAAAGCTCCAAAAATAAGGTTTTAAAAAAACCAGAATTCAAAATAAGAAATAGCGTTGGGCCATGGGTAAAACCGTAGCAGGTTCACAGATTAATAATTCCCCGTCAGCGCGCACTTCGTAGGTTTCGGGATTAACTTCCATGCGCGGTAAAGCGTCATTGAGCTTCATACTGGCCTTACTGATATTGCGCGTATTCGACACGGCCACGGCGGTTTTTTTCAGCTTTAACTTCTCAGGGATGCCCGCTTTCATAGCATATTTAGAAACAAATGTCAAGGAAGTTTTGGCGATCGCACCACCAAAAGAGGCAAACATGGGACGCATATAAACCGGTTGCGGTGTGGGAATACTGGCATTAGCATCGCCCATTTGCGCCCAGGCGATTAAACCGCCTTTCAGGACAATTTCCGGTTTTACGCCAAAAAATGCCGGTTTCCAGAGAACCAAATCGGCTAATTTGCCCACCTCGATGGAACCGACATGATCGGAAATCCCATGGGTAATAGCAGGATTAATCGTATATTTAGCAATATATCGTCTTGCCCGCAGATTATCATTCTCGCCCGTTTCCCCGGTCAGTCTGCCCCGTTGTACCCGCATTTTGTGGGCAGTTTGCCAAGTGCGGATAATTACTTCTCCCACCCGTCCCATAGCTTGAGAATCGGAGGAAATTATGCTAAAAGCCCCTAAATCGTGGAGAATATCCTCGGCGGCAATAGTCTCTCGGCGGATGCGGGATTCGGCAAAGGCCACATCTTCGGGAATGCTCCGGTCTAAATGATGACAAACCATCAACATATCAAGGTGTTCCTCTAAGGTATTCACCGTATAGGGACGCGTGGGATTAGTCGAGGAGGGTAAAACGTTCATTTCCCCGCAAACCCTGATAATATCGGGAGCATGACCACCGCCGGCCCCTTCCGTGTGGTAGGTGTGAATGACGCGATTTTTAAAAGCGGCGATAGTTGCCTCGACAAAACCGGCTTCATTGAGAGTATCGGTATGAATTGCCACCTGCACATCGTACTTATCGGCAACGCTTAAACAGGTATCAATGGCTGCCGGAGTGGTTCCCCAATCTTCATGGAGTTTTAAGCCAATTACCCCCGCTTTTACCTGTTCCGCTAGTCCTTCCGGCTGACTGCTATTGCCTTTACCCAAAAAACCCAAATTCATCGGGAAAGCTTCGGCCGCCTCTAGCATTCGATAGATGTTCCATTCTCCCGGGGTGCAGGTGGTGGCATTAGTTCCCGTCGCAGGTCCGGTCCCGCCACCAATCATCGTGGTAATCCCCGACGCAATCGCTGTCTCAATTTGTTGGGGACAGATAAAATGAATATGGGCATCAATCCCCCCTGCTGTCAAAATCATCCCTTCCCCAGCTAATGCCTCGGTGGCAGGACCGATAATAATATCGACATTATCTTGAATGTGGGGATTACCCGCTTTACCGATTTGATAAATTTTGCCATCTTTAATGCCCACATCGGCTTTAACGATGCCCCACCAGTCGAGAATTAAGGCATTAGTAATCACTAGATCTACCGCCCCATCTTCCCTAGAAATGGGGGATTGGCCCATACCATCGCGAATTACTTTACCGCCGCCGAATTTTACCTCATCGCCGTAGGTGGTGAAATCTTTTTCGACTTCGATAAATAATTCCGTGTCTGCTAGGCGAACTTTATCTCCGATGGTGGGGCCGTAGGTTTCAGCATAGGTGCGGCGATCGATGCGATAATTCATAGGGGGAATTCTTTAAAATCGAGATCGATTATACGATCGATTTTCCGGCAATTATCGCTTTTTCGGGATTTTCTTACATTTTTAATCTGGCTCGTCTTCGAGGATTTCTTTGGCTTTCAGTAAAGCTTGGCGATGTTCTTCGGTGACGGTGGGATATCGTAAACCGAGGGATTCCAGGGTGTAATAAATAACCGCCCCCACAGCTAAACGGGTAAACCATTTGCGATCGGCCGGGATAATATACCAAGGAGCCCACTCGGTACTGGTATGATTGAATACCTCCTCGTAGGCTTTCATGTAATCATCCCAAAAAGCCCTTTCTTTGACATCATTTTCGGAAAACTTCCAGTTTTTTTCGGGGCGATCAATTCTTTCCAAAAATCGTTTTTTCTGTTCTTCTTTAGAAACATTGAGAAAGAATTTCAGGACAATAACCCCATTGTTAACCAGATATTTTTCAAAATTATTAATCTCCTCAAAACGTCGCTGCCAAACTTTCTTGGTTCTGTCTTCAGGGGGGAGTTTTTGCCGTTCCAATAAATTTTGATGGACACGCACGACTAATAATTCTTCGTAGTAGGAACGATTAAAAATACCGATACGACCCCGCTCCGGTAAGGCTTTATAATATCGCCAGAGATAATCGTGATCTAGTTCTTCGGCCGAGGGAACTTTAAAGCTAAATACCTGACAGCCTTGGGGATTTAAGCCGGACATAACGTGTCTGATCGTACCATCTTTACCCGCCGCATCCATGGCTTGCAGATTAATTAACAGAGCATAGGTATCCTGGGCATAGAGTTTATCTTGAAACTCGGCCATTTTTTCGATACCCTGTTGCAGCAGCAGCGTGGCATCTTCTTTGGTAATGTAGTCGGGTTTAAACCCGGGATCGTAGTCTTTGTGCAGAGAAATTTCTTTACCCGGTGGCACCATTAAGGATTGTAAAAATGCTTGGCGATCAATTTTGCTGACCATGCTCTTCTCCTTGATTATTTTGACCCCTAAAATCACATTGTAGCACTTTTGCTCGGAAAATATCTAACTCTTGAACCGGCGAGTCAAGGATGATACTAAATCCGTTGAGTAACGCACAGAAAACGGGTTTCTCCGAGAAACCCGTTTTCTGCTCATGCACTCATGCAAAAAGGGGAATAAATAATCAGTCTTTAATAACCAGATTTAGTATGAAGTGGCAGAAATGACCTAGAAACAAGTATATTTAAATATTCGATTTTAGCTACTCCTCATCTGACGAGAAAGTAAAGAATAATTTTTAGGCGATCGCAAATTCGGTAAACTGTCGCACTTCGGGAGGTTGAAAAGCTAAAACTATCTCACTGCTGGGAATTCCTAAGCGCATTAATTCCGTGGCGATACCTGCTTCTGTCCAATCTTCTTCAATATAAATTTTGTCATTTTTTAGACGAAGATAAACGGAAATCGCTTTAATTCGTTTGCCATTTTTCCAGCCAATATTAAACCAAAGATATTGGCTTCTATCATCGTCAAATATCAATATTTCTTCTATGTCTTGATCGGGTACTTGTGAGGAAATTTCTGCATATTCTGTGAGAATTTTCTTGATTATGCTTTGATAATAATTTAGTTTATCCATTGGACGATTTCCTCCTGATTAGTGTCAACAATTAACAATAAAATTTGATACTTTTGCAAGATTATTTGTATGGCAGCTTGAGCGAAAAACTTTTCGTAGATTTCTTGTCCGATTAAAAAAATAAAGAAATTAATACATACAAGATATTTATTACAATTTCAACAATTAATCTCGAAAATTGTCCGAACCACAGGTAAGACATGTACCATCATCAGGATCTATGACATTACCCAGACAATCTTCAGCTGTGCAATCTTCCCGCAATACTTCATAAGATTCATTACATACAAGGCAATAAATAGTGTTGCTAGTTGGTTCATTAGGTATTAGTTGAGCTAATCTTGGAATCTGTTCGTCTTCGTAATTTTCCCTAAAACCACTATAACAACTAGGACAGAAATAACGTCTTGTTTTTTTATTAAAATTAAAATATTTATTATTTGCTGAAGGTGTTAATAAATCAATTACAAGGTTTATTTCTAAAGCCAGCCTAAGGTTAAATAATTCTCTGGTTTCAGGGCTATATAGAACAGATTCAGGTTCATTTTGAATGAATTGTCCTCGAATTTTTATCCACGAGTTTGGCTCTATCAAATAATGACAAATTTCTAGAATTTCAACAAACAGATTTTCAGTTTTTATATATAATTCAGGATCTACAGTGTGCATAATTATATGGCTCTTCGTTACTTGGTATGGTTCGATAGGGGGGCATAAATTGACTAAATCCTTATCTGGCAAGAGACTTAATTGATGAGTTCGCTTTAGATCAAAAACAATTGACAAAAATCGCCAAATGCCTTTCTACATAAGGGTTATATCCCCTATAACCCCAGTCCATTGCATAACACAAACCGAAGAGCCAATTATATTTCGCTTGCTTCTCAAATCTTCAAATCTTTGTCGAAAGTTATCTGGTAATCGACCAGTCGATACGGTATTATAAACTTTGACTAAATCCTGTGCATCAATTGTTTTAAATTCACTAAAACGGATATTGCGCTCATGAGATTTACTGGGATAATTACTCGGATCTCCTAAAATTAGTAAATACGGGCTAACTGTAGCAATATGACCTTTTAAGAGAAATTCGGTTCCTTGTTGAATAAGGGAAAGGGCTGTACTCAATGGACGTTGTGCTTGTTTCCAATATTGCTCAGATGACAATTGATCGATTACTTCTTCATTCTCATCGCTATAATACACATTATAAAAATATTCCGCATCCTTAAGTTTTGTAGATAAACTTATCAGCGTATTCCAAGCCAGATTTAAAAAATCAATGCCAGCGGATTTAAAATCATCTCCAGTCGGTACATCTATAATCATAATTTTTCGTACTCACTTTTATCATTTCATTTAAGGCGATTTATTGGTAAATGAGATTGTGTGGCTTTTCATCCCGCTCAAAATGATAGCGAACTTTTTTATTGTGTGGCTTGTACCCGAACTAAACTTGACTATACTTTGTGAGCCTCCGCATAAATCCGTAAAGCGGCGGACATTTTTTGTTCACAATCCTCGCCCTGTGATTGAAACCAAGCTAGGGTTTCGGGATCTACTTGAACAAGAACATTTACTTTCTCTACAGGTTTCCACCACCGCGATTTACTAAAAAACTCCTCGGTTAAGGGCGGAATATCGGATGTGTCGATTTCCTCTTCCGTAAGAGCGTCAACTTTCTCCCAATTCGTCTCGGAGGTATTGTTCATATCGTTTTCGTTCATAGGGTAAAGCTTTACGAAGTGAAATAATACGAATTGTATCTCTACTCGGTTCTGTAAAAACGACAACTACCACTCGGCCATCGAGCGTACCGATTCCTATCAATCGATCTTCGCCATAATTTTCTCGTTCGTCAAGGGAAACTCGAATGGGATGTTCAAATATCCGCTGCGCGTCCGCGAAGTCTAGATCGTGCTTGATGATATTCGCTCGGTTCTTTTGTCGATCCCACTCGAATTTCATATTTTTATTTTATCGAGTTGTCATTCCGTATATCGAAAAAAATCCTATAATTGTCGAAAATTCGATCGTTAGAGGGGTCATCTTGATCGAAATCAAAAGAAATCTTTCGCCTCGATCGAAATGACCCATAACCGGTCAACTAACTCAAAACACCAGAAGGAATACCTAAGATAACCTCAATCTTAGGTAAATCTTCTAGGGGAATTACCCGGCCTTCATCCTCAAAACCAGCGATTTCATTAAAGTTCAAATAGCGGTATAAATCGCCAGCAAAAGGATTAATTTTCTCAGTGACAATTGCTAGGTATTCCTCAACGGTAGGAATGCGTCCCAGCAGCGCACAAACCGCCGCTAATTCGGCGGAACCGAGATAGACTCGTGCATCTTTGCCCATGCGATTATTGAAGTTACGAGTCGAGGTAGAAAATACCGTCGCTCTGTCTTCAACCCGCGCTTGATTACCCATACAAAGGGAACATCCCGGCATCTCGGTACGCGCCCCAGAAGCGGCAAAAATGCCGTACATTCCCTCATCGCGCAATTGTTTTTCATCCATGCGGGTGGGGGGACAAATCCACAGTTTAGTCTTAGCAACTCCTGCCCCTTCTAATATCTTAGCAGCGGCGCGATAATGACCGATATTAGTCATACAAGAACCGATGAACACCTCATCAATTTTATCCCCAGCGCATTCCGACATTAACTTGATATTATCGGGGTCATTGGGTGCGGCGACAATGGGTTCTTTAATCTCGCTTAAATTGACGGTGATAATATCCGCATATTCGGCATCCTTATCCGCCTCCATCAGGACGGGACTAGCTAACCATTGTTCCATTTTTGCTACCCGACGTAGGATAGTTTTAGCATCACTATAACCCCGGGCTGCCATATTTTTTAACAATGCCACATTAGAGCGTAAATATTCCGCCACTGTTTCCGTACTTAACTTAATCGTACAACCAGCGCAGGAACGTTCCGCCGTGGCATCGGTTAACTCAAAAGCCTGTTCTAATTTCAAATCCGGCAGCCCTTCCATCTCCATAATGCGACCGTTAAAAACATTTTTTTTGTTCTGTTTTTCCACGGTTAATTTGCCTGCTTGGATGGCAACGTAGGGAATGGCATTAACAATATCCCGCAGAGTTACACCGGGTTGTAATTCCCCCGTAAAACGGACTAAAACCGATTCCGGCATATCCAAAGGCATTACTCCCAAAGCGGCGGCAAATGCCACTAAACCCGACCCCGCAGGAAAGGAAATTCCCAAAGGAAAACGAGTATGAGAATCGCCTCCAGTCCCCACCGTATCCGGCAATAACATCCGATTTAACCAGGAGTGAATAATGCCATCTCCCGGACGTAAAGCGACCCCACCCCGGGTAGAGAAAAAGTCCGGTAATTGGTGATGAGTTTGAATATCAACCGGTTTCGGATAGGCTGCCGTGTGACAGAAACTCTGCATGACTAAATCGGCGCTAAAACCTAAACAGGCTAACTCTTTTAACTCGTCTCTGGTCATCGGGCCAGTGGTATCCTGAGACCCTACCGTAGTCATAATCGGGTCACAGGAAGTACCCGGCCGCACCCCGGGTAAACCGCAAGCTTTGCCGACCATTTTTTGCGCTAGGGTGTAACCTTTACCCGTGTCACTAGGCATGGTGGGACGAGTAAATAGGGTACTAGCCTCAAGTCCCAAGGCGTGACGGGTTTTATCGGTGAGACTGCGACCGATTAAGAGGGGAATACGACCGCCGGCGCGCACTTCATCCAGAATTGTCTCAGGTTTGAGGCTAAAAGTGCTAATAGTTGCGCCCGCTTCGTTGGTGATTTTGCCTTCGTAGGGATAGATTTTAATCACATCCCCCGTGTTCATTTGGCTAACATCGCATTCAAGCGGTAAAGCGCCGGAATCCTCGGCCGTATTAAAGAAGATAGGGGCGATTTTACTGCCTAAAATATAGCCACCAGCACGTTTATTAGGCACAAAGGGAATATCATCGCCAATATGCCAGAGAACCGAGTTAATCGCCGATTTTCGGCTGGAACCCGTCCCAACCACATCCCCCACATAGGCGACCGGATGGCCTAATTTTTTCAATTCGGCAATGGTTTCTAAGGACCCGGGTTGACGGGTTTCTAACATTACCAAAGCATGAAGGGGAATATCGGGCCGGGTGGTGGCATGGGGAGCGGGAGATAGGTCATCTGTATTGGTTTCTCCTGGGACTTTGAAGACGGTGACGGTAATTTCTTTAGCAAGTTTCGGTTTAGCGATAAACCAAGCGCCATTGGCCCAAGCATCGATAACCTGTTTAGCATAGGGATTGGTCTCGGATAATTCCAAAACCTCGTTAAATGCGTCGAATACCAGCAGGGTTTTACTTAAAGCGCTGGCAGCGGCAGCGGCGATATTAATATCTCTGGATTTAATCAGTTCAATCAGAGAATGAACGTTATAACCACCGACCATGGTTCCCAGTAAGCTAACCGCACCTTGGGGGGAGATAACGTTAGATTTTATTTCACCTTTAGCAATTCCTGTTAAAAATCCCGCTTTAACGTAGGCGGCTTCATCAACTCCGGGGGGAACACGGTCACGCAGCAGGGTCAGCAATTCTCCCTTGAGTTCTTCGGTCGGATTTTTGAGCATTTCGCATAATTCCGCCGTTTGTTGAGCGTTGAGGGGAAGGGGAGGGATACCTAATTTCGCTCGGTCGGCAACGTGCTGATGATACGCTTCTAACATAGATATAGTCTCTCCTAGTCTTCACTTGTGACGGTTTCTTCCTAGGTTACTGGATTTTTGCTAGTCTCTGAATTTCTAGGTTAACGAGAGATGACTTTGCTGTGTGGGCTGCATCTCACATTTGCAGGAACACCGACAATCAGCAATTATCAGCTTCTCAAGGCAAGAGTCACTCATGCAAGAGGCAAAAGAAAGAATCTGGCAATTCTCCCACCTAAAAAGAAGGTTAGAAACTAAGCACATCAAAGCTTTTAGCTTAACCAATTAGGTTTTAGATTCGGTCGAGTGACTCTTAACTCAGTACAAATATATTAACAACTGCCTGTAAGCATCCCACCGAAAAACTAATGCGCTCCGGGGTTTGGGGGATAGAACCCCCCAAAAGCTTGCATTGAGTAATAAAATCGAAAGTAACGCCCAATTTTAGCCGAGAGTTTCCCCTTAAAAATCTCAACTTAGTAGATTGACAAAAATGAGATGCAGGCAGTGTGTGACTTCCATAAAATGAGAAAATAGCGATCGATTGACTATATTGAGGCTTAGATAATGGCTATCACCGATTCTGATCTAGATTTAGCACAATATATCGACCATTCTCTCCTCATCCCCACCGCCACCAGTGAACAATTAGAGGCTTACTGTCAACAGGCTGATCAATATCGTTTTCCCACCGTCTGCGTTTATCCCGCTGCCGTTAAGCAAGCGGTGCAGTTACTCCACGGCAAAAAAACTTTAGTTTCTACCGTGATTGGTTTTCCCGCGGGGGCCACTACCTCCGCAGTTAAACGTTATGAGGCTTTAGAAGCTGCCGATAATGGTGCTAAGGAGTTAGATGTGGTTATTAATCTCGGTTGGCTAAAAGATGGGAAATATGAGCAATTATTCCAAGAAATTGCTAGTATTTGTCAGGAAACCGGCCAGACGGTAAAAGCGATTCTGGAAACCTCGCAACTGACGGACACCGAGAAACGTTTAGCGGCAGAAATTTGCATGGATGCAGGTGTGAGTTATCTAAAAACCAGTACCGGCTGGTTTGGAGGAGCAACAGTTAGCGATGTGAAGTTTCTCAAGGAAATTAGCAAAGGACGGGTAGGAATTAAAGCATCCGGCGGAATTCGTACCCTAGAACAAGCGATCGCTCTTATCCGCGCCGGGGCCACTCGTCTGGGGACTTCCCGCGGTGTCGATTTAGTCCGTCAGCAAAAAGCCGCTTTTGAGGAATAATACTAAATCCTGTTTAAAAGGTATAGGAAAGTGGGGAAGTGGGGAAGTGGGGAAGTGGGGAGAATAAATAAAAAATAATCTCCTGTCTCCTGAATCCTGTCTCCTGAATCCTGTCTCCTGAATCCTGTCTCCTGAATCCTGTCTCCTGACAGCTAAAATTATGGCTGACATTCAATAAAAATAAGGAGGTTTATTTGCCGATAATTCGCTGTGGTAATCGAGAATTTAGAGATATTCAAGGGATTGTTTTTGATAAGGACGGTACGCTAGAGGATTCGCGGGCTTTCTGGTACGATCGAGCTATAGCTCGGGTACAAGCCATTGAATCGCGAATTCCGGGTTTAGAGTCTTTATTAACTAAAACTTTTGGTATTGGGGCAAATAGTCTCAATCCTGCTGGTTTAATGGCAGTGGGCAGCCGCAGAGATAATCATATCGTCGCTGCCGGTTGTATTGCTTCCACTGGCCTCGATTGGTTAACGGCCATGGCGATCGCAAAAGCGGCCTTCCAAGCGGCCGATGAAAAGGTTCCCCCCCGCTTAAATCCCCTCTATCCCCACTGTTTAGAAGTCATTCGTTATCTGCACGCGGCCGGTTTACAATTAGCGATTCTTTCCTCCGATACTACAGCACGAGTTGAGCAATTTGTCAAGGAAAATGACCTATTAAATTATATTAAAATTGCCTGGGGATGCGATCGAGGTTTAAGTAAACCCGATCCCTTATTATGGCAAGAAACCTGTCAAGCTTTGGGGACCGCAGTGGACAAAACCCTGATGGTGGGGGACACTAGGGCCGATTGGGAAATGGCTAAACAGGCCAAAGCAGCAGCGATCGCAATTAGTTGGCAACTGGAAAACCATCAAGATTTACAATTAGCTGATGTGGTCATTAGAGAACTTACTGCAATCTCGGTTATCAGATAAGTAGGGAGGCACAATTATTTGTAGGATGGGTTAGCAGTAGCGTAACCCATGCAGACGTTGGGTTTCATGCTTCAACCCAACCTAGGTTCTTCCCCCACACCCCACACCCCACACCCCAATTCATAATTTCCTCTATGCTAACAATTGCCTTACCGAAGGGTGCTTTACTAAACGAAAGTATCCAAATATTTCAGAAAATTGGCTTAGATTTTAGTGACTTTCTTGACTCAAAAAATCGCCAATTACAGATTACCGACCCCACTAACCAAGCGAAAGCCTTATTAGTAAGAGCCACAGATGTCCCCGTTTATGTAGAATACGGTCAGGCACAATTAGGCATCGCCGGTTATGATATTTTATTGGAAAAATCTCCCGATGTGGCTAATTTAATTGACCTAAAATTTGGTTATTGTCGGATGTCGGTAGCTGTCCCTGCTGATAGTCCCTATCAAAGTCCCTTAGATATTCCCCATCACGGTAAAGTTGCCTCAAAATTTGTCAATTGTGCTAAGGATTATTTTCGTCGTTTAGATATTCCCGTCGAGATTATACCTCTCTATGGTTCCGTAGAATTAGGACCGATTACGGGTATGTCAGAAGCGATAGTTGACCTAGTTTCCACCGGTCGAACTTTACGGGAAAATGGTTTAGTAGAAATTGACGAATTATTTGCTAGTAGCGCTCGATTAATCGCTCATCCCCTCAGCTATAGACTAGATTGCGATCGGATTTATAACTGGGTAGAAAAGCTCAGAGAAGCAACTACATCAATGGCAAAAGTTTAACAAATCAGCGCCCCCCTTATTAAGGGGGTATTAAGGGTAGATTTATCTTATTTCCCCCTAACCTAATTGTTTCAATAGTAAACCAAGGAGCGCACCAGCAAGAATTAACCAAGTAGAATTAACTTGAAAACGTAGTAAAAGAATAGCGGAGATAAGAGATAGAATGATAGCCAATAAATTAAAGGGTAAATTCCCGTAAGGTTGTAACCAAGTAGCTAGAGCTAAATTAAAAATTACTGCCACCATTAAAGCCACAGCACTAGCATTAATTGCGTCCAAAAAAGCACCCGTCCAAGGCGATTGTCTCAGCTTAGGAATGAGGGGATTAAGTAATAAAACAAAGATAAAAGAAGGAAAGAAAATCGCTAGAGTTGCCACAATTGCCCCCGATACTCCTAATATTTGATAACCGATAAAAGTGGCTGTGGATAACACCGGTCCAGGGGTAAATTGACCCACAGCAATGGCATCTAATAATTGTTGCTGGGTTAACCATCCTCTCCCCTGCACTAAATCCCCTTCTAAAAAGGCAACTAACACATAACCACTACCAAATAAAACACTACCCACCTTGAGGAAAAATAGCCCTAATCCTGTTAATGTCGGTGGGATATTGCTAGGAGCAGCAACCGCCGTCGCACCGCCTATTCCTGCCACAATCAGGGGAAAAGTAGCGAATTTCTTTAGGATAAACATCCCGATAATTCCGCCTAAAAGTAAAGCGATAATTTCATTTAAACCTAAGATTAATAAACCGATAACTCCTAATCCGATGAAGAGTAATTGACGGGTTTTCATTGCCTTTTTGCCTAAGCGCCAGAGCGCCTGAAAAATCACCGCAATTACCACCGGTTTAATCCCCGCAAAAATCGGGGCTACATCGGGTAAAGTCCCGTAGGTAGTATAAATCCAAGCCAGAAAACCAGTAATTAACACCGCAGGAGTGATAAAACAAACTCCCGTGATTATTAAACCCGCTAAACCACCAAAAATATAACCGATATGAATGGCCATTTCCGTGGAATTAGGACCGGGAATCAGATTAGTTGCCCCCACCAAATCGAGAAATCGCTCCTTAGTCATCCAACCGCGACGCTTAACCACTTCTTCCTCCATTAAAGCGATATGGGCAGCTGGACCGCCAAAACCGATAATCCCGATTTTGAGAAATAAAAGGGCAAGTTGCGAGAGATTGGGAGGCGATGAAGTCAGCATTTTCTGATTACCAATAGTTTTTCTAGAATTAAGTTTATATCCAAAAGAATAGGCTTAAGCTAAATTCTTGGCTAGATCTTGTCAATCCTAAAATACCATAATTGCAAAAGTGTTTTACACAAACTCAATCATAAGTATTTAATGCTCCCGGTCAAGTAAATTTGATACAAAAAAAGTTAAGAAAACTTTATAAATAATATTGATTAATTTGTTTATAATAGACCCCATTAATGCCAACTGAAACCTATCAGCACCCCCCTTATTAAGGGATTAATAAGGGCTTGCTGAAAAAGTTTTTCGGTGGGGGTTGGGGGTTGGGGGTTGGGGGTTGGGGGTTGGGGTGTGGGGTGTGGATCACTCCAAGGGTCGGCACTTTTTGAGGGAAAAAAAGTCTAAAAACCTTGTTGGATAAGGTTTTTAGATTTATTCAGCAAACCCTAATTAGGGCTTGCTGAAAAAGTTGGGGCGAAGCATTCGGATAGGAAATCTACGGTTTCAGTGATAGGTTATGCCCGAATGCTTCGCCCCTACAGGACGCGGGCCGATGAAGATGTAAGGTTTTGAAACATGATTCTCTCAAAATCTTGCACCTGTTTCGCAAAAAAAGACCCTAAGACCCTTACCTAGTCTATATTTCACATTTATTCAGCCAGCCCTAATCAGAACCCCTTAGTCAACAAACCATAAACAATAATCAATTATTAAAATTGAGTATTATCTATACCAAAAAAAACTCTATGGACAGCTTGCCGCCCAACACTAACCAGTTTTCAGATACTCAGGAGCCAGCAGCGAGTCCAACTCAGCACCAAGCAGTGCCGGTCAATTATGAGTACAGCCTCAATCTGCCGGAATTACTCAACCAGCTTGACCTCTCGGTGTTGATTTCCACCTACCAAGCGGGACGAGTGGCCAGCATTGGCACTTATCAAGGACAAATGCGGGTGAGTTTCGCCCATTTTGACCAAGCAATGGGTTTAACCCGAACTGCTACCGGAATTGCTGTGGGCGCTCGTAACGCAGTTTGGAATTTACCCGCTAATCGAGAGATTGCCCCCCAGATTAAACCGGAAGGGGAACAGGATATCGCCTTTTTAGCTCGCTCCTCTCACCTCACCGGCCCGATTATGGGTCATGATTTGGCCTTTGGCAGTAATCGCCTTTGGGTGGTCAATACCCTGTTTAACTGTCTGGCAACCATCGAAGGAAATTGGAGTTTTCTCCCCCAGTGGAAACCGCCCTTTATTACTGAATTAGCCCCGGGAGATAGATGTCACCTCAATGGCTTGGCTATGGCTGAAAATAGCGGCACTCCCGCCTATGTGACGGCATTGGGGGAAACCAACGAGGAAAGCCTCTGGCGAGAGAATAAAGCCCAAGGGGGATGCTTAATTGATGTGCCGAGGGGAGAGGTGATTCTGCGGGGTTTAGCTATGCCCCATTCTCCCCGCCTTTACCAGGGTAATCTCTATTTCCTCAATTCCGGTTATGGAACCTTGAACCGTTGGCATCCCCAAACTGGCAGCACGGAAATCATCGCCGAATTGCCCGGTTTTACCCGGGGTTTGGACTGTTGGGAAGGTCACGCCTTTGTCGGGTTGTCCCAAGTGCGGGAAACGGCGGTCTTTGGCGGTTTACCCCTGGATGAGCGGCGTAATCAATTGCGGTGCGGGTTGGCTATTGTCAACCTAGCTACCAGTCAACTGGTGGCAACTTTTTGGTTCAATAGCGGCGTGGAGGAGGTTTTCGCTGTCACTCTGCTGCCGGGCTACCGCAACCCGGCGCTAATCGGACCGGATACCGACCTCGACGGCACTCAATCCGTGTGGATGGTGCCTTCTTTAGGGGCTTAATTGTTGAATTTTTACTCTTTATTCAGGAAAAAATCATGTCAACTCCTTTTTTAGTTAAGGATATCTTCCCCGGTTTAGGTAACTCCTCCCCCGGCAATCTGACGGCATTATATAGTTTTACCAATAAATGTTAGAACAAAGATGTAGATGTAGGTTGCTCTAATGGGAAGCTTTGTGATGACAAGTAGCATTGATGATATTGATGGGGAATAATAGATTTAGATGAGTGCCTAACTTTCCAATTGGTAGCGACTTGCCATGAACCCAACAACCGCCAATTATGATGAACCCTG
>MTBT01000222.1:23957-34267 GCA_002282935.1 Microcystis sp. LSC13-02 | reverse complement strand
GGTTCAGTTTTTAGCTTGGTTATCGCTTTTTCCATTGTAGCTTAAAGCCGTCCTAAAAGGACGGGGTTTTAACCCAAATTTTCGATAAATGTTAACTAAGCTGTTGACTATCCACAGTCTTTCTCATCAACTGGATTCACAAAAACGAGAGGCAGCCTGATATAGTGAGAGGTCGGAATGATGTTTATCAAGCAATTTTTATGTTAAAAGCTGGAATCGTGGGACTGCCAAATGTGGGGAAATCGACCCTATTTAACGCTCTGGTGGCTAATGCCAAGGCCGAGGCCGCTAATTTTCCCTTTTGTACCATTGAACCGAATGTGGGTGTGGTATCCGTCCCCGATGAACGTCTGGAGGTTTTGGCTAAAATCTCTAATTCTGAGAAAATCGTGCCGACGCGGATCGAATTTGTCGATATCGCCGGATTAGTCAAGGGTGCGAGTCAGGGGGAAGGATTGGGTAATCAATTTTTGGCTAATATCCGGGAAGTGGACGCGATCGTTCATGTGGTGCGCTGTTTTGATAATGATGATATTATTCATGTTTCCGGTTCTGTGGATCCGGCCCGCGATATCGAGGTGATTAATCTAGAGTTAGCTCTAGCGGATTTGGGACAGGTGGAGAAGCGGGTGGAACGTTTACGCAAACAGGCGAAAAATAGCAAGGAAGCCGCCGAAGAATTGGCTATCCTTGAAAAAATCCTAATTTGTCTTAATGACGGTATTTCGGCGCGAAAAGTGGATTTAAGCAAAGAGGAAGAAGAGTTAATTAAAAATCTCGGTTTATTGAGTCGTAAACCGATTATTTATGCCGCGAATGTTAGCGAAGATGATCTGGCCACGGGTAATGATTGGGTAGAAAGTGTCCGTCAAATTGCCCAACAGGAACAGGCAAAAGTTGTGATCGTTTCTGCTCAAGTGGAATCGGAATTGGTGGAATTGTCGGAAGAAGAAAGAAAAGATTTTCTCGGTTCTTTAGGAGTAGAAGAAGGGGGATTAAAATCTTTAATTAAAGCTACCTACGAGTTATTAGGACTGCGTACCTATCTCACCACCGGTCCCCAAGAAACCCGCGCATGGACGATTATTTCTGGCATGAAAGCACCCCAGGCAGCCGGAGTTATTCACTCGGATTTTGAACGGGGTTTTATTCGTGCAGAAACCGTGTCTTATCAGGATTTAGTTAATAGTGGCACAATGAGCGCCGCTAAAGAAAAAGGTTTAGTCAGAAGTGAAGGCAAGGAATACATTGTTCAAGAAGGTGATGTTTTACTATTCCGTTTTAATGTATAGCTAAAAATAAATCAGGTGAGTGCCACCCACCTGATCAAAAGGCTAAACAATTTTACTAAAATAACACGAGAGCATGACTGAATTTATTCAGTCGTCTGCAATGTTTTGATATAATCCCTCAAGATTTCTGCCCTAAACAATCTCTAAGCTTTTTTTACTCACTTTGGTTAACATTAAACTGAATTTTTTATCTCTTGACATACTCTAATTTATATTCTACAATCAGAGTATAGGAGCAAGTTATTGTTTAATCAAGATGGCGATGCTTTCTGTCCACTAAAAGACTGGTTTGTTAGGAATGCAGTCGAGGCTAAAAATAGTCTATCTATTCAACAACCCGCATGGGGAAACGGTCAAATCAAGCGCAGTAAATGAAAGAGCAAGGATTGTTATTTTCCCAAGACAGCCTGTTACCTGAAAAACTCCCGCAAATTCAGGAATTACGGCCTTCTAACAATCTTGCAGCAGTTTTTGAAGAGTGCCACAATTATATTTACGCCAACGAAGGAATGCTTAAAGACAAGATTTTTCACGAGATGGTTAAACTAATCATCATCAAACTTCATGATGAAAAATCTGCCAAGCAATCGGTAAATTTTGGCGTTACAGCAAGTGAATATAAAGCCATCGTAGCCAATAAGTCCGATGAATTTATGTCGCGTCTCAGTCAATTATTTACCTCCATCAAGAATCATTATCGGGGATTTTTCACCGATGACACATTCAAGTTAAAACCTTTGACTCTTGCTTATATTGTAGGAAAGTTACAGTACATCAATTTAAGTAAAACATCTGGCGATATAAAAGGTGAAGCCTTTCAAACTTTTGTAAATAGACACCAGCGTGGAGATAGGGGAGAATTTTTTACCCCTCACCCAATTGTACGCCTTGCGGTTGAAATGATAGACCCCAAACCAAAAGAAAAAATTATAGATCCTGCTTGCGGAAGTGGTGGTTTCTTAATTCAAGCAATAAACCATGTTCGACAAAATAACCCAGAGTTCGATATAGCAACTTTTGTGCAAGAAAGTATTACGGGAATTGAATTTAATCCCGATGTCGCCCTTTCGGGAATGATTCGTTTAGTTTTTGAAGGTGGCACAGGTTCAGAAATTATCTGCACTAATGCGCTTATCGAAGATGAAAAATTA
Source organism: Microcystis sp. LSC13-02 (assembly GCA_002282935.1). GTDB lineage: Bacteria > Cyanobacteriota > Cyanobacteriia > Cyanobacteriales > Microcystaceae > Microcystis. Next base: position 31,824 of record MTBT01000222.1, on the reverse strand, counting down.
AATAACTCTTTTGATGTTATCTTGACCAATCCTCCTTTTGGAAATAAAGGCAAAGTAGAAGACCAGAAAATTCTTCAATCATATCTTCTTGCCCGGAAATGGCATAAATCAGCGTCCAATGGTTGGGAAGTTTCCCCAACCGTTTTAGCAGGTCAGTCGCCCGATATTTTATTTATTGAGAAATCTATAAAATTATTGCGTGCAGGTGGTCGCATGGCAATTGTTTTACCCGATGGTCTATTACAAAATATCTCTAATGGACCGATTCGCTATTGGTTGCGCTCCCAAGCAAAAATATTAGGTGTTGTTTCCATCCCCACAGAAGCTTTTGTACCTTATGGCACAGGAATCAAGACATCACTTTTAGTAGTTCAAAAATTACCAGCAAACAATGATTCTTGTTTTATGGCACAAATCAAAAAAATAGGCTATGACGTTAAAGGACAAACAACATATAAGCGCAACGAGTCTGGAGTTATAGCCCAAACAAAATCAGGTTTGCCAATAGTTGACGATGATATAGATGATATTTCTCAATCTTTTACGTCATTTATCAACGGCGAATTTGCACAAAACAGCGATTGTATTTATACAGTTAAGAACACCCTGCTCAATTCGAGACTGGATGCCGAACATTATTTACCCAATGACCAAAAATTATTAGAACATCTAAAATCTATTGGGGCGAAACCTTTAGGTGAAATTGCCGATATTTTGAGAGATTCAGCTGATTTTCGTTTAGCCAAGGACAGTGAAATTAGATATATAGCTATTGCCGATGTTGATTATCGTACAATGCAAGTTGTTTCTCAACAAATAATCAAAGCACATGAAGCTCCATCTCGCGCAACATATAGAGTGTACAAAGGTGATATTATTACAGCAATTTCAGGAGCAAGTACAGGAACCCCACGTCAAGCAACAGCCCTAATCACGGAAGATGAAGACGGAGCAATTTGCTCAAATGGATTTTCGGTATTAAGAAATATTCAGGGAGTCGAGCCTTTGTTTTTATTAGTATATATGCGAACAGACTTTTTTTTGCGCCAGATTAAAAGGTACATGACAGGTCATGCTATTCCTACTATTTTAGTGGATGATTTGTCAAAAGTTTTAGTGCCTATTCCACCCAAATCTGAACAGCAGAGAATAGTAAAAAGTATGGCTGAAATTCAAGCAATTAGAAAAGAAGCGTTAAAAGCAAGTGAGAATGTTGTTAACGAAATGAGTCTTTTACTTGGCCAATTTGAGTAAGGCAAAAAGCAGGTTAAGCCTAGAACAAGTCTTAAGGTGGTTGATTTATCCCAACCTTAAGACAGGACTAGAATACTTGGCATAAATCAACAGGGATTCTCAATTCGCTTGGGAAATGTGCGTCGCCAGGGCCGCCGATTGTAGGATGGGGGTAGTGGTGACGGAATCCGTCGCTAGGGTAAAGAGAGGATTGGAGAGGATACCAGCTAGGGAAGTCGCCACTAGGGAGAGGACAATACCCACCTGTAGGGGACGCATCCCGGTAAGAGTCCAATTGATAACGGGGTAATTTTTCACCGCATCGGACATCTCTTGGGGTTCCTTGACCACCATCATTTTGACCACACGGATATAGTAGTAAATCGAGGCCACACTGGTGACTAAACCCACGAGGACGAGGGCATAAAGTCCCGCTTGCCAACCGGCCCAGAATAGATAAATCTTGCCAAAGAAGCCCGCTAGAGGCGGAATTCCGCCCAAAGAAAGCAGACAGATGCTTAAACAGAGGGTTAGGAGCGGATCCTTCTGGTAGAGTCCCGAATACTCAGCGATCTGATCGGTTCCGGTTCTCAGAGCAAAGAGAATCACACAGGCAAAAGCGCCTAGGTTCATGAACAGGTAAATTAACAGATAGAAAATCATGCTAGAGTAACCTGCGTCAGTACCGGCGGTTAAACCAATCATGACAAAACCCGCCTGACCGATCGAGGAATAGGCTAACATCCGTTTCATGCTAGTTTGGGCCAAGGCAACCACGTTGCCGAGGATCATACTCAAAATTGCTAGGGCGATAAAGATAAACCGCCATTGTTCGCTGACTAGACCGAAAACCGTCACTAATAGGCGAATTGCTAGGGCAAAACCCGCCGCTTTCGAACCCACCGAGAGGAAAGCGACCACGGGAGTGGGTGAACCTTCGTACACATCAGGAGTCCACTGGTGAAAGGGAACCGCCGAAATTTTGAAGGCGATACCGGCAATCACAAAAACTAATGATATCGCCAAGGCCAGGGACTGACCACCGTTAACAGCGGTTAATTTTTGAGCAATGGCGCTTAAACTGGTTTCACCTCCAGATAAACCGTAGAGAAGGGAAACACCGTAGAGGAAAATCGCCGAACTAGAAGCTCCAATTAACAGGTATTTTAAGGCGGCCTCGTTCGAGCGAGGATCCCGCTTCATGTAACCGGTCATTAGATAGGAGGAAATACTGAGCATTTCTAGGGAGATGAAGATCATCACCAATTCACTAGCGCCAGATAGGAACATTCCTCCGAGAGTTGCGGTGAGCATAATGGCCAGGAATTCCGCTAGGGAAGTTCCCGCTTGTTCCACATAACGGACAGACATCAGCACTGTGGAGGCGGTAGAAAGGGCAATAATCCCCCTAAAGACGATACTGAGATTATCCCCCTCAAAAGCCCCTAAAAAAGCCACCGGTTTCGGATTGTCCCAGGCAAAATAGAGAGCAACCACAGCAGCGAGCAGACCAGCGATCGCAACGTAGGGCAGCCAACTTCTGGCACTCCGTCCCACGATTAAATCGCCGATTAAAATCACCATCAGGGTAATAATCAGGATTCCTTCAGGCCAGATAGCACCGGCGTTTAGCTGACTGGCAACAAGACTAGAAAAATCCATATTGATTGAGGTTAAAGGAATTTGAAGTTAAAAAAGGCTTAATACAAGCTTAGGGCATTTCATCAGTGATTCAGTGATCAGTTATCAGTTATCAGTGATCAGATGTGAGTTTTCAGTTCACCGATCGCCGCTATCGAGTTAAAATATCTAAAAAACCTGATAAATTTGATATAATCTTAGCTTTTATGGGTATTTTAGTTGTCTATTGTCTTTTTTATCCTCCTGTCTCGGAGTCTCGGAGTCTCCTCAGCTAAATGAAAATCTTTGATTTTTGCAGCCGAGCTAATTTCTGATGGTGACAAGTTGTCACCGAGATGTATCCACGTTAACAGGGAAAAAGTGAAAACTCAGGAAATCATGACATAGACTGGCATCGTTAGTTGTCAATGAAGGATTCTGGTAAAATCAAGCTAGGGGAAACACCCGAAAAATCAGTTGTTTGTGAGCCATCCGCTTGATTTTGTTGTTGAAAAACTTTCTAGTTCGCTCAATCCTTTTCCTTTAGCGATCGCTTGAATGAGTAACGAAACCTATCTCAATCATCCCACTTTCGGTCTATTATACAGAGTCTGTCTATTAGAAGAACATCAGGAATTATTTACCACTCTTTATGCCCAACGTCTTTTTTTTCTGGTGACGGTGGGTCCCAAAAAAGTCTCGTTCGATCCGATTAGTCGTTCCGATGCTCGTCTTTTAGTGGAAAACCGGCTGCGGAATTTGCGACGGCGCAGTAATATGCAAGAATTTAACAGTCTCAACCAAACTTATCAACAAACCTTTTCAGTCTAGTTCATGACGATCACTAGTCGTATCGAGTCAATCCGTCTTACCCTACCCCCCTCCACGCGCCTGATTGCCGTCAGTAAACAGGTATCGAGCGATTATATCCGTCAAGCTTACCAAGCAGGAGTGAGAGATTTTGCTGAAAGTAAGCTACAGGAAGCAATCTCGAAGCAGCAAGAACTAAAAGACCTCCCAGATATTTCTTGGCACTTTATCGGGCATCTACAGGCAAATAAAGCCCGCAAAGTTCTAGAATCTTTTGATTTAATCCATTCCCTCGATAGTTTAAAATTAGCCCAAAGACTCGATCGCCTAGCGGCGGAATTAGAGATTAATCCCCAAGTTTTGCTACAGGTGAAAGTTGTCCCCGATCCCGATAAGTTCGGTTGGGACACGGACGAATTACTAGCAGATATTCCCGCTTTAGTCAACTGTAAACAGCTAAAAATTCAAGGTTTGATGACAATTCTGCCCCAGGGATTATCCGCCGGGGAAAAGTTAGCCGCCTTTGAAAAAACCGGCGATTTAGCCCAAATAATCGAGAATAGCTCTAGTTTATGCCTGCCTCATCTATCCATGGGGATGTCTAACGATTATCCTCTCGCCATCAAGGCTGGAGCCACTTTGATCCGGGTGGGAACCAGCATCTTTGGTGATCGCATCTACTAAGCCATCTCCGTAAATTTACAGAAAAAACCCCTAGAAATTTTAATAATCGGTGACAATATATCTTAAAATTACAGCGTCTAGTCTAGAAACCGGTGGTTAGAAATGAGGAATTGACTTTTTCCCAATCCCTGAAAACTATCCCCTGATAACTGATAACTGAAAAGAGGGAACTAACCTCTGTCTCCAGACGACTAGAATGACGAACCCTTAACAAAATAGTTCCCCTGTACCAAGTAAGAGCAAAAGTTGTTAAAGGCCACTAAAATAACCCCGACTCTAGCCAAGACCACCTAAAAAATCTTTTGAAGGACACTTAGACTGTGAACAACATTTTTACCAAACTCAAAGATTTTGTCGGCATCTCCGAACAACCAGAAGACGAAGACGAAACCGACTACGAAGAAATGAACTGGGAAAAGTCTTCCCCCCAAGATAGGGATCAAAACGAAGAAGAAGATCCCCTCAATCGTCGTCAACGCGAACCTTTAAATCTCAGTACAGCCACATCTATGGGACTCAACAGAAGCAACGTGATCGGTATGCCAGGTATTAACAACAATAATGCAGAAGTAGTAGTGATCGAGCCCCATTCCTTCGAGGAAATGCCCCAAGTTATCCAAACCCTGAGAGAACGCAAATCGGTGGTTTTAAACCTCAACGTCATGGATCCCGAAGAAGCACAAAGAGCCGTGGATTTTGTCGCCGGTGGCACTTACGCGATTGATGGTCATCAAGAACGCATCGGTGAGAGTATTTTCCTATTTACCCCCAGCTGCGTTAAAGTTAGCACCCTTTCCGGAACTATTCACGATATCACCGACAACCCGAAAATGGCTCGTCCCGTTTCCCCCGCACCTGCTTGGGGAGCCGAAAGCAGTCGATTAGCTCAATGAATCCTCCCATAGTCCTCTCGTTAAGTTTGTCGAAGCTAGAAATCGATCGATTCTCGAGAGGATGCGTTTTTTTGGGGGTAAGATCTCTAAATCTGCCTTTTTTTCTTTTTACTTTTTACTTTAAATAATACTGTGTCTATTCGTTTAGGAATTATTGGTGGTGGAGTCATGGCCGAGGCCATTCTCAGCCGTTTATTAAAAAAAAATATTTATAGTCCCGAAACGGTGTTAGTCAGTGAACCCCAATCCCAACGGCGCAACTTTTGGGTTAATACCTACGGAGTACAAGTCAGTGAGGATAACCGGGAAGCCGCTAGAGCAACTGAGGTGTTAATCTTAGCGATAAAACCGCAAATTTTAGAGCAAGTAGTGAATAGTTTGCTGGGAATACCCGAAAAACCCTTGATTATCTCGATTTTAGCAGGAGTTACCCTCAATCGCTTAGAAATGGGCTTTCCCGATCGCCCCGTGATCCGGACGATGCCCAATACCCCGGCCACGGTGGGACAAGGAGTTACAGCGATCGCAGCCGGTCGTCATGCGGAACCGGAACATCTGGCCGTAGCCAGAGATATTTTTGCGGCCGTCGGTTCGGTGGTGGAAGTTCCCGAGGCTTTGATGGACGCGGTAACGGGATTATCGGGATCGGGCCCGGCATTTGTGGCCTTGATGGTGGAAGCTTTAAGCGATGGTGGTGTGGCGGCCGGATTACCGCGAGCGATCGCGTCTCAATTGGCCCTAGAAACAGTTTTAGGGACGGCAACCCTATTAAAAGAATCGGCCATACATCCGGGAGAATTAAAGGATCGCGTCACTAGCCCCGGGGGAACCACGATTGCTGGGGTGAGACAATTAGAAAAAGGCTCTTTTCGATCGACTATTATCGAGGCAGTAGTGGCGGCCTATCATAGATCTAAAGATTTAGGGCGTAGTTCCGAAAAGTAATCTTTGTATCTTTTTTTACCCATAATTGATGTCTCGATCTGTGATAAGATACGCAGCAATTCTTGTCCAGAAAAAGTGTATGAATAAGAAATCTTATCGTTTTGATTTAATGGCATTAATTGCCATTGCAGTTTTTTTTCTAGGGATTGTTTTCTGGAAAGTCCCGCTTCATTATCCCTATATCCTTAATTTTGATGAAGCGGTGGCCATGGTACTTGCCTACGTCACTAAACAAGGTTATCGTCTCTACGAACAAGTTTGGCACGATCATTTATCGGGTTTATCTATTTTACTAAATGGTTGGTTAAGCGTGACAGGATTTACTATCCATGCGGCGCGCATTATGGTGCTTTCTTTGTCCACAATTATGTTAGGAATTTTTTATCTAATTCTGAGAGTTAATTGCGGAATATTAGCCTCTTGTTTATCGGTATTCATTCTCTCAACCTGTCTAGTTTATATTACCCTGTCAACGACAATGTTGCGGGAATTACCCTCACTTTTTTTTACAATTTTAAGTATTTTTATTATCTTTAAAGCCCTTCAATTCACGGGTAAGCTTAAGTATGGGCTGTATTTACTCAGTGCCATTGCTTTCGTTTTTTCCCTGCAAATTAAACTTTCAGGCATTACTATTATCCCAACTGTAGCTTTAATTATTTTTCTTAATCAACAGAATAGTTTTATTAAAAGAATCATTGATATTGTTATTTGGTCAGTCGCTGTCGTTTTAGTCTTTGTCTTGGGTTCCCTGACTATTTTTCCTTTTTCCTACGCAAATATCATTAAATCTCATGTCAGTGTTGCCTCTAGTTTCGGTGAAGAAAATCTCACCTTATTGACTCTCTTACAAAGCGCCCTACAACAGGAACCAATTTATCTGATAGTCACAGTGATCGCTATTATAGCGATGGTTTTTACTCGCAATATAATACCACTTTTACCGCCGTTGGTCTGGTTAGGTTCTAATCTATTTAGATTTGCCACAGTCGCCCCAATTTGGCCTTATTATTATATCCATTTAATTATTCCTGCCGTTTGGATAATTGCCTTATTTGTCGAACAGTTAAAAATTACTGATAGCCTCGGGGAATTTCAGCAAAATCGCAAAATAACCAGAGTATTAATACTTAAAATGCTGATTTTTCTCTCCCTGTCTGGTCAATTTATCTTTAATACCTTAAGAATAATCACCAATCGTGATCCCTCAATTAATGCCTACGTTCAATTTAACAAAAGGTATAAACCTCTTTTAGCAGAAGCTGTGTTTGAAAAATTTAAAAACTCCGATAAACTTCTGTTAACCGATAATCCTCACTACATATATCAATATTTCTTGAAAACACCACCAGAAACTGCTGTCATCACCAGAAAGAGATTTATCAATCAGAATCTTGATGGGGATTTTATCCTAGAAGTTATCGAAAAAAGACAGCCCGATTTGGTTTTTCTCTATCGATTTGAAAAGGAATTTCTGCAATCATCAAAACTCAAGGATTATTTAGAGAAAAATTATATCCAGTTTCCCGACAAGCAAGAAAAAGGAACTCTCTTTATCAGTCCGAAAACTTGGCAAGAATATAAAAGTAAGGCTAATTAGGGTCTGCTGAATAATGGTAAAACCCTTTTAAAATAAAGCTTTTGACCTGTTAAAGTCCGATGTTAGTGCAAGAAAATAGGAT
>MTBT01000222.1:6443-23885 GCA_002282935.1 Microcystis sp. LSC13-02 | reverse complement strand
AACAAAGCCTGAAACTCCTGACTCCTGACTCCTGACTCCTGACTCCTGACTCCTACCCCCACCGAAAAACTTTTTCAGCAGACCCTAATTAGAAATTGTGGACGGGGACTATTAACGTTTTTTCTTTTTTACCGGTTTTTGAGCCACTTTTCGAGAACGTTTGTAGGCCGATCCGATCCAATCACTACAACTATGACTCATCGCCCCTAATTCTAAACCCAGGAAAATAGCGATCGCTACCCGGGGATACTGTTGCCATAATGCGATCGCTTGCTGCGGCCACAGTCGCCAATCCCAGTCTATACCCCAGAAACTTTGCAGGATCGGGATGATGATGATCGCCGCTAGTAAAAGAAAACTACCAAGATAAAATAACCGAAAGACTGTGCCGATCAATAAACCGTGGGATAACCAACCGCGATGACGGATCATGGAACGGTAGGGTAGCCACAACCAGCGTAGATAACCCCAACGTTTGTATTGTACTGAGTGGATGTCAAGATCTGGTCCAAACAGAAATCCGCTAAACAAATAACTGGCCAAGAGTAACAGAGTTAAGTTACCACTGCCACTGACCAAAAAACTCGCCCCCGCAATCGGTGGCAGCAGAATTAGGGTAATGCGATCGTGAGTTCGACCAGAGGGCATCGGAAAAAAATCAACTCGCTCAAAAAAATAATATACTTTTTTAAAAATATATGTTATGGTGAGAAAGTGCAAAAATGATTCGGGCGTTTAGCTCAGTGGTAGAGCGCCTGCCTTACAAGCAGGATGCCGTAAGTTCGACCCTTACAACGCCCATTTTTCTCAATCCTGACCTCGTCAAGCTTTCACTCCCGATCGCCGGCTGAGATTAAAACTATTGAGGGGAATTGCTGCGGGAAGGCAAAATTGGGACTAATTGCTAGTAAGCTAGTCAGTAGGTACTAGGATTAATTCATCGCGGCACACCGGTTATATGGCCAATTGGAAATGTATTAAAAATTGTGGAGCTTGTTGTCAACTAAATCCCGATGAGCGTCCTGACTTAGAAGAATATCTGACTCCCGCACAATTAAGTCAATATCTCAGCATGGTGGGGGAAGAGGGTTGGTGTATATACTTTGATCGCCAAACCCGTCTCTGTACCATTTATGACCAGAGACCGGAATTTTGTCGTGTTCAACCGGATATTTTTGCCAAAATGTATCAAATCGAACCGAGAGAATTTGAGCAATTTGCGATCGATTGCTGTCATCAACACATTGAGGATCTTTATGGGGAAGATAGCCTAGAAATGAATAGCTATCGTCAGCAAGTAGGCTAAGATTTATCCCTATCCCAGAAATAAGTGGTCTGGTTATTTTTCCTACCTTCTCGATGGCTAAACCAAAACGGTTCTTCGGTTTGTCTTATGCAATGTACAGGGTTATAAGCAATGAAACTCTTATAGAGAAAGACATTTGGCGATTTTTGTTAATTGTTTTCGATCTAGAGCGAACTAATCAATCAAATCTCTTGCCAGATAAGGATTTAGTCCATTTATGCCACCCTATCGAACCATACTAAGTAACGAAGAACCACCAAAACCAGTAAAATTACGGAATTGATTGTTTCCCTGTTGAGGAGAAGTCTATAGGAAACTCAAAACCTCTAGTAGAGGTGCAGAGTTTGAGTTCAGGACAGGGAAAAACTATCATGGAAAAACCAGAAAAACAGCGCCGCAGACGCGGGGTTGTCCTTACCCCCACAGGACTAGAAAAATTACTTACTGCCAAACAAGAAGCGGAATATCGGGATAATCGCGGTCATCGTTTCACCCTAGAAGTCCTCAGCGAGAAAACTCTTTTAGGGGTAGATACTCTGATGAAGGTATTTGCTTGTGAATCGGGAGTGGATAAACAAACCCTGAAACATTGTTTTCAAGCTTTTAATTTAACTCTAGAAAATAGCGATTATTATCGTCCTAACTTGCCAGAAACTGATACTATTAATCCTCAACTATTGCCTGAGTTACCAGAGGGACAAGTACCCCTCGATTCCCCCTTTTATATCAACAGAAATAATCTAGAACAGATTTGTTATCAAGAGATCTTGCGCGGGGGTAGTCTTATCCGGATTAACGCGGCCAGAAAAATGGGAAAAACTTCCCTGATGACTAGAATTATTAATTATGCACAACAACAGCAATACCATACGCTTTATTTCAGTTTTCGGTTAGCAGAAAGCTCAATTTTTCAAGATTTAAATCACTGGCTGCGTTGGCTTTGTGTTAGTATTAGTCGCCAGTTAGATTTAGACAATCATCTCCCACAGAATTGGGATGAATTCTTGGGGGGTAAAATTAACTGTAAAATCTATCTAGAAAAGCATATTCTCTCCCATCTCGATCGCCCTTTAGTGATTGCCTTTGATGATCTTGAATATCTTTTATCCTATCCACAGCTAAGGGAAGAATTTTTTAGTATTCTGCACCTCTGGCACGAGGAAGGCAAAAACAAACCCCTCTGGCAAAAATTACGTTTAATTGTTGCCTATTCCCCTGCACACGAGCTTGGTAAAACCTCAGATACCTATCAATCTCCTTTTGGTCTTGGCCTACCGATCGAATTGCCTAATTTTACCAGCGCACAAGTACGAGAATTAAGTCAAAGACAGGGATTAGATCAGAATTTTGACTACGAAAAATTATGGATATTTCTAGGGGGTAATCCCTATTTAATTCGTCTTGCTTGCTATCATATTGCTCGGGGTAATTGTACCCTAGAAACCATTTTAGCTACTTCGATCGACGAGGAAAATAATATTTTTGCAGACCATCTTAAACGGTTACTTTCGCATCTACAATACTTAAAAGGCAATTTAGCGGCTATCTTTGCTAAGGTGGTGATGGCAGAAAAAGACATAGAAATTGATTTAATGGCAGCTTTTCACCTAGAAAGTCTCGGACTGATTCACCGACAAGGTAAGTTTTGCCGAGTGAGTTGTCCTCTCTACCGTCAATATTTTGGCGAATATTTCCGGCAACGTTCTGTTTTTTTGCCTCGAAAAACTTCTATCTTCGCCAAAAAAATTACGCTTGCTCACTTTGATACTTCCGAAAAAAGTCGCTATGCCATGTAGTTTATAGTCCGTTAGGCGCTCGACTAACAAAGCCTACGAGTGCTAAAATTATCACCATAAACATCCTCAACGAAAATCAACAATGTCATTATGAGGGAGTGATACTAAATCCTGTTTAAAAGTATAGGAGAGTGGGAAGTGGGTTTTTAAAGTTCCCGTGGAACAGGCTTCTAGTTCCTGTGTTTTAGGAATAAAACTTTTCGTACTCATCATGATCGCCAATCCAAAACCAGGTCACTGTATCCCCTGACAGCACTCCCAAAGCTCGATGACTCTTCGTTACACGCACTGACCAAATATCTTCGTCGCTGTCAATACACTTAAAATGTAACGATGGATGAAACGGATTCTCCACCCATAACCGATATGCTTTCCTGGCTCCGGCTTTGACTGCTGGCTTCAAGTTGCGATACTTCTGCCAAAATGAAGGCAATGTTGCGGAATTCATAGCTGCTCATAATCCATCGGTGCGGACAATCCTGCCGCAATCTCTTCTTTGGCTTTTCGAGCTGCTACGACTAGATTATTCTTCGTCTGTTTAAAAGACTGATCCCATCGTTTTTCTTCTTCAATTTCTGCAATATAAGCTCGAACGTACTCTACTAACTGCTCTTGAAGCTCATCAGGCAGAGACTCAACCATCTTGATGATCGTGGTAATAGCGGTCGAGGGCATGGTATCTATCAGCGTAGTAGGTTTTCTCTATTCTACAACGTCCACCGCAAACCAAAAATGATATGATTTTTGTGTCCTCTGTGGCTTTGTGGTCAATTAGCCTCGCTCAAAACCAAACAATTTATAATTGAAGAGCGAGGTATTTATGGGTAAAGAGAGGTATTTATGGGTAAAGAAGAAGAACTACTTGAACAATGGCGAGAACTGACACCGGAAAAGCAACAAAAAGTTTTACAATTTGTTCAAACACTGAAATCTAAGTCGGAAACAACAGCACCAATTAATTAGGAGTCTAACCCATGAGCGGCCCCACCATCGAAACCGATTTAGGAAAAATCCTAGACCAGATTAATCAGAATCTTAAAGAGACCAATCAGAAGCTAGACGCGCTCCAGAAAGATGTCACAGACATGAAGATTGTTCAAGTCAGATTCGAGGCCGAAGTCAAGGGAGACCTCAAGGCATTACAGGGAGAATTCAACACCTTACAAGGTGATCTAAAAGAGATTAAAGGCTCCCAGAAAGCCCAAATTTGGGCATTAATCACTATCTTGGCAACAGCAGTTATCGGAACTGTCATCCGCTTTGTCATCACTGTTCCCCCTGTTAGCAACCCCTAACTTCCACTGCCGGGGAACAGGCTTCTAGTTGCTGTTTGATATTCAGGTAGAATCAATGATATAATTGGTGCGTTACGGCGGATTGTTAATTTTGGTTTTTTGACCGGATTTGTGACCGACTCAACACTTTATCATCCTCTACTGATCCCCCCTGCCCCCCTTGATAAGGGGGGAACTGACAACTTTTAACACCTACCTACTTATGTTTTAGATGCTAGGGTTGGGACATGGAAGAATTAAGAATTGTCAATTGAACACCGTTATCTCTTTCATAAACCATCACAACCGGAAAGGTTAATTTAGCTTCTTTTTTTGGTAATGCTGGGAAAATATAGGAATAACCATTGCCTTTGAGCAACAGTCGCCAAATTCTCGGTTTATCAGGGTTACTAATATCATTAAGTTCGTTATCTAATAAACGTTTGTAGGATTGAAGATCGCCGATAATCCTAAAATTAGGTAGGTTAGTTTTTGTGGAACGACTTTCTAAAGGATTATTAAGTTTTCGTCCTAAACTGGCATCTTGAGGCATAACAATCGTGACAATCGGTAAAGAAGAAGTTTCATTAACAGCATCTTTCCAAGCATCATCTTTTGCTTGCCAGGTTGCCAGCCAAAAAAGAGCCATCAGTACAAAAATAACGATAATAAATTCATTCAATAGGGATGATAAAAAATTAACGATCTTAGCTTGGGATTTACTCAAAGCAATCGGTAATCTTTTCAGATATTTTATCAGCCATCTTTGTCCGGCAAAGGTGATGACAGTAGCACCTATAATCACCAATAAAAATAGGATTTTTCTAGGAATTGCCCAAAGGTCTCCAAAAAATGTTTGAAAAGCGGCAAAATAAAAGGATTCGTTAGGAAGACTCAGAGTCGTAACTTCGAGGTGAAAAAAGCTAAAGTATGCCCAGCGATAAATCCAGCCAGTAAAGTAAAGAGCAGCGGCTAATAAAACCAATACACTAATTAGTTTACCGAGAGGATTAAATTCTGAGGAATTGTCGGGATCAGTCATGACAAACTGCCTGGGATGGTTGAAGTGAAAAAGGAGATGTTAAAATTCTATCATCTCTTATTTATTTCGATATTGAGGGGTTAATCGGATGATGAAAGCTATTTTGCGGGGGAGTATTTTCTCTTTGCTGTTGCTGGGAGTAGCAAGCGATCGGCGGTTAGAATGGCTTCAGGGTTCTGTCCGCAGTCAGGAAACGGCGTTAGAGGTGGCTGTACCGGATAAGGCGACGGTGGTACTCAAGCGGGGAAATCCTCTGACGGGACGGTTAACAGCTTTTAATCAGGCAAGTTTGAGACTGTCGGCGGGGGGTGATTCAGAAACGGTTCCTCTGAATCAAATTAAATCGATAGAATTTGAAGGAGATGTCTGGATTGAGGGTGAACCTCTTCCTTCTCGTATCCGAGGTTATGTTAAAACTTGGCCAGGAGTTCCTGTCACGGCTTTAAGGTTACAAAATCCTCCCCAGTCGGCTAAAGTCAACTTAAATAGGGTATTAACACCTGAAGAATTACGAAAGCTACTTAATATCAAGGACAAGGTTCATGTACTATCTAAAATTAGTTTTAACTCGCCTCAAAAAATGACTTTAGAAGCCTTTACTATGCCCAAAAAATAAATTATGTCTATCTCTCGTCTTAAACTTCTGGGTTATTTAATCATCACAACAACTATCCTAAGTGTTGCGATGTGGATGTCTCCTGAGCGAGGCAAATTTTTGCCGTTTAAGGGCATCAATTACGCTGTCCCCCAAAATCGTCCAAACACACAACAGCAGAAAAGGATCGCGTTAGTGATTGGCAATGCAAATTACCAAGTTGGTAAGCTTGATACACCGCTTAATGATGCCACAGATATGGCTAATGCTTTGAAGGAATTAGGTTTTGAGGTAATTTTGCTCAAGGATTCTTCTAAACGACAAATGGATGATGCTCTCGATCAGTTTACCACTCGAATTAATCAAGGTTACGTCGGTTTATTTTATTATGCAGGTCATGGAATGCAGGTAGAAGGAGAAAATTATCTCATTCCTGTTAATGCTCAGATTAAAGCTGAAAAAGATGTTGAGTATGAGTCAATGCCTTTGGGGAAAATACTCGGCAGAATGGAAGATGCAGGTAATCGAATTAATATTGTGATTTTAGATGCTTGTCGAGATAATCCTTTTCGTAAATTTTGGCGTTCATCTAGCAGGGGATTAACAGCACCAGTACAAGCAGCATCAGGAACTTTAATTGCTTTTGCTACTGCACCGGGAAAAGTAGCTAGTGATGGTACTGGACGGAATGGATTATTTACTTCCTATTTATTAAAATATATTAAAACTCCCAATATGGAAGTGGATTTAATGATGCGAAAAGTCCGCTCTGATGTTGCCCAAAATACTAATAATTATCAAGTTCCTTGGACTTCATCTTCTTTAATAGGAGAATTTGCTTTTAATCAAAAGACTGAAACAACCCCTCCTCCTGTGACTAGCAGTGTCAACATGGATAATTACAAACCCCGCTTAGATGGAACTGCTGTCGTCGAGATGATCATCAAAGGTAAACCGGTAAAGATCGAAATTGATGGTAATGCGGCCCCAATTACTGCTGGTAACTTTGTGGATCTCGTGGGGAGAGGTTTTTATAATGGTTTAACTTTCCATCGCGTGGTTACAGAACCGCAGCCTTTTGTCGCCCAAGGTGGTGATCCCCAAGGTCGCGGAACTGGTGGTTTTGTCGATCCAGAAACCAAGCAACCTCGTTATGTTCCCCTCGAAATTCTCCTCAAAGACGAAAAAGAGCCGATTTATGGGAAATCAATCGGTCAACAGGCCACGTCGCGCACTCCCATCGTCGCTTTACCCCATAAACGCGGTGCGATCGCGATGGCTCGTTCTACACAACTTAATTCCGCTTCTTCTCAGTTTTATTTTGCTCTGTCCTCGATGGTGATTATGCCGTTTTTGGTTATGTAACTGAGGGAATGGAAGTGATCGATACGATCAAACAAGGGGATAAAATTGACTCGGCCAAAGTTGTTTCTGGTGCAGAAAATTTGAAAAAATAGTAGCTTGTAGGGTGTGTTAGGCGCGTATTTAAAGGAAATTTGTTAATAATTAAATTATGATCGCGCCGTAACGCACCTTCTTAAGAAAATTGGTGTATTATGCTATCACTAACGCACCCGACAAGAGCCGCTACTGTGTCCTCTGTGGTTTTTATTATGATTATTTAACTGCTACCGAATATCCCCCCGTAGCAATCTCTCCCTAGTAACAGGTTTCTAGTTCCTGTTTGATAAATGATATAATTGGTGCGTGGGGCGTGGCTCTTTCGTGCAAAAGCTTGTTACCTATAGAATATAACGATCTCAGGTTTTTTGTCAAGTCTAATTTTAGGGGTTTTGCTCCCGTAAACATCAGCTTTTCACAGAACTCGATTTTTATCTTAAAATTGATACAATCAACCATAAAGAGATAATGACAATGATAAACCTAGAAACGATTCAAGAAGATATTGCGTCCCTTCCCCTCGACGCACAACAGACTATTCTTGAACTTGTAGGTATTCTCAAAAAACGATATTCTCCCAACCCACAGGAAATGAAAGAGCAGGGAACAGAAGATTGGTCTGACTTTATCGGTTGTATAGAAGCTGAACCAGACCTTTCGCAAAACTATAAAACCTATTTAACAAGTGAACTTAAGCAAAAATATGATCATTGTTGATACTGGTTTCTGGCTGGCTCTTGCTAATAAAAACGACTTACTTCACCCATTAGCAAAAAAACAATTCCAAAAATTCATCAATCAACAATTTATTACAACCTGGTGCGTTGTTACTGAAACTTGCTACTTACTACAAAAACGAGTGGGAATAGATGTCCCAAAAACCCTTATTCATAAAATCTCCACAGGAGAACTACAGGTATTCAACCTAGAACTGATGCAAAAATATAGAGATTTGCCAATGGATTTAGCCGACGCATCTTTGGTTATTTTAGCAGAAGAATTAGGTTCAGGTCAAATTATTTCCGTTGATTATCGAGATTTTAATACCTATCGTTGGAAAAATACGGAGCCATTTCAAAATCTTTTTCAAGAACAAATGTAATCCGGAACAGGTTTCTAGTTCCTGTTTGATATTCAGGTAGAATGAATGATATAATTGGTGCGTGGGGCGTGGCTCTCTCGTTTAAAAGCTTGTTACCTGTAGAATATAACGATCTCAGGTTTTTTATCAAGTCTAATTTTAGGGATTTTGCTCATGTAAACATCAGCTTTTCACAGAACTCGATAGATAAATTATGAATTATGAATTATGAATTATGAATTATGAATTATGAATTATGAATTATGAATTATCAAAAAAAATAGAAAAAACAAATAGATATTCGGGAATGTTGTTTTGAGTATGCACTGCGAGCAATTAAACTTTATCAATAAACAATAATTTGAGAAAATGAACCAAAAAACTTACCAACTAACCTTAAACTTTGACCAGATTTTAGATTTGGTTAAACAACTCCCAGAAAGTGACAAAATAAAACTCAGTAAAGAACTCGAAAAAGAAACTTTAAATCAAAAATTAACCCAACTTTTAGAAACCTTTAAAACTGATGAGCTTTCCCTAGAGACAATTACCGAAGAAGTGGAGGAAGTTAGGGATAAAATTTATGGACAACAAGCCACCGATTAAAGTTATTATTGATACTAACCTTTGGATTAGCTTTCTTATTGGTAAACAGTTAGCCAGTTTAAAATATCTACTGATTGAAAAAACTCTTGTGCCGATTTTTTCTCCACAGCTACTTAATGAAATTAACCTTGTTACCAAAAGACCAAAATTACAAAAGCATTTTCCAAAAAGTAAAGTTCAAGAATTACTTGAACTTTTAAGCATAATTGGGTTATGTATTGAGACTAAATCAAAAATTAATATCTGTAGAGACGCTAAAGATAACTACCTTTTAGCCTTAGCCAAAGATAGTCAAGCTGATTTTTTAATTACAGGCGATCAAGATTTATTGATTTTGCAACAATTTGGAATAACTAAAATTGTTACTTATCAACAATTTTTAGTAATCTGTAGATTGGGTTGAGGAACGAAACCCAACCTAGGATAAGATTGGTTTGATTACAATGATGAACAGCTTATCTCCCTACATCATCGCAGCCAATTTTCTACGGTTAATCTCTGAACTCTCAGCATATCTGAGTCATCAGAAATGAGGATGAGATTATGGCTAATAGCTGTTGCTGCAATGAGAATATCAGCCATTTGTATTGGGGTTCCTTTGCGCCTTAAATCAGCAGAAATTGCTGCAGCTTCATGGACAATTTCCATTGTATCTAATAACAATACTCTTAAATCAGTGCGGCACAAATCCTGAAATCTTGCTAACTTATTCGTTGCTTTAACTGCTAATAACCCAGCCTCAGTTTCTAAATAGGTAATACAGCTTATAAAAACATCATTTCCTTGTAGTCTTACTTCACTTAATTTCTCAACAACTACTTAGTTGTCTTTGAGAATAGCTGTGACGATGTTAGTATTGAGTAGATAACCCACGACTATTTAATATTTTTGTCTAAAACTTGCGATCACTGCGTCAAACTCTGCCATTTGTTCCGAAGTTAAATCCTTCAGCATTCCCGCCATTGCTTGTACTCCCAAAACTTGCCTAATTTTCTGATTTAGATTTTCATCGGACATCATTTCTAATTCTGAAAGGGAGCTTGAGGAATTTTCTACAGTGTAAGTTCGGAAGAACCATTATGGTTTGGCTGTTTCGAGTCTGACCATGAAATCCAGGATCATCCATTGACAATGCTGACTCGATTCTATCCCGGTGGTTTTTTCCCGCTGCATGGACATCCTGGTGGTGAAGATATTTTGGTGCTTGAAGGCAATTTTGTAGATGAAACAGGAGTCGGACGTAGAGCCAAAAAAGACAGGCTCAATGCCTGTCTAAAAAACAAAACAAATTCCCTATCAGCTGACCACAAATAAGGAGTTTTTTGCGTCAAATTTCCAAGCAATACCATCGGGATCTCTGATGCGACTCCAATCGGCAAATTCTGCTTCCGATTTATTTTTTTTGTTTCTACCCAAAACGGCTGGGGTAACTCCTAAACGTTTAGCCAAATCCGCCAAACTCATCGATGAGATGGTTTCAGATACAGTGGTTAGAGATTCTTCCCTAACTTCTGATTCTGATTGGGATAAAGAACTGTCAGGACTGTTCAAACTAGGATTAATTATCTCCTCCGGTTCTTGAATTACCGTTTCTTGAACAGCGATCGTTTCGGTTTTTTCTTCCTCTTTTTCCTCAAATAATTTACCTAAATTAGTCAGAGGTTGGGAGGAGGAAATAACAGGAACCTCCGAGACAGAATTTTCGCTTTTCTCGGCGACAATCAGGGGGGATTTAGCCTCCTGGGATTGCTCTAAAGTGGTCAGAGGTGATCTCGAGGCAGTAATCGCAGGAACTTGTTTTTCCCCTATTTCTTCTAAAGAGGGGTCACTCTCATCAAAAATACTCCCCAAGGTACTGGCGGTGATAAAGTAATAGGCCATACCCTTATCGCCTACAGCTTTTTTTTGCGCCCCAAATTCCTCAGCTTTTTTGTCTAAAAATTGTCTGGCTAATTTGGCCGTGAGATTGGCTTTTGCCGATAGGTCAATCGGGGTGAGACAACCTTGATTGTCCTGTAAAAGTTGATTGAAATAGGGGTTAATCACCGTCGATAATTTTGACCAGCGATAGTCTTGCCACACCTTGACTGCAAGAGTTAAGAAGAAGACCAGTAGGATCAATGGCCAAGCGGTAAAAACAAGGATGATTAGCACCGCTAGGGGAATGATGAGGACGAGAAACCCCGCCGTTTGACGATCGATAATTTTTCCAGTCATAATTTCATAAGCTGCCACAATTAAAATTCTTAATGGCTAGTTTGACTATCTCCTGCCATAAGTGTATATGACCAGTTTAGGCTTTATTGGTCACGCCGGTTAGTTCTAGTCGTTCAAACATGGCAAATCTTGCTTTCAGGGCCAGAGAATCATCAAGTTTTGCTAAAAAAATGGCTTTTTGATACTTTTGTTCTAAAGCTTTTGTGATTAACCAATCGGCTAAAAAGGGATTTTTGGGTAGTAGGGGACCGTGAGCATAGGTGGCGATCGCATTGTGGTAAAATGCCCCTTCATAACCGTCCTCTCCGTTATTTCCGTAACCGGTAATCACCTTTCCTAAGGGAGAAACGGTCTGTAAATAGGTACGACCCCCGTGATTTTCAAAGCCAATTACTAGCGGTTTTTCCCCGGTCATAGCTTTAATTTCCTCCGCTAAGGGGGAGGCAGTAATTTCAAAAACTACGTTACCGATACAGCGTTTTGCATCTGGTCCGGGATGTTTACTTACTAGGTCTAATAATCCTAATCCTTCGATTCTTTGACCGAAAGCTGGTTCGTAATAATGTCCTAATAATTGTGGGGAACCACAGGTAAAAACTCCCGGTATTCCTGCCGATAATTGTTCTTTCATCGCCGCTGCTTTTGCCCCTTGTAAATCGCGCATAACGATCTCCTGCTGCCGATCCTGCGCCCCACCCCCAACAATTATATCTACTTGATAAAATGTCTCGGCTTCTGTTTGAGCATCTAGGGGAATAATTGTCACAGCAATATCACGCCATTGACATCTTCTTTGGATAGTAATAACATTACCTCGATCGCCGTAGGTACTCATTAATGTCGGATATAACCAGCCGATTTTTAGTTCTAGTTCTTGCATAATTTTTTAGGGGATTAGGGAATGGGGGATAGGGGATGGGGGATAGGGGATGGGGGAAATTCAACTAACACCCCAACACCTAACACCAATCTTCACTCTTTTCTAACTTCTACAAAATCTTTCGTCCCGTGAGAATCTCTCGTACTTCTAACATAGCAGAATAGGTAGGTAAAATATGTAAAGTTTCCTCATTTTTGGTGTTATTAATCGCAATTTGGATCGCTTTTTTTAGCTCGGATTCAACAATTAAATTAACGGGAGAAGCGAGACTATCCTGACTATATTGTAAGCGTAAAGCCATGTCATAAAGTCGATCGCCTGTCACTACTAAAGTTGTTCCCAAACGGGTTAATTTTTCCGTATCCACATCCCAAATCCAAGAAACATCCGTACCGTCGGGGATGCGATCATTGAGAACCAAGAGAGTAGTAGAAGACTTTTCTTTCTGTAAAATATCAGCCACTGCGCGAATTGTTTCATTCATACCCACGGGATTTTTAGACAGTAAAATTCTAACTTTTTTACCCTCAATTTCTAATTCTTCCGCTCGACCAAAAGCCGCTTTAAAACCCTGAACTGTCTCAAAAATTTCTCGATCTTTAATCCCCAATTCCTGGGCTACTAAACCCGCCGCTAAAGTATTATATTTATTATAAACACCGATTAAAATCTGCGGCCAATCCTGACTATGAAAAGCAGGACTACTCTTTTTAAAGCCGCAACTAGGACAACTAAAATCCCCTAAATGGGAGAGATAAACCCCGCGATAATCCAAAGAAGCACCACATTTAGGACAGTAAATAGAATCGACAGCGTGGGGAATTTCTTCCAGATATAATTCTGGCTCACTTAAGCCAAAATATACAACTCGTTGGGGCAGTTGTTGACCCAAATGGGAAAGGGTCGGATCATCAGCATTGAGAATCACTAAAGTATTGGTGGGTAGGGGAGATATGGCTCCTTGCCAACGGCGACTAATCGTATCCACTTCCCCATAGCGATCGAGTTGATCGCGAAACAAATTTAGAGCTAAAATAGCGCGAGGACGACAATCTTTTAAAACCAAAGGGAGAATATTTTCATCCACTTCTAAAATGGCATAATCAGCCTTTAAAGTGCCGAATAAATTGGCATCGGCTAATAAAGCAGTGATTAAACCATTAATTAAATTCGCCCCGGTGGTATTATGGGTGACTTTTGCCCCCTGACGCTCTAGAATAGTTCTTAGCAGTAGGGAAGTGGTAGTTTTTCCATTCGTGCCAACCACCAAGATTACCCCCCGTCGGACTTGCCCACAGAGTAGCGGTAACAAACGGGGATGGAGACGACGGGCAATTTCCCCCGGCAAGACGCTGGCAGCCCCTAAACGGAGTCCTTTAACCAGAGCAGTAACGGTTTTAGCCACCGCTACGGCTATCCCTAAACGGATGCGATCAAACAATTGCATGAACTGAGATTCTTATAGCTGTTTCGTGATTTTACCGCTAAAAGAAGACCGGTAAACGGGGTAAGTTCCCATTGATTCTTTCCTACCGACAAAAAAGACAGCCTATAATTATAGGTAAGTTTTGCGCCGATTCTACCGCACACGACATTTTAGGGCTAGAGCTTATGGGTTTATTGACAAGATTGGGGATTTCACTGGGATTACTCGCCCTAGGCGGTACTGTGGGGGTGCTAGGAAATCAGTATTTAAGCAGAAAAGCACCCCTAGAGGTAAATAAACCGCCGGCAGTCCTCCCCGCTTCCCTCTCTCTCCCTGTTATTCCCCAAAACGACGGCAATGTTAATTTTATCGCCCAGGCCGTGCAGAAAGTCGGGCCGGCGGTGGTGCGGATTGACTCGGCCCGGGAAGTGGCCGACCAAATTCCCGAAGAATTTAAACAGCCCTTTTTTCGGCGCTTTTTTGGTAATGAAGTGCCGATTCCCAGGGAGCATTTGGAACGGGGAACCGGTTCTGGGTTTATAATCAGTACAGATGGACTACTTTTAACTAATGCCCATGTGGTGGAAGGCACAACCCAAGTAAAAGTGACTCTGAAAAACGGTCAAACCTATCAGGGTAAAGTTCTGGGGGTTGACAATATGACCGATGTGGCCCTGGTGAAAATCGAGGCGGAAAATTTACCGACGGTGACTTTTGGCAAGGCCGAAACTTTAATCCCCGGGGAGTGGGCGATCGCTATTGGCAATCCCCTAGGCTTAGATAATACGGTTACGGTGGGCATTATTAGTGCCTTGGGCCGGACTAGCAGCGAAGTCGGGGTTCCCGATAAACGAGTCCGTTTTATTCAAACCGATGCCGCTATTAACCCCGGCAATTCCGGCGGCCCGTTGCTAAACGCCAAGGGGGAAGTTATCGGCATTAATACGGCAATTCGGGCCGATGCTCAGGGTTTAGGGTTTGCTATTCCCATCGAAACCGCCCAAAAAGTGGCGGGACAGCTATCTAGCAAGGGTAAAGCGGAACATCCCTACATCGGTATCCACATGGTGACGCTAACCCCAGAATTACGGCAGCAATTGAACGAAACTAAAGAATTAAACTTTAATATTGACCAAAATGAAGGGGTAATCGTCCTGCGAGTGGTGGAAAATTCCCCCGCCCAAAAAGCTGGGATGCAAGCGGGTGATATCATCGAAACTGTGGCAGGAAATCCCGTTAAAACCGCTTCCGATGTGCAGCAAGGTGTAGAAACCAGTGCGATCGGTGGTAATCTGGAAATCGAGATTAACCGCAGGGGTAAACAACAAACTCTCACCGTTCAACCGGGGGTTTTTCCCAGCAAAACTAGCGATTAACAATACCGCTCGGTCAAGGGGCGACCCCTTACCCTACACTGGGAGGAGAGAAAATAGCAGCGGAGCGATCGAAATTGAGGCAGCGGTTACACTTAAAACTATCAATTGGGCGCGGGGCTGCCCTCCTAATCGGTTTGCTGGGATTAACGGCCTGTCAACCGCCTGATCCGCCGACAATTTCGCCGACAGAATCGCCTAAAATTGAAGAAACTGGCCGCTTAATTCTCAATAATGCCACCTTAGAACAGGCTAACCCATCGGGACAACCCCTCTGGAAAATTCAAGTCAAAAAAGCTACCTACACCCAAGACCAAAAAATTGCCCGTCTGGAAAATATCAAGGGTAATATCTATCAAGATGGGAAGGTAGTTTTACAGGTTAGTGCTGACCGCGGTGAAGTCTATAAGGAAGGCCAGGAAATTCTCCTCAAAGATAATATTGTGGCTGTAGATCCCCGCAATAAGGCCATTATTAACGCGCCTGAATTGCGTTGGCTACCCAAGGAAGGTATTTTAATCTCCCCCAAAGGGATCAAAGGTAGTCATCTACAACTAGAAGCCAAGGCTCGCCAAGGACTCTACCACACGCGCCAAGAAAAACTAGAATTACAAGGTCAAGTGGTGGCTACCGCCAAGGAATCCCGTGTTGTCCTGCAAACCGAGCGCCTGTACTGGGAAATTCCTCAACAGGTCATTAGTACCGATCAAAAAGTCGCTTTTGATCGCTATATTAATAAAACTATTATCGATCGCCTTACTGCTATCGGCGGTCGTTGGGAAAGAAAAAATAATCAGGTTATCCTACAAGAAAACCTCGAATATCGCTCTTTAGAACCACCTTTACAGATTTCTGGTTCTCAGGCAATTTGGAACTATCAAAATCGTACCCTAACGTCCGATCGCCCCACGGAAATTTTTCAATATCAAGATCAAATCACTATTACTGGTAATCGTGTGGTGGTGGAATTAGGCAATCGTATCGCTTATCTCAAGGATGGGGTTAAGGGAATTAATCAGAAAACTGGAGCGCAATTGTATAGTCAGATCTTAACTTGGAAAATGTCGGAAAAAATTGTCGAGGCCGAGGGGAATATTATCTATGAACAACAGGAACCAAAATTTAATCTCACCGGCGATAAAGCGATCGGCACTTTAGAAGATAATAACATTGTTGTTAGTAGTAGTTCCCCCGATCGAGTTGTCACCGAGATTTATCCCCGTTAACAGGGAAAATTAGCCAAAAAAAACTCTCCCCAAAAAAGGGAGAGGGGGGGTAAATATTTAAAAGCTTACCATTTGAGCAGGTTAAACTGTTCCATATCGATGGTGTCGCGGTTACGATAGATAGTCAGGATAATCGCTAAACCCACGGCTGCCTCGGCTGCCGCTACGGTAATCACGAAAATAGTAAAGATTTGGCCTCTGATATTAGCGGGGTCAAGATAGTTGGAAAAACCCATTAAGTTAATGTTAACGGAATTGAGCATCAATTCGATCGACATTAAAACCCGGACAGCATTGCGACTGGTGACTAAACCGTAAATTCCGATACAAAATAAAGCCGCCGCTAATAACAAATAATACTCTAACTGAATCTGCATGATACCTCTTTCTTTGGTCTTATTTAGGGGCGGTTAATTCTCTGGGTCGTTCGGGTAATGTTAAGGCTGTGGCCGTAGGTTCTTCAGCTTTCAGGGTGGGGATAAGGTCACGACGAGCTAAAATAATTGCTCCGACCATGGCCATTAATAATAGCACAGAAGCTAATTCAAAGGGTAGCAGGAAATCACTAAAGAAATGCTTACCGATTTCTACTAAAGTATTAGTCACTACTGCGGGAGAAGTGCTAGAAATTGACCAAGGCGTGATTAAAACCATGGTCGATAACAGTACAAATAAACCCACACAAACTAAAGCAGTAGATGCCCGACGAATCCAACGTTTAGGAATATCAGAAAAGTCCTCTTGCTTGTTAACAAGCATAATGGCAAAGAGAATTAAAACGTTAATTGCGCCCACATAAATTAGAATTTGTGCCGCCGCTACAAAGTCAGCATTTAGTAAGAGATATAAACCCGAAATGCTGATAAAAACACCACCCAATAAAAAGGCGGAATAAACGATATTAGATAATAGTACCACGCCTAAAGCGGTCCCGATTACCAGGGCTGCTAAAATGCCAAAAGATACTATTTGAACGCCCTCGGCTAAATTCACAGTAGTTTCATCTCCTTTTATGTTTGAGAGTTATTAATTATTAGTTATCAGTCAGGGATTAGGTGATGGAGTGGTCACTGCGTGCGCGTTGCGGGGGGGATTGGGGAGAAAAAGCTATCTCGGAGTCTCCTAACTGCTAATTAGGGTCTGCTGAATAATGGTAAAACCCTTTTAAAATAAAGCTTTTGACCTGTTAAAGTCCGATGTTAGTGCAAGAAAATAGGAT
>MTBT01000222.1:0-6430 GCA_002282935.1 Microcystis sp. LSC13-02 | reverse complement strand
GGGCAACAAAGCCTGAAACTCCTGACTCCTGACTCCTGACTCCTGACTCCTACCACCACCGAAAAACTTTTTCAGCAGACCCTAATTAATCAGTAATTTCTTCTGGACGTTTACCGGCGCGTTGACTACCGGCGGGTAAATCGTGGGGTTCGATGACACCTTTAGGTAGATAACCTAATTCCCTCAGAGGTGTCACCATCGGGTCTTGGGTGACTTTGTAGGGTAAACGGCCTAGGGCGACGTTATCATAGTTTAATTCATGACGATCATAGGTCGCTAGTTCGTATTCTTCGGTCATCGATAGGCAATTAGTCGGACAGTATTCCACACAATTACCGCAGAAAATACAGACCCCAAAATCGATACTGTAGTGTTTGAGTTCTTTCTTTTTAATTTCCTTGTTAAAAGTCCAATCTACTACTGGTAAATTAATCGGACAAACTCGCACACAAACTTCACAAGCGATACATTTATCGAACTCAAAGTGAATTCTACCCCGATAACGTTCCGAGGGAATTAACTTTTCGTAGGGATATTGGACGGTAATCGGACGACGACGCATATGATCAAAGGTAACGGATAAACCTTCGCCGATGTATTTCGCCGCTTGAATGCTACCTTTGGCGTAATCGCTGACTTGTTTGAGGATGTTAAACATGATGGTCAGAGGTATAGTGGGTTAACAGGGCAAAAACGGAAATTAACCGCCAAAAGCAAAGGGAAAAGCTAGTTTTAGGGCGGCGGTAAGTAGTAGGTTAACTAAAGATACCGGTAGGAGGAATTTCCAGCCTAAATCGAGTAATTGGTCAATGCGAACCCGGGGTACGGTCCAACGCAAGAGAATAGCGATGAAGATGAGAAAATAGGCTTTTAATACTGTCATCGTAATCCCTAGGGAAGCGGTGATAATTTGTAGCCAAGGATTGGTTTCACTAACTCCCAACCAGCCGGCCAAAGCATTGACGGGGATAGGAAATTCCCAACCACCAAGATAGAGGACGGCGAAAACTAGGGCCGATAGCACGAGGTTAACGTAGGAACCCACATAAAAAAGAGCGAATTTCATCCCCGCGTATTCGGTTTGATAACCGGCGACCAATTCCTCCTCCGCTTCCGGTAAATCGAAAGGCAGACGTTCACACTCAGCTAAAGCGGCAATCCAGAAAATCAGAAACCCCACCGGTTGGCGCCAGATATTCCAGCCTAAAATGCCATAACCGGATTGTTGTTCGACAATATCAATGGTACTGAGACTATTAGACATCATCACGATCGCTAATACCGATAAAGCCAAAGGAATTTCATAACTAATCGATTGCGCCGCCGCCCGCAGGCCTCCCAGCAAGGAATACTTATTATTCGAGGCATAACCCGCCATTAATAAGCCAATGGGGGCAATACTGGATAAGGAAATCCATAAAAAGATACCCACGTTTAGGTCGGTAATCACCAGATTTTGACCGAAGGGGACGATGAGATAGGAGACAAACACCGGCATCACCACCAAAATTGGCCCAAAGAGGAATAACCAAGGGTCAGCCTTAGCGGGGACGACATCTTCTTTAAAGACTAATTTCAGACCGTCGGCGACCGGTTGTAAAACGCCTAATGGTCCTGCGTATTCCGGTCCGATACGCTGTTGGACGGCGGCGGAAATTTTCCTTTCTAACCAGACGCAGACTAAAACCCCCAGCGTGGCGGCTATAATCATCAGGAACATGGGTAAAGGCATCCAAATCGCTTTAGCCAGTCCTCCACTTAATCCCAAGTCTGTTAGGGATTTAATGAAACTTTCTTGTAAATCTATGCCTTGATTCATATTTGGCGATCGCTGTACTGTCGATAGTTCGGCATGGTCTGAAGATTTTTAAGCAAATCTTATAGCCTAGTATACAGTTAGTCGGTCTGAGGGTTATCAGTAAAGTGACAAAGGCTTCAACTCATTAGCAGCCAAGAGAGTCAAGCAATCTTGATTCCCCCGCCGAGAATAGCTATTAGTCAATAGTTAGACTCTGAATCTATCAATGTTCTCATCTGTTTCTTAGCGCCGAAAACCTCGGCTAGTGACCAATTATTCACAGGAAAAAAATCTAGTTAAGTAGCTGGTTATAATTAAATTTAAAATGGATTTTAGGTTCGATCCCCCCTGCCCCCCTTGATAAGGGGGGTTTCTGATAATTTTTAACGCCTACCTGCTTAACTTATCGTTTAGGCAATGAAAGCAGCCCGCTTGAATCTGTCTTCCTCTTTGTGTTCTTTGTGCCTTTGTGGTTTATCCCCAGAGCAAATCCGACTGTTAAAATCCAGTTATCGAGCGTTTCTCGCCAATCGCCGCTATTTTTTCTGATAAGCCGCCTGTAGGTCCCGAATCGAAAACAAAGCTTGAAACTGTATTCCCTGAGATTGGTAAAATTCCGCCCCTCCTTGTTCTCTATCCACCAAAGCAATGATTAAATCTACTTGATAACCCGCATCGCGTAATCTTTCTACCGCTACCATGGCACTTTTCCCGGTTGTCACCACATCTTCGAGGACAACCACCGCAGCACCGGGGTTTAAAGTCGGCCCCTCGATATAAGCCATAGTCCCGTGACCTTTTGCCTCTTTGCGGACGATTAAAGCTGGAATCGGGCGATTTTCGTAGGCAGATACCACACTAACCGCGCTGACAATCGGATCCGCCCCTAGGGTTAATCCTGCCACCGCTTGGGTATCTGGAGGCAGTAGAGACAGCAATAAACGCCCCACGGCTAAAGCTCCCTCCGCAGTGAGGGTAACTTGTTTACCGTTGATATAGTAGCGGCTTTTTTGTCCTGAAGACAGGGTGAAGTCCCCCTCTCGATAGGCAAGACGGACAAGAGCATCGAGGAGAAATTGACGCAGGGAAGCAGTATCGAGAGTCGCTACCGAGGAATTAGCCATATTTTCAGGATTGGGAGCCTAACTGACTCCAAAATTTCGGTTACAATTGAGCCAAAAGTCATTATATATTGACTCGATCGCTAGTATTGATTTCTTTCTCGTCCCATTGACGGGATTTTTTAATTAACCCTATCCCTGTGAGGAGATTTTTACCCATGCGCGCTCAATTTTTACTTCCTTCTCTGTTTTGTTTAACCGGTTTAGTCTGGTTGAGTCCGCCTAGTGCGATCGCCCAAAATCCACCTGCCACCAATCCCCCACCGGTAAAAATTCAACAATTGCAACTTGTCCCCTCTCCCGATACGGCGGTGGGATTTAATAATATCCCCGGTTTGTTTAACCGCGCTGTTAATAACAATACGGGTCGTTTCTACGACTACACCAACATTTTAGGACAGTTAAACTCTCTTTTTGGTTGGCGTACTTTTCCCGAAGGTTCCTATTTCGATAATATGATTACCCGGGATGCCAAATTGACCGAAACTTTATACTATGATGTCATGCAACAGCAACAGTCCGGCCCCTTAATTCGCACCCAAGATTTACTCAATCCCTTCGATACTTCCCTACAGGAAAATCCCAGTTATTTAAGTCCAGGCGGCTTTTAATCCGCCAATTTAACTCGGAATTGGCGAACAATGTAATGGGTCGAGAATCTTCTTTGAAGGTTCCCGAACTGCGGCAAGATGCCTTTTTAAGTTCGATCGAAGCTCCCTGAGAAGCTAAACTCTCACCCATTTGGCAATATCAAGGGTTTTGTCATAACGATAGCTCATGCCATCATTGCCAATAATCGTTTGACCTCGACTGGCTTTATTTTTGATGGTACTTAAGCTATAGTTGGTCAGTTTTTGCATTTCTTGATGGGTAAAATTGTCTTGATTGTTAATTTCAGAGACAATTTCTATGGTTTCATCAACGGTTTTGGCATTGTTAGAATGAGTGGCAATCGCTGCTGATGGATGATAGTCTTCCATTCTCATTAATCGCCAAGTAGAATCCTCGGAAAGTTCCAAAACCTTTTGATGGTAGTTAAACAAACTTTCTCGATGTCCGACACTAATAAAGGTCTTTCCAGTTTGTTGTAACTGTTTATATAAATGATCTTCATTTTTTAAATCTAAAGCACTGGTGGCTTCATCTAAAATCACAAAATCTGGCTGATTAACGAACAGTCGCGCAAAGGCTAGACGTTGTTGTTCTCCTAAAGATAAAATATTTTCCCAATCCACTTCCTCATCAAAATTTTTGATGCGATTAAGAACATCTTGCAGGTTAACTTCTTGTAATATTTCTTTTAATTGGGATTCACTCATCTCCGTTGTCGTTTGAGGATAAATTAGCTGTTCACGCAAGTTTCCTAAAATGATATAAGGACGTTGAGGTAAAAATAATAAATCGTCGAGGGGAGGTCGCACCAAATGACCTGTACCTGTATTCCATAACCCAGAAATAGCGCGTAAAAGAGAACTTTTTCCTCGACCACTTGGACCAACAATTAATAAACCTTCCCCTGGTTCAACGGACAGGGATAAATGTTCGACAATCACTTTAGCAGCATCGGGAGTTTGTAAGGTGACATCCTCAAAAGTTAGATTGTTATCTTCAATGACTTTAATGGTATTAACCTGGTTGGTTTGTTCGCTTACAGTATCTAAAGCTTGGGAAAAATCTTCTAAACGTTCAATATAATTAATAAACTGACCGGAGCGTCCAAATTCATCCACTAACACGGATAAAGCTGTGGAAAAGAAATAGCAACAATAGCTGGCTTGATTAACTTGTCCAAACTCAATTCTACCACTAATATATAATGGGGAAACAATTAAGAAGGGGAAGATTTGAACAATGGATTCATAGCCACGGTTAAAAAATTCCTGGGTTCTTTCCCAATTAATTCTTTCAATAATGATTTTAATCACCTGATTGAACTTCCTTTGAATAATATTTAACTCTTTTTCTTCCCCTCTAAAAAATGCAATTGATTCAGCGTGAGTACGAACATGAGTAATGGCGTATTTATAGGTTCCTTCCACGTCTAATTGTTGTTTATTGATTTTATTTAATTGTTGAATAATATAGGCAGCAAGAATATTTCCAATAATCGTATAAACCAGAAGCACTATAGAAATGGTTCTAGAAATTGACCAAAGGATGACAATAAAAACCAGCATCTCCATGAGTTTTTCGACGCAGGTTGTTAAAAAGTCCATCGTTGTTCTGGTGATGGGTTGAATTTCTTGGGATAAACGTTGATCTGGATTTTCAATATCTCCTTTAAAATTGATTCGATAATAAGCCCGATTTTCAAAATATTTTTGCAAGATACTACTATTGATCCATTGATACCAATCCAGCGCAATTAGTTTTTTAAGAAACTTAGACAATCCTCCGAAAAACGTCATACTGCCTAGGGTAATCCCATAAATGATGACAAAATAGGTTAATTTTTCTGCATCCTTAGCTTCCGTGAAGGTAATTAAGTCTCTAAAAACAAAACTATTAAACGCATTAAGTCCGACTACTCCCACTAATGACAAAAACAATAAAACTAGCATTCCCCAGGAACGAATAATCTGTGAAAAAGCTCTATCATGGTGTTCTTTAGGATACCAATAAGCTTGAATAAATCTTAAAAATTCTTGAAGAGATTGATTGAAAGTTTGAACATCTTCTTTGAGATTTATACTATCTGAGGTTTTTTCGGCAACACTCATAGGATTCTCCTTGTGCTAAAATGGGGACATTAGAACTTTGAATGTCTAACTTAAGAGATAGACATTCATTCAGCATACCATAAAAATCTCCATTATTATCACAAATTTTATTACGACTATTTTCTGGATTTTCTACAGATCAGGAATGAATATTAAGCGAATTGGATCAGATTCATAATCGTTTGATAATTTTGGCAGGATTCCCAGCAACTACAGTAAAAGGTTCTACATCTTTTGTCACTACCGAACCTGCTCCAATAATTGCTCCTTTCCCCATCGTAACTCCTTTAAGAATTGCCAGATTAAATCCAATCCAAACATGATCTTATATCACCACGGGTGCAGATTGTATATCAACATCCTTAGCATCCTTAATCAGATTATTTAAAATCACGACTTCCACAAATTCTTTATGTCTTAAAACATAATTTAATGAATGAGCATCGGTATCATAAATATTGACATCATCAGAAATTATAACTTCGTTGCCAATTTTGATAGAATTGGCTGATCTAATTCGAGTTCCTTCACCAATATAACAATTTTTACCAATTTCTATTTTTCCACCATAAGGAAATATAACTAATTCTCCGATAATTACTGTATTTTCTCCAATTTTAATTAAACTTTTATCTCCCCTATAATTTTCACAGTTTCCGATAAATTTGACGGAACTGTGAAATGTAGCATTGTCGGAAAGTTTTGGCTCTTCGTTACCCTTTATGCTAAATCAACAGACAAGATGCCAAGACAACATACTTCTAACCCAAAAATTCCGAAAGTTTCTAAAG
>MTBT01000221.1 GCA_002282935.1 Microcystis sp. LSC13-02 | reverse complement strand
TCTTCTATCAGTGCCGGAGAGGTGGCAGTTTCGTCGCTTTTGGCAATCGTCATTTTTTCGGCCTCTCTAGGTGGGAGTATCCATGTTTTTGACTCTCGATCGATTTTATGATAACTTTTTTGCCAACTTGATCATCTTTGCTCAAAAATATTATTGATGAATAAGCAAAAATTTTTTAACTCGTCGCAGTCTTATTAGCAGCGTTTGCGCCGAAGTGCCGGAGCTTGAGATAATCAGATAGCTATTATCTCAAAAACTATCACCATGACGATCGATCCGCAACAACTCATCGAACTAGCTCTCAAATCGGGAGCGGTGGCAGCCGAAGTTTATCAATCTTCCTCCCTTTCCCATCCCGTTTTTTTTGAGGCTAATCGTCTCAAACAGCTAGAAAGCTCCGAATCCGTGGGAACTGCCTTAAGATTATGGCGCGAGGGTTGTCCAGGGTTAGCGGTGGGTTATGGTGATGTGGAACCTGAAATTTTAGTAGAAACGGCGTTAAATTTATCCTATCTCAATGCCCCGGAAGAAATCGAATTTTCGGCACCACGACAGGCAATCTATGACCCGATTGGGCAAGATGTGGCGGTAGAATCTTTAATCGAGATGGGTAATCAAATGATTGCCCAAATTCGCCAAGTTTACCCTGAGGTTATTTGTAGTGGTGAATGGGAATGTGAACGGGAAATCACCCGTTTAGTTAATTCTCAGGGTTTATATTGTCAATATACCGATACAGCTTTGAGTTATTATGTGGGGATTGAATGGGTGCGGGGGGAGGATTTTCTAGCGGTTTATGATGGGGAATATACTCGCAGTACACCTCATCCCGAAACGGTAATTAAACAGTTATTGCAGCGACTACAATGGGCAGCAAATAATGTGAATAGTCCCACGGGGAAATTACCAATTTTATTGACCGCTAATGCAGTTACCCTGTTATGGGGTACGGTGGCGATGGCTTTAAATGGGAAACATATCTTAGAAAAGTCCTCGCCCTGGAGTGATAAAATCAGTCAATTGGTGATGTCAGAAAAGTTGACTTTATCCCAACAACCCAACCGAGAACCCTATAGTTGTCCCTTTGATGATGAGGGAACTCCCACCAAATTTTTATCTTTAATTGAGGGAGGTAGAGTTAAGGAATTCTATAGCGATCTTACCACGGCCAGATTATTAAAAACTCCTCCGACGGGAAACGGTTTTCGTCCTGGTTTAGGCGTTTATCCGCTGCCAGATTTGGTTAATTTAATCGTGGCACCGGGAGAGGGATCTTTAGAGGATTTAATCTCGCAAATAGATGAAGGCTTAGTTATCGACCAAATTTTAGGTCATGGGGCCGATATTTCAGGCGATTTTTCTGTCAATATCGATCTGGGTTATCGCATAGAAAAGGGCAAAATCACCGGGCGAGTTAAAGATACAATGGTGACGGGAAATGTTTATACAGCTTTGCAGAATTTAATCGCTTTGGCATCTGATAATCAATGGAATGGCTCCTGTTATACTCCCTCGCTAATTGTTGATAGTTTATCGGTGGTGGGGTAAAAATGTTATCAGTTATCAGTTATCAGTTATCAGTTATCAGTTATCAGTTCACCGACTACTTTTTGGGGTTAATTTTTTTGGGCTTTATTTGACCTGAAAAGAGGGGGTCGCAGGCAGGCACGGATTCCCATTATATAAGAAATTATCTGTCAAGTTGCGGGGTTTTGTCAAGCTTTTTTGGAAAAAAAAATTTAACCGACACTCAAGGGGAGAAAATTGTCGGCAGAGATATTATTTAATCTCCCCTTTGAGTCGGTATTTTTTAGCCCGGCATTAACGCTTTAGTTGCCGAGGCACCAAGGCGATTTAATTGCCGATTAATTTGCCATCCGAGGAGGGTTAAACCCAACCACTGACTGAAGATTGCCAAAGCGAAAGAGGGAAGTGTAGCGTACTGAGTAGCGGCAATGGGAAGAAAAGTAAAAAACCATAAAAGCGGAGATTGACTGGGATTAACTCGCAAGACAGCGAAACAGAGGAAAGGGAAAATAATCAAAATGCCGATGCTACTGGCTGCCAGCAAAGCGCGCTTATTTGTGCTGGCTAACATCAATAATTGGGCGATAGCGGCATAGACTAAAATCATGTTCATTGCCAAGAGAAACCCGGCTGCAGTGGCTAGTTTATATTGATGGAGAGGGGCGATAAAAATAGCGGGAAGGATGAATAAAATGGCAATGGCGACGTTAATAGCCATGGCTAGGGTAGAAGGGCTTTTTTCGCCAAAGATTACAGCTTTCCCCAGACTAATGCCCGTTTTTCCTTGCAGATGACGATAGCGCGCCCAATCTTGGATAGTTTGACGAGGGGGAGTGAGGGCAAAAAGGATTAACAAGCCAAAAATCGCCACAAAAACGCTAAGAATCGCAAAATTATCGAAAATATAGCTCGTTTCCAGAGTTTGGAAGACAAAACCCAGGCTAATAGCGCTAAAACAACCCATCATCCAGTAACTTTGGGGTTTACTAACAAGAGTAGCGAGGGGATTATGGAAGCGACGCTGGATAATTCTGGTTAACCCGTAGGTGCAGAGGGCAAAATTGAGCAAAATTAAACTAATACCCGTTGTAACCGATTGCCAGAGAGATTGACCGTACCAACGAAGGTCGAAGACTTGTGGGATTCCTAGATAGCGTACCGCATCGGGGGGGAGAAAGGTAGATTTAACTAGATAGGGAAGGACAAAACTAGGATTAAAGAGAATTAACCAATCAAAGGGGGTACGGGAACCACCATAGCCCGATAAAGTAACAATAGTGCTATAAAACACAAAGATTAAGACTGTCGCGCTGCCTAACCAGGGTTGAAATCCCCCTAACCATGGCGTGGCTAAAGCGAAACTAAGGGCTGCATGATAGAAAAAGGCACAACTAGCGATTAGAACCCCGTAGAAGGCTAAAATTAGGGATAAGGGAATACCTGCTAATAAACCCGCTCCCAAGTGAAAGGGTAAAGCGAGAAGACAGACGAGATAGAGGAGAATGGGAACCCCGAAAATTTTGCCGATAAAAATCGTTTTGGCGGGTTGGGGACTCAGACGGATAAAATTAAGTGTACCCCGGCGTTCTTCCCCGGAAAGATCGGCGATTAATTGATAGGTTCCCACCACTAAAAGAGCGAAAATACCGGTAATACTCAGAAAAGTGAAGATATCTAACCACCATAACCGGGAGATAATCATCCATTCACCATTTAAGTCTTGGATACAGTATTTAAGCCCACTGTAGGGATAATAGTCGTTGTTATTGGGGGGATTAGCGGTACAGTAACGACTAAATCCCGTCCCTACCGGTAAGAGATTTTGATAGTACAAATAAACGAATAATTGACCAACAAGGGAGATAATCGAGGCGATCGAGATATTTTTCGGGGTTAATCTTCCTTGCCATTCTCGCATAATTTGCGGGTTGGTTTCCGTAAGGCGATCGATTATTGTCACTATCATGTTTTTGTCCTCTCTACAGCCGTCATCAGGAGCTAATCCTAGATTAACCCAGTAACTTCTCGATCGGTTTGGGGATGAAGAAATCCATCGAGATGCAGGGAATCAAAAGAGGAAAAGTGCCAGACCAGTGAGCTTCTGTTTTACACTAGAATTTGGCCGCCTGAATCTAGATCTATGCCCACTCTGACCCTCAATTTTCCCCTAACTGCCGTTGTCGGCCAAGAAGCGATTAAATTAGCCCTACTCTTAGCCGCCGTGGATCCCGCTCTAGGGGGTGTGGTAATTGCCGGTCGTCGGGGAACCGCCAAATCAGTCATGGCGCGAGCGATAAATTGCCTACTGCCACCGATCGAAATTATCGCGGGTAATGTCTTTAATTGTGATCCCAATAATCCCGACGAATGGGACGATCGCACCAAAGAAGAATATAGCAGTGGAGAAGTCGCCACGGAAGTTATCCGGGCCCCTTTCGTGCAGATTCCCCTAGGAGTGACCGAGGATCGTTTATTGGGTTCCGTCGATGTGGAAGAATCGGTGAAACAGGGGGAACCAGTCTTTCAACCCGGTTTATTAGCCAGCGCCCATCGGGGAATTCTCTACGTCGATGAAATTAATCTACTTGATGACCAAATTGCTAACCAATTACTAACAGTTTTAAGCGAAGGGCGCAACCAAATTGAACGGGAAGGCATCAGTTTTCAACATCCCTGTAAACCAATCCTGATCGCTACTTATAACCCAGAAGAAGGGGATTTACGAACCCATTTATTAGATAGAATTGCCATTGCGCTTTCCGCCGATGGTGTCCTCAGTTTAGACCAACGAGTAACCGCCGTCAATCAGGCGATCGAGTATGCTGTTTCTCCCACCGCTTTTATCGCCCAATATGCCCAAGAAATCGATGATCTAAAAACCGAAATTATCTTGGCGAGGGAATGGTTAAAAGAGGTAAAAATTAAACCCGAACAAATTAGTTATCTAGTGGAGGAAGCGGTACGCGGTAGGGTGGAAGGTCATCGCGCCGAGATTTTTGCCGTGAGGGTAGCCAAGGCCGCCGCTGCTTTAGAAGGTCGGGATTTAGTCAGTGCCGATGACTTAAAAAGAGCCGTCGAATTAGTTATTGTACCTCGATCGCTGATTACGCCACCACCCCCAGAACAGGAACAACAACAACCACCGCCACCACCGCCACCACCGGAACCGCCCCAAGACGAAAACCAGCAGGAACAGGAAGAAAAAGAGGAGGAGAAAGAGGAAGAAAAAGAACCGGAACAGCCCGATAATCTGCCGGAAGAATTTGTTTTCGACCCGGAAGGGGTTTTACTGGATCCCAGTGTGCTGTATTTCGCCCAGATGGCCCAGCGTCAGGGGAAATCGGGGGCGCGTAACCTGATTTTCTCGGAAGATAGAGGACGTTATATTAAGCCGATGTTACCCCGGGGCAAGGTGAAAAGAGTCGCCGTCGATGCCACTCTCCGGGCGGCCGCCCCCTATCAAAAAGCCCGTCGCTTAAGGAATCCCGAACGTCGTGTGATTATAGAAGAAGGGGATCTGCGCTCAAAACGGTTGGCCCGTAAGGCCGGTTCTTTAATTGTCTTTGTCGTCGATGCCTCCGGTTCCATGGCGCTCAATCGGATGCAGTCGGCCAAAGGTGCGGTTATGCGTCTGTTAACGGAAGCTTACGAAAATCGCGACCAGATTGCGCTGATTCCTTTCCGGGGCGAGCGAGCAGATGTACTATTGCCACCGACCAAATCGATTACCCTAGCGAAAAAACGTCTAGAAACCCTGCCCTGTGGCGGCGGTTCCCCCTTAGCCCACGGTTTAACCCAAGCGGTTCATGTGGGGATGAATGCCCGTTTATCGGGGGATATCGGTCAAGTGGTGATTGTGGCGATTACCGACGGTAGAAGTAATATTCCTTTGGCGAAATCTTTGGGCGAACCGATTCCGGAGGGGGAAAAACCGGATATTAAGGCAGAACTGCTCGATATTGCCGCTAAAATTCGCTCTTTAGGCATTAAACTGCTGGTCATCGATACGGAGAAAAAATTCGTCTCCACTGGTTTTGCCAAAGAATTAGCCCTAAAAGCCGGGGGTAAATATTATCATCTACCCCGGGCCACGGAACAAGCGATCGCATCTATGGCGCGAGGGGCAATTGCGGGACTGTAGCCGGGGTTTGCGGCAAAAAGTTTTCAACTCCAATCCCCGCTTGGGATTTACTTCGACCAAGCCCAAAATCGCTGAAACCCAGATATATCAAGGAAAATCATAAATCGAGGTTAACCCTTTGTCCCGTAATGGTTTGAGCCTTTTTTGCTGACCGAAAACGCATAAGTCCCAC
The DNA here is from genome assembly GCA_002282935.1 of Microcystis sp. LSC13-02. Taxonomy (GTDB): domain Bacteria; phylum Cyanobacteriota; class Cyanobacteriia; order Cyanobacteriales; family Microcystaceae; genus Microcystis. The sequence goes on along the minus strand of MTBT01000221.1, from coordinate 6,580 downwards.
TAACGGAAGATTTTTGATTTTTGCAGGAGAGCTAATATTGAGATGTACTCCTAAAAATTAGTTATTGAATCGAATTTTGCTAATTTTCTCTTCTTTTCCCGGTCTGGTGTGAGAGAATCTAGAAAAACTTAACAATAATCAGCAATAAGCGAGAGATATACTACAAACAAACATTAGTAAGTTTTAATTAAGAGAACTATGAGCTTTCGATTTGGCAAAATCTTGATAGCAGGGGTATTGGCGGTACTTTTGCTAGTAACTTCCTGTGCTAAAGCTCCCTCACAATTTGACCAAGCGCAACAAGAAAGTACCGCTCGCGGGGCGGCGGCAGTGGTGAAAGAATCCACCTCTGGCGGCAGTTTTAATCGGTTTTTCCCGCCTTCTGGGGGAGGATACGAGCGCGTCTATACCCAGGAGAAAAAAGGCTTTGCTGAGGCAAAACTGAAGCAAGATGGCAAAGTTCTGGCTATGTTAGCCATATCTGACATCAGCAATAATCCCGCCGCGGCCAATAAATTCCAAGACAGTCAAACCACAATTAAAGGTTTTCCCTCTGTCGAACAGGGTGCAACCGCCACCGCCGTTTTAGTCAATAATCGCTATCAAGTCAAGGTTTTATCGCGGGAGCCAGATTTTTCTTCCAGCGATCGCCAAGCTTGGTTAGCTAAGTTCGATTTAGATGGTCTAGCAAAATTAAAGTAAGGAGACATCCGTGAGTAAGCCAATTTTTGAACTGGTGGACGAATTACCGACGAATAATCTCACCGTCAAAGTTCTCAAAACCCTTGATTATGTCGTGCCGGGACAGTGGGATAACCTAGTCGGGTTTAAAAATACGATTATCAAAGTCACCGGCGAAACCGACGAAAGTATGATTCAACAGATTGGCGATCGAGCCGTTTGGTTGTTTAATGATAAATCCCAGGGCTATCAACGGGCGCTCTGGCTCTACCAAACCATCGACAGCGCCGATAATGCCCTAGCCGCCGCCTCTCTTGCTAATGCCGTCGGTGGTAAAATTCCCCTCATGGGCGGTTTAATCGAAAAATTAACCCCTGCCCCCGAAAAAGCGCAAACCATCGATCTGACCTTGAAATTAGTGACCGAATTAGTCGCTTTTTGTCAAATTAATGGCATTCCGGGGGATAGTATCGATGATTTCGTCGCTTCTCTGGGAGATTATAGCGGCGAATCCCTGATGCGGATGGCGGCGTTAGTTTGTTTGGATGGTTTAATTCCCCTGGGGGGCAGTTTTATCCGGAAAGTGGAATCGAGCTTCAGCATTCTCAGCCCGGAAGAATTAGAATCTAACTCCACTTTCGGCAGTATTAAAGAATTGATTCCGGGGGGAAATACTGCCAGAAAATTAGACTTTATCGGTCAAAGTTTCGACTCCACTAAAGGTTGGATGAGTAGTTTTGTCAGCGATCGCAGTTTGAGCCAGCAGGGATTATTGAGCAAAATTCAGGGATTTATCGACTTTTCTGCTGATAAATTGGTATATGTTGGGGCATTCCTCGATATGACGACTAATTACTATGAACATACCGGTATTCAAACCCTGGCTCGTCGTTTAATCGAAAGAGCCGTGGCGGAAATTTAAGTGGCACCGGGGGCAGGGATGGACAGACCGATACCAAATCGGTTTTTAATAGCATGATTAAGTCCCAATTCAACTTTAAAAACCCAGTTATGGATTGTTTCCCCCTGCTCCGGCACTCACCCACTTTCCTATACCTTTTCCACGGGATTTAGTACAATATACCCTCCTTAGCCCCTCAAGGTCATGAATCAGGCACAACTTATCCATGCCGCTAAACAGCAAGATGCAGCCGCTATTATTGCTCTACTTAACCAAAGTCTCTTAACCACAAAAATAGAGGTTGTTGAAGCCACCCCGCAAGAAAATGTCCTGACTCTAAAAGTTCAATCCAAAAATATACCCAATCAACACAAGTTATTACCTTTTTTGTCGGCAGAAATCAAAAGCTTGAGCATCGATGGATTAGAACAAGTGATCGTTTACGGTATGACCGAGGAATCCGATATCCCCGCTTGGCAAGAATCGATAACCCTGAGTCAAGATGATTTAATCGTCAATCGTGTCACTAAATTAAACTCTTTGCCGACAATAACCGAAGAAATCGCCGAAAATGACCGAGAAGATGCCCCAGAAGCTTTGGAAGACTCTGAAACAACCGAAGAAAAAGCCCTAGAGACACCGGAGGAGTTCACTGAAGCTGCTGAGAATATTGTGGCGACTGGTGAGCGATTTTCCCTATCTCATCGGAGACACTCCTCTTTTCCCCTCAGTATAATTTTGTCTTACCTAGTGATCGGTTTTGGTGCTGGAATTATTATAGGTGCTTACTTTGGCTATCAAAAAGCAGTGAGTGATACTAAATCCGTTGAGCATAGGCTACTTATGAGGACAGGCACTCATTCAATAGGCAATAGGCAATAGGCAATAGGGGGAATAAATAATCATTCTTTAATAACCGGATTTAGTGTGAAATGCCCGCACAACCCGGAGCGCTCGAACAACCCCGATAAATTTTCCTGTCCCCAACCTGATATGATCGAAATTGGCGATCTTACGATTAAGACCAATGCAAAATTTTCCTATCTCTAAACCCCAATGATTTAGGGCTTTTTTTCTTGGGAATTTGTCGGTAAGGACAGCAGCAACAGTTTATTTTTTATCTTTAGCCACACATATCTAACCGCTCATGTCTATTGAAGAAGCCTTGAAACTCCTAAAAGAATATGGATGTATTCAACTAAAAATTACCCAATCCCCTGAAGAAGAAGAAGCTCTAAGACAGGCAATTTTATTAGTTAACCAAGGTTCGGAATCAATTAATTTAGGTATCTGTGCCGATAACAATGAAGAGGGATTTAAAGCCCTGAAAAGTTATCTACAAGCCCTGGGATACCCCTTACCTAATAGTCTCCCAGAAGACCGCCCAGAACAGGGAGCGGTGTATATTAAATACAATACCCGAAGACAAGCTTCCTATCTCGATTCCTATACGGGAACCTATCGCGGTGTCCTGGTTTCTTGTCAGTCAGAAAATGATCAATTAGTCGGTACTTATGGTCACTTGCCCCTCGATTTATTCTCTTAAGAGGCATAGTTTTTGGGTTATTTAAGCGATTAACCATCAGCCGGACAGTGATTACTGTTTACAAATAAGAGGCAAAAAGCTCCCCACTCCTGTCCACTGAATTCTCTTTCCTGACTCTTGTTAACTTTTTACCTGAAAAAAATATGTATTTGTTAATTCCAGCAGCGGGAATGGGTAAACGGATGGGTAGCGATCGCAATAAGTTACTGCTCACCCTGCACGGAAAACCGCTCCTCGCTTGGACTTTGCTGGCTGCCATGCAATCCAGGGCAATTATCTGGATTGGGATTATGGCACAACCGGAAGACTTTGAGGATATCCGAGAAATTATCACCGCCATAAATGCCCTTAAACCCGTGCAAATCATACAAGGAGGCGAAACCAGACAAAAATCGGTTTATAATGGCTTACAATCTCTACCAGAGGGGGCCCAGACGGTTTTAATTCACGATGGGGCGCGCTGTTTAGCCACTCCCGAATTATTCGATCGCTGTGCCGCCGCTTTAGCCACTTGTCAGGGTTTCATTGCGGCGATTCCAGTGAAAGATACGATTAAAATTGTCGATAGCAAGGGCTGGATTGAGGATACACCGGATCGCTCGCGGTTGTGGGCGGCCCAAACGCCCCAGGGTTTTCAGGTAAAATTATTAAAAGAATGTCATGAACAGGGCCGAAAATTAGCTTGGGAAGTCACCGACGATGCCGCCTTATTAGAAAAATGTGGTTTTCCCGTCAAAATTGTCGTCGGTGAAGAAACTAACTTAAAAATTACGACTCCGGGGGATCTGGCCATTGCCGAATATATTTTAAGTCAACGTTTGCCATAAAAGTTTACAGTGATTGTATTAGACTAGGTAGCGGTCAACTCTAGGCGGTCTCTGATGACTTTTCCCTTTATATCAGTAATCATTCCCATCTACAATGGTGAAGATGATCTTCCCGATTTGCTCAAATGTTTGCAAAGTCAAACCTATCTCCGAGAGCAAGTCGAGTATCTCCTCGTAAATAACAATAGCAGCGATCAAACAGGGTCTATTTTAGAACAGGCGGTGATCGAGAGTAAAGGGTCAGGATTTCCGTTAATTGTTCTTACAGAAAATCAGATTCAAAGTTCCTACGCAGCTCGTAATTTAGGCATAAAAACTGCCCGTTATGATCTGTTAGTTTTTACCGATGCCGATTGTCGTCCTTCCTATCAATGGTTAGAAGAAATAGTTAAACCCTTTGGTGATACTGATATTGGTATCGTTGCGGGGGAAATATTCGCATTAACTGGTAACTCGATCCTAGAAAAATATGCTGAACGTCGAGAGATTCTCTCGCCAAAATTTCTCTTAGAACATCCTTTTTCTCCCTACGGTCAAACAGCTAATCTAGCAATTAGAAAAGCCGCTTTCGAGAAAGTTGGTCTATTTCGTCCTTATTTAACCACGGGTGGCGATGCCGATATCTGCTGGCGAATTTTACGAGAAACTCAATGGCAATTAGCCTATGCACCCACCGCCGTTATTTCCCATCGTCATCGTTCGACTATCAAGAGTTTTCGCAGTCAATTTCAACGCTACGGCCGTTCAAATCGCTATTTGCATGAACTACATGGTTGTGATTTACAAAGGAATTTTACCAGTTCCGAATTAATTTATCGTCTCGGTCGTTGGTTATTAAAAGAGCTACCAAAAAATACTCTCAAGTTAATGTTTGGTAAAGCAGATTTAGTAGATTTATTGGCTACTCCCCTCGATTTAATTGGGTTTCAGTCCCGCAGCCAAGGACAAGCCACGGCTAAACTACCCGAAAAAGCTAAAGAAATCGAATGGCTTTAATTCAGTTATCAGTTATCAGTTATCAGTTATCAGATGTGATTTTTCAGTTATCAGTTATCAGTTATCGGTTATCAGATGTAAGTTTTCAGTTCACTGATTACTGATTACTGATTACTGTTTACTGATTAAGGTTTCCTCTATGGTTTCTCCCTGAGTGAAACATCCCGGAAGATCCTTAATTTCTGATACATATCCCCCGTCATCATCAGGATAAATTGTTATTGGATATTTTAGCCTCAAATAAAACTCTAATGATTCCGGCTTAGTTTTATTACTTGTCTTCATATTTTTTACCTCTTTAAAGTTAACAAATAGGATCAATATATTTTGAGTAAATACCCAGAAAATATCAAGAAAGGAATCAGCTTTAAACCTTTTCGGTCAACTATCCATTCCCCTATTCTGGCGATCCAGGCTTCAAAGTGGGGGACAAAATAGGGTAAGGTAAAAAAGCTGTGCCGATAACCGAGACTATGACCGTTGAATGGCAATCCGTCAAAACCTACGAGGATATTCTTTACCATAAATGGGGGGGAATCGCCAAAATCACTATAAATCGCCCCCATAAGCGTAATGCCTTCCGTCCAAAAACAGTTTTTGAGCTTTACGACGCTTTCTGTGATGCTCGCGAGGATGCGCGCATTGGGGTGGTATTGCTCACGGGTGCAGGTCCCCACAGCGACGGCAAATATGCTTTTTGTTCCGGTGGCGATCAGACGGTGCGCGGTCAGGCGGGTTATATTGGCGATGATGGCGTACCCCGGCTCAATGTGCTGGATTTACAGAAATTAATTCGCTCCATCCCCAAGGTAGTTATCGCGCTGGTGGCAGGTTATGCGGTCGGGGGGGGTCATGTTTTGCACTTGGTTTGTGATTTAACCTTAGCAGCGGATAACGCCATTTTTGGCCAGACCGGTCCGAAAGTGGGCAGTTTTGACGGCGGTTTTGGCTCTAGTTATCTGGCCCGGGTAGTCGGTCAGAAAAAAGCTCGCGAGATTTGGTTTCTCTGTCGGCAGTATAACGCCCAACAAGCTTTAGCAATGGGTTTGGTTAACCATGTGGTCCCGGTGGAGGAATTAGAGCAGGAAGGGGTTAAATGGTCCTTAGAAATTCTCGAAAAAAGTCCCTTGGCGATTCGCTGCCTAAAATCGGCTTTTAATGCTGATTGTGATGGTCAAGCGGGTTTACAGGAGTTAGCGGGTAATGCCACTTTACTCTACTATATGACCGCCGAAGGAGCCGAAGGTAAACAGGCTTTCCTAGAAAAACGTCCCCCCGATTTTAGTCAATATCCTTGGCTACCCTAATCAGTTATCAGTAATCAGTGGGAAGAAAGCAGAAAACTGCCAGATAATACTGCTCACTTAATACTCCCTACTCCTACTGATCACGATCACTGATCAGCTATGCTAGTTTAGAGAGAGTAGTTAGGTTCGGTAGCAGCATTGGTTTCAAACAGAAGTGGTTTTTCCCTGATGGCCTTGACTGGGTTGTGTCCGATCTCCTTCTCGAAATGGCTGTAATATTGGGAGACAATCCTTGACATCCTCACCGCCGTAAACGGACGGTGATTCCCAAACCTCACGATTTAGGTTTCTGCTTCTTTCCCTTGCGGGGTTCCGCACCTGC
>MTBT01000220.1:875-10216 GCA_002282935.1 Microcystis sp. LSC13-02 | reverse complement strand
AGGTGCGCCATTGGAAGTTCTTAGGTGCTATATTAAAGATCAAGAAAAGCCGTCGTAAAACGACGGGGTTTTAACCCAAATTTTCGATAATTGGGTTTGCGGCAAAAAGCTTTTCCTGGGGGCAGGGTGTGGGGTGTGGGGTGTGGGGTTTTACGATTTTCACCTAGTCAATTACCTAATTTTCAGGGAAAAAGTCCCGGAATTTTCCCCCTGATCACTCCCATATCTGGTACTTTTTGATTGACAAAAAGTCTAAAAGTCTTAGCCAGCAAGGTTTTTAGATGTATTCAGCAAACCCTAATTAGGTTTGGCTGAATATTACTGTAAGCCCGACTATAAAACGGTTTTGGCACTTTTTCCAGGCACGCGAGGTATTGTGTTATTATGACTTCCCCGACCGACTCCTGATCGCTAAAAAACTTAGGTAAATTCCATAAAAATCATTAATTTTTTGGGAAAAAGTAGCAAAAATTACAAAAAATATCCAAAAAGTAGCGAAAATTACAAAAAATCTGCTAACCTAGCCGTAATATCACACAGATATTCGTAGAAAGATTCCCGAAAATCTCCTCAGCAAAAACATCCGTGTGAAGTAGCTAATATTGTCAGCGAGGTTAGTTCAAGATCATCATGTCAAATTTAGGACGACGTAAATTTCTCCTGTACGGTTCTGCCGCTCTGGGAACCAGTATTCTGTTAAAAGCTTGTGGTGGCAATCAAAGCCAAACCCCCACGGCCAGTCCTAGCCCAGCTGCTAGTCCCGCCCCAACTTCTGGAGAGACAATTAAGGTGGGTATTCTGCACTCCCTCAGTGGCACCATGGCCATCAGTGAAACCAGCGTAGTTGATGCGGAAAAACTGGCGATCGAGGAAATCAATGCCGCCGGTGGTGTTCTTGGTAAACAGATTGAGGCAGTGGTGGAAGATGGCGCTTCTGATTGGCCAACTTTTACCGAAAAAGCCACCAAACTGATCGATCAGGACAAAGTTTTGACCGTCTTCGGTTGTTGGACTTCCGCCAGTCGTCAGGCGGTTTTACCGGTGTTTGAATCCAGAAACCATATGCTCTGGTATCCCGTCCAGTACGAGGGTCAAGAGTGTTCTAGAAATATCTTTTACACCGGTGCTGCCCCCAACCAGCAGATCGAGCCGGCAGTGACTTGGTTGCTGGAAAACAAAGGGAAAAAATTCTTCCTCGTCGGTTCCGATTACGTTTTCCCCCGCACTGCCAACACGATTATTAAAGAGCAGTTAAAGGTAAAAGGCGGCGAAACCGTGGGTGAAGACTATCTACCCCTAGGTAACACGGAAGTTACCCCGATTATTACCAAAATTAAGCAAGCTTTACCCGATGGCGGCGTTATTTTCAACACCCTCAACGGTGATAGTAACGTGGCTTTCTTTAAACAACTGCAAGCGGCCGGTTTAACTCCCAATAAATATCCGGTCATGTCGGTGAGTGTTGCCGAGGAAGAAGTTAAACAGATTGGTAAGGAATATCTCCTCGGTCAGTACGCTTGTTGGAACTATTTCCAAACCGTAGATACCCCCGCTAACAAGAAATTTGTTGCGGCTTTTCGAGCTAAATACGGTCCCGATCGCGTGACCAATGACCCGATGGAAGCGGCCTACATCATGGTCTATCTCTGGAAGCAAGCGGTGGAAAAAGCGGCAACCGCCGATGATCTCGACAAAGTTCGCGCCGCCGCCATCGGACAAAAATTCGATGCTCCCGAAGGACCGGTGGAAATGTTCCCCAATCATCACATCTCCAAAACCGTCCGCATTGGTCAGGTGAGAGATGATGGTCTATTTGACATCATTTGGTCAACTCCGGGGGTGGTGGATCCGCAACCCTGGAACCAATTTGTCCCCGAAACTAAGGGCTTTGCCTGTGACTGGACTGATCCGGCTAAGGGTGGTAAGTTCAAAATGGAAAAATCATAGTTTTAGGAGTTTTTCCAGACAATAACGAGAGTGAGGTGGGCATTACTGCTCACCCCACTTTTTAAAGCTTAAAAATGCACAGGAATAACGAAAAGTGTCAGCATTATTAGAAGGATTATTTAATGGTATTAGCATCGGTTCTGTGCTATTGCTGGCCGCTTTAGGACTAGCGATTGTTTTCGGACTGATGGGGGTGATTAATCTCGCTCACGGTGAGTTAATGATGTTAGGGGCCTACAGTACTTTTGTGGTGCAGAATATCTTTAAAGGTTTTGGTTCTCCCCTCTTTGATACTTATGTTTTATTTGCCCTACCGATCGCTTTTTTAGTGTCAGGATTGGCGGGATTATTATTAGAAAGGGGGGTGATTAGGTTCCTGTACGGCAGACCCCTAGAAACGCTGCTGGCCACTTGGGGAGTCAGCTTAATTCTGCAGCAATTTGTCAGAAGTGTCAACGGTTTATTAATAATTAGTTTAATAGTTTTCTGTCTGTTATTTTTTGGGGCAATGACGGTGTTAAGTCGTCGCTTAGATTGGGAGAGAATTCGCAATTTAGCTATTGGTATCACCCTGCCTTTATCCCTAGCTATCGCTGGATTATTAGGCTATCTTTTATCTTTTAATACCGTTCTCGCTAGACCCTGGTTTAGTGCCAGAAACGTCGATGTCACCGCTCCAGTTTGGTTACGGGGAGGTTTACCTTTACCGGGTTTTCAAATGCCCTACACCCGTCTATTTATTATCATTTTAACTGCCATTTGTTTGTTAGGAACCTATTGGTTTTTAAATAAATCTTCTTGGGGTTTACGCATTCGTGCCGTCACCCAAAATCGCCAGATGAGTTCCTGTTTAGGTATTCCGACAAATCAAGTGGATGCTTTGACTTTTGCCCTCGGTTCGGGATTAGCGGGAGTTGCCGGTTGTGCGATTAGTTTTTTGGGTTCCGTCGGTCCAAACGTGGGTCAAAATTATATCGTTGATACTTTTATGGTAGTGGTGGTGGGAGGAGTGGGTAATCTCCTAGGAACTATTATCGCAGCCATGGCGATTGGTGTGGCTAATTATTTAATTGGTTCGGGAACTTTTGCCCTGATTTTTGGTTCCGTGGCAGCACTAAAACCCCTAACGGATTTCTTCACCTTTTTCTCCACCACTAGCATGGCAAAAGTGATGATTTTTGCTTTAATTATTGCTTTCTTGCAATTCAAACCTGCGGGAATTTTTCCTCCTAAAGGACGTACTGCCGAGTTATAGATTATGATTACCGAAACCATCACTAGAAACGAATCCCGACAACGGGAAAAGAAAAAGTTAATCACGGAAATCGCTGTTATTGTTGTATTGGTGGTCATCTTTGCGCTGTTGCTGCCCTTAGCTTTGTCGGCTTTCCGCTTGCGTTTATTGGGGCGATTTCTTTCCCTCGCTATTGTCGCTTTGGGGATAGATTTAATCTGGGGTTATACTGGTTTATTAAGTCTTGGTCATGGCATTTTTTTCGCCCTCGGTGGTTACGCTCTTGCCATGTACCTAAATCTTCAGTTACCACCGGGACAAATGCCCGAATTTTTTACTCTCTACGGGGTGACAGAATTACCTTTTGTTTGGCAACCTTTTTATTCCCTACCTTTGACAATTCTAGCCCTAATTATTGTACCAGCGATCGTAGCGGCATTATTAGGTTATTTAATCTTCCGCAATCGTATTAAAGGGGTTTATTTCTCGATTTTGACCCAAGCGGCTTTACTGGTATTTTTTAACTTTTTTAACGGTCAACAAAAGTTAATTAACGGCACTAATGGCTTAAAAACCGATACCCAAACAATTTTCGGGTTACTGGTGGGTTCCGATTCTGTTCAAGGGGCCTTTTATTTACTCACAATTGTCTGTTTACTGGCTATTTATCTGCTCTGTCGTTGGTTAACTACGGGCAGATTTGGGCGCTTATTAGTCGCCATTCGCGATGATGAGGTGCGGGTTCGTTTTTCCGGTTATGATCCTACTTGGTTTAAGGTGTTAGTTTTTGCCATTTCTGGGGCAATTGCTGGTGTTGCCGGCGCTCTTTATACCGTGCAAACGGGAATTATCACCCCTAACTCTATGGATGTGGCTTTTTCCATTGAAATGGTGATTTGGGTGGCTGTGGGGGGACGTGCTACCCTTGTGGGGGCAGTTATCGGTACTTTATTAGTACGCATAGCCCAAACTTTTTTAAGCGAACAATTTCCGGAAGTCTGGGTATTTTTCCAAGGGGCATTATTCCTAATTGTGGTGACAGTGCTTCCCGATGGTATTCTCGGTGGGATTAAACGTTTGCTGACTCATTTTGGTTTCCACAAAACTTTGATTACCTATCCTAGTATTGAGGAAGCTCCAGAAGTGCAACTGGAAAAAGAAGAATTAGAGCATAAGTGATCTTATTCTATTAGTATTCTCCGAGTCAGGGGTCGGTCGTCGGTCGTCAGGAGATAGGGTGATAGGGTGATAGGGTGTTGGGGTGGTCACTGCGTACGCGTTGCGGGGGGTGTTAGGGTTTTGGGGTGTTAGGGTGTTAGGGTTTTAGTTGAAATTTTAGTTGAAATTCCCCCACTTCCCCACTTCCCCACTTCCCCACTTCCCCACTTCCCCACTTCCCCACTTCCCCACTTCCCCACTTCCCCTATACCCTGTTCCCCACTTCCCCACTTCCCCACTTCCCCACTTCCCCTATACCCTGTTCCCTCTTAGAAATTATGACTGGAAAAATCTTAGAAATCGAGAATCTTACCGTTAGTTTTGGGGGTTTTAAAGCTCTCAATAATCTTAATTTCAGTATGGATACGGGAGAATTGCGGGTGATTATCGGTCCCAATGGTGCGGGAAAAACCACTTTTTTAGATGTGATTACGGGGAAAGTGCAACCCACCATCGGACGGGTATTATTTAAAGGTCGAGATCTCCGCAAAATTCCCGAATATGCGATCGCTCGTTTAGGTATTGGTCGCAAATTCCAAACTCCTAGGATATATTTAAATCTAACTGTCCGAGAAAATCTCGATTTAGTTAGCAACCGTAATAAAAATGTTTTCTCAACTCTTTTCGGTCGTCCTCCTCTAGAAGATAGCAGAAAAGTTATTGGTTTATTGGAAACTATCGGGTTAACTGCTAAAGCTGATTTATCCGCTTCTTTACTGTCCCACGGGGAAAAACAACGCCTAGAAATTGGCCAATTAGTGGCCCAGTCACCAGATTTACTGCTAGTAGATGAACCCGTAGCAGGATTAACCGATGAGGAAACGGAAAACGTGGGTAATTTGTTATTAAATCTAGCGGAAAGTCATTCAATTATTGTCATTGAACACGATATGGAGTTCGTCCGTCAAATTGCCCGCAAAGTCACGGTTTTACACCAAGGAACTGTTCTATGTGAGGGGAATATGGAGCAAATTCAAAATGATCCGAAAGTTATTGAAGTTTATCTGGGTTCCTCGGAAGAATAAAAAGTCAAACAATTAAAATTAGTTAAAAAGGGTTGACAATGTTACACATATCTGATCTCAATGTTTACTACGGAGAAAGTCATATTTTAAGAAATGTTGATCTTAACATTAATGCGGGAGAAATGGTCTGTTTAATCGGACGTAATGGCGTGGGTAAAACTACCCTATTAAAAACCCTAATGGGTATCTTAAAACCGCGAGCGGGAGTAATTAATTATGAGCAACAAAACCTGATTAATAAAACCTCAGATCAAAGAGCCAGATTAGGACTGGGTTATGTGCCGCAGGGTAGGGATATTATTCCACGTTTAACGGTAAAAGAGAATTTAATTCTCGGTTTAGAAGCTTTACCGACAAAAAGAAAAAATGCCACAATTCCCGAAGAAATCTTTGATTTATTTCCCGTTTTAAAAACCATGTTATCGCGGATGGGAGGAGATTTAAGCGGGGGACAACAACAGCAATTAGCCATCGCTCGCGCCTTAGTGGGGGAACCAAAATTATTAATTTTAGATGAACCCACGGAAGGAATTCAACCGTCAATTATTCTCGAAATTGAAGCAGCGGTGCGGCGTATTGTTGCCAGCAAAGGAATCGCCGTTTTATTAGTAGAACAACACCTGCATTTTGTCCGCCAAGCTGATCGATATTACGCCATGCAAAAAGGGGGAATTGTTGCTTCCGGTTTCACGAGCGAATTAAGTCAAGAAGTCATTCAGCGATTTTTGGCGGTTTAAACTTAACTTTTTCCTTGATATATGACTCAAATAGTCGTAATTGGCGGCGGTGCAGCGGGATTTTTTGGAGCAATTAAAGCGGCAGAATCTAACCCAAAAGCTGGCGTTACTATCCTAGAAGCGGCAAAAGAACCTCTGGTGAAAGTGCGGATTTCGGGAGGGGGACGCTGTAATGTCACCCATCATTGTTTTGATGTTTCTCAATTGGTTAATTATTATCCTCACGGTGGCAAAGCACTACGGGGAGCTTTTAGTCGGTTTCAACCCCAAGATACTATTAAATGGTTTGAATTGCGGGGGGTAAAACTCAAAACAGAAGCGGATGGGCGAATGTTTCCCAGCACCGATAATTCTGAAACTATTGTTAATTGTCTGCGGGAAAGTGCGACTTTTGCCAGGGTTAATTTAAGGCTAAATTCCCCAGTCAAATCGGTAAAAAAACAGGAAGAAAGTTTTTTGATTGAATTAAAAAGAGATGAGCAAATTAGGGCAGATAAGCTGTTAATTGCGACGGGAAGTAGTACTTTTGGTTATCGCACCGCTCAAGATTTAGGTCATTCTCTAATCTCTCCTGTCCCTTCTTTATTTACCTTTCAAATTGCCGATCCTCGTCTGAAAGATTTGTTAGGGGTTACTGTGGATAAAGTGCGAGTTCGTCTTGGGGGAAGCAAATTAGAACAAATCGGACCCTTGTTAATTACCCATTGGGGAGTTAGTGGACCGGCTATTTTAAAACTTTCTGCTTGGGGAGCGCGGTTACTTCACGAGCATCATTACCGAATGCCTTTAATAATTAATTGGTTGGAGGATTATCATCCTGAAAAATTGCGAGAAATTATCTTACAAACTAAAAGTGAATATCCCAAAAGAAAACTCTTTAATTATTGTCCCTTTGAGCAGTTACCCAAGCGTCTTTGGCAGAGTTTATTAAGTTACTTGACTGTTAACTCGGAAACTCCCTGGACCGAATTATCTAAAAATACTCTCAATCGATTAATGATTGAATTACAGCAAGGGGAATATCAAATCAAAGGAAAAGGGGTGTTTAAGGAGGAATTTGTTACCTCTGGGGGAGTGGATCTTCAGGAAGTGGATTTTAAAACTATGGAAAGTAAAATCTGTCCGGGGTTATATTTTGCCGGGGAGTTACTAGATATCGATGGAGTCACGGGGGGATTTAATTTTCAAAGCGCTTGGACCACTGGTTATCTTGCCGGACAAGCTATGGGCAATAGATAGCAATATTGCCGGTGTATTAGGCAGCCCCAATACACCCGACGGCAATCAAACTCTGAGAAAATCTCACCTTAACTGATAGTTGATAACCGATTCCTTGATGCTGTTATTCCCAAATTGGACCGGCTGCAATTATTTCTTGGGAGGCAGTGGTAAATTGACGGAAATTTTCCACGAAACGATGGGCCAATTCTCGCGCCTGTAGGTCGTAGGATTCGCCATCTTGCCATGCTTGTCGCGGGTCGAGGATTTTTTTGGGAACTCCGGGGACAATTTCGGGGACGAGAACTTGAAAGATGGGATGAGGATGGAAAACTACTTCCTCTAAATCGCCATTTAAAGCAGCGGAAACCATAGCGCGGGTGTGTTTGATCGAAATGCGATCGCCGACTCCATAAGGACCGCCGGACCAACCGGTATTAATCAGATAAACGGAGGTTTCCGGGTGTTGTTCTAAACGTTCCCCTAACATTTTGGCATAGACGAGGGGTGACAGAGGGAAGAAACATTGACCGAAACAACTGGAAAAAGTCACCTGTGGGGCGGTGATTCCCCGTTCCGTTCCCGCTAATTTGCTAGTATAACCGGAGAGGAAATGATACATCGCCTGGTTCGTGGTTAATTTGGCGATTGGTGGCAGTACCCCAAAAGCATCGGCAGTTAAGAAGATAATAGTTTTCGGGTGGGTTCCCATGCCAGATACGGCACAATTAGGGATATAACGCAGGGGATAGGCGGCGCGGGTGTTTTCGGTCAAACGTCCATCATCGTAGTCGGGAAGGCGATTATCGGCGGAAAGGATAACGTTTTCGAGAATAGTGCCAAATTGAATCGCCGCCCAGATTTGGGGTTCGTATTCGGCACTTAAACGGATGGTTTTAGCGTAACAACCGCCTTCAAAGTTAAAAATGCCGTCTTCTGACCAACCGTGTTCATCATCACCGATCAGGCTGCGTTTAGGATCGGCGGAAAGGGTGGTTTTACCCGTACCGGAAAGACCGAAAAAGAGGGACGTATGACCGTGTTTATCCATGTTAGCGGCACCGTGCATCGGTAAAACCCCTTGTTTGGTCATCAGGTAGTTCATCATCGAGAAGACGGATTTTTTGATTTCGCCAGCGTAGCGAGTGCCACCGATGAGAACGATTTTTTTGGCCAGGTTGAGGACGATAAAGGCTTCGCTGTTCAGGTCGTCATCTTCGGGATCTCCCTGTAACCCCGGCAGGGCAATCACGGTAAAATCAGTTTGATGGGCAGCCAGTTCGATCGCACTGGGCCGGAGGAATAACTGATGGGCAAAGAGGTTATGATAGGCGATTTCGGTGACGACGCGCACGCCAAAGCGATAATTAGGATCGGCCCCGACGTAACCATCGAAGATATATAGGTCTTTTCCCTGCACATAGGCGAGGACTTTTCGGTATAACTGCTGGAATTTTTCCTCGCTAATCGGGGCATTATGCTGATTCCAGTCGATTTCCTTTTCGCTATTGGCTTCTTTGACAATGAATTTATCTTTGGGGGAACGGCCGGTATATTTACCCGTTTCCACCACTAAAGCCCCATTATCGGCTAAAACACCCTCATGACGTTCGATCGCCTGTTCGACTAATTGCGGTACGGAAAGATTGCGATAAACGCGACCGAGATTTTTCATGCCTAGGTTTTCGAGGCCGTAGGTGGGATGAATTTGATTTTCTAATTCGTAGTGGAAATTGACGTTCTCCACGCGATCGGGCAAGGGACAAGAGATACTATCATTGGTCAGCGTGTGTAGAGTCAGCATAACCCCAATTCTCCTGATAATTTAGTTGTCGGTTTAGAGCTAAGTTCCAGGTCTCTGATTAGTGCAGTTTTGACACTCTCGCCGTCAAGCTACGCTGTGACGGGAGATTCTTGCTTCTACTCCTCTTAACTAGACACAATCCGAAGACTATGCCCCCG
>MTBT01000220.1:0-834 GCA_002282935.1 Microcystis sp. LSC13-02 | reverse complement strand
GATACTTTACGCGCTTTACCGCTTTCTGTATTCTAGCGAAATTCCTCGAAAGTGGAAACGCTACCGCGTTAGTTTCACTTTGGTCGCGATTCATCTCCCGTTAAGCAAGGGCGGCTCTAACGGGAGTCCTCTCGCGACCTTGAGATAGAAACTAGAAAGACTCCGTTCTCTGTCTTTTTTCACTCCCAGACACCTAAGAAGCTATATTGATTAGTTTATCTGACGATATTTCCCTGATTAATCTGGTCTCTCGCTGTCGGTAAAGCCAATTTTAGAGCGGTAATTCAGGATTATTTGCGTATTTACCCGTCATCTTCCAGTCAGGGTTTTTACCTTTTCCCTCTTGCCGATCTAACTGCTTTTTCTAGCTATTTTTAGTCTATCTGTACAATAGGATACAGACGAGGTTTTTTTTACAAAAATTAACAGCTAAACAAAATTGGTCAGCTAATCTAGCAGTTATCTTAATGGTGGGGTAGGAAGTCTCTGGTTTTGGCCAACGTCGGAACGCCGGAACAGTAGCTGGTCGTCCGGAGATGATGCCAAGGATCATAAACGTCGTCAAATCGATTTCGCCGCTCATCGAAAAAGTCGATTGACAGAGGGCAAGTTAGCGGCCAAAATTAACTCTATTAGCCGTTGGCAAGCTTGAGCTTTGATTGTGTAACAGGTTAATTAAGTCTAGCTCGATCTCGAAAAAAAACAACTAATATTGACATCCTCACCGCCGTAAAACGGACGGCGATTCCCAAACCTCACGATTTGGGTTTCTGCTTCTTTCCCTTGCGGGGTTCCGCACCTGCCTTAACAGATTTACTCTGTTCTGGTCTTATG
>MTBT01000219.1:2108-6365 GCA_002282935.1 Microcystis sp. LSC13-02 | reverse complement strand
TACCGTTTAATTGTTTCTCTTTATTTTGCCTTAGCTAACGTTTTTAGTCTCTAAGCATTTATACTTATTGCAAAATTGGGATGCTCCCTATAAAGCCGCCCTCCGCTATCGCTAAAGGGCGGGGTTTCAGACCCAGTTTTTCGATGACTCGATCGATTTGTTGCGGCGTACTTTTCATGAGAGAGAACAACTCGTTAAAAACAAAAATTCTTTGATTAATCAGCTTAGACAACGGTTATGTTGCGAGTTTCCTGAAATCTCTCAAAGAGACTTTGATTATATTGGAGTTAGCGGCTGTAACCCGACTTTAGGACATATTGCCGGATTAGCGGGAAACCCGCGCATTAAGACCACGGCGGGGACTGGAATTAGTGAATATAGTCAGTTATTAGCTAAGGATATTGTCACCTATCAGGATAGAATCGCAGTTAAGGAGCTAAACTTAAGAGACATTTTGGAATTAGAGCAGTTTAAGGATTATTGTCGAGTATTTGAACAGTTTCTTTTCGGCACGGTTACTCAAAGTTTACTGCTTTTGCACTGCTATCCTATCGAGAGATTCCTAGTTAATGGAAAACCTTATTTTAGAGGTGATCACGATATTAGTTGGAGTGGAGAAAATTTCAAGCTTACTTAGGTCTTGGTTATTCCTATCAGATTTCTGGTGATACTTATGCCAAACAAGACAAAATAAAAAAATCTTGGAAGGGTTCCGATTTAATGCGCTCTCACTTGTATGCTCATGCAATGGTTACTATTTGTCCTAATAAACCCGCTAAAACTGAGATTATTGGCAAGCTTAAGCATTCTTGGCTTAATCCCCGGATTCATATCTATTACGACCAAGAAAATGGTCAAAGAATCGAAAAAAGGAAAGAATTACCCAGCTTTAAGGCACTGGGTAAGGATGGACTGTGTCGCTTGCTGTTTTACGAGACGAGACTTTTGTATCAGCTTTTAACGGACAATTTGCTAAAGTGATGTAGTCCCTAATACAAAAGTTTTACCCTTACTGGGATAGTGTCCACGGTCTGGGACAGGGGAAATCTTAAAAAAGATACGGGAAAAAAAGCTGTTCTTGAGGGCAATAGTCCAGAATGGCAGGTAAGACCGAGTAAAAAGGGGAAAGGAAAAAGTAAAAAGGATAACCTTTGACTGTATAGCGTTTCTTAGAGGGATGAAGTATGACCTGATTCTCAGTTGATATTACTGCAATCTCTACCCAAAAAATCAGCCCATAATTAACAAAAACTAGATTTTTCAAGGTAAAAACTATGTGTTTAGGCATACCGGGACAAATTACAGCAATTATTGATGAAAACCATAATCTCGCTCTCGTCGATGTGGGGGGTGTAAAAAGAGAAGTAAATATCGCTTGCATTGTTGATGAAGACCATCCCGCTAATACTTGTCTAGGGGATTGGGTATTAGTTCATGTGGGTTTTGCCATGAATCGAATTGATGAAAATGAGGCGCAAGAAACCTTAAATTTATTAACACAATTATTGGAATTAGAGGAAGAATTTAATCATAATTAATGTTCTTAATTAGTTAGCCACAAATTAATTCTGTTGTCTATCTTAAGAAATGTAAATTACGGCAATTATTACTGACGACCGACGACCGGCTCCACAATTAACTTTACTTTTGTCCAACCACTTATAGAGAGAAAGCTTGTTATGAAATACGTTGATGAATTTCGTGATCCGGTTAAAGCGGCAGGATTAATTCAACAAATTGAACAATTATCGATAAGAATCTCTGAAAAGCGGGAAAAAGTTACTAAAATTATGGAGGTTTGTGGTGGTCATACCCACTCAATTTTTAAATACGGTATCGAGGCAATACTTCCCGAAACTATCGAATTAATTCATGGTCCCGGATGTCCCGTTTGTGTGATGCCGCGAGGTCGTTTAGATGATGCCATTTTTCTCGCACAACAACCGAACGTAATTCTGACAACTTTTGGCGATACTATGCGTGTCCCCGGTTCCCATTTGAGTCTGCTGCAAGCACGAGCAAAAGGTTGTGATATTCGCATGGTTTATTCTCCTCGCGATGCCTTAAAAATTGCCAGAGAAAATCTCGATAAAGAAGTAATATTTCTAGCATTAGGTTTTGAAACAACCGTTCCTAGCACAGCTTTAACTGTTTTAGAAGCGCAAAGAGATGGTATCACTAATTTTAGTTTATTTTCTAATCATGTGGTGATTATTCCTGCTCTGAAAGCTTTGTTAGATAACCCAGATTTACAGTTAGACGGTTTTGTTGGCCCTGGTCATGTTAGCATGGTAATTGGCACAGAACCCTATCAAGTTATTGCCCAAGAATATCATAAACCTGTGGTAGTTTCTGGGTTTGAACCTTTGGATATTCTGCAATCAATTTGGATGGTATTAAAACAATTAGATGAGCAGAGATGTGAGATCGAAAATCAGTACGATCGAGTGGTACAAAATCAAGGAAATAGAGTCGCTTTATCGGCAATCGACCAAGTTTTTGAACTGCGAGATCAGTTTGAATGGCGAGGTTTAGGAGAAATTGCTCAAGGAGGGTTAAAAATGCGAGATGAGTACAGTAATTTTGATGCGGAGAAGAAATTTACCTTACCCAATCAGCGCGTTAAAGATCACAAAGCTTGTCAGTGCGGCGAAATTCTTAAAGGTGTTTTAAAACCCTGGGAATGTAAAGTATTTGGTACTGCTTGTACTCCCGAACATCCCATCGGCACTTGTATGGTTTCTAGTGAAGGTGCTTGTGCCGCTTATTATAAGTATGGTAGAAATCAGTAAATTTTTTTACTGATTAGGTTCCTTTCCGGTGAGGAAACGCTAGAATTCTTACCAGAAGAAATTAACAATCTCTCGGTGATAAAAAAAATGAAAATCAAAAATAATCTGGGTTTATTTGGCTTAACTACCTCTCTACTGCTAGTTATCGCTTCGGAAATTGTTCTTGCTTCCCAAGAACAAACCCTAGAACTGCAACCAAGTCAACCCCCCAGCGCCGATTTTTTCAAACCCGTCACCAATCTAATTAAAGATTTAAACAATCAGGGAGTAACTATCACCGATCCCAATGATCCCATGGCGGTGCGCTACCGAGTCAATTCCCCCTGTCGCGGTTGTGCGGTTTATCTAGGCACGGGAGTTGCCAATCCTCGCACCCAGACTAATAATAATGGCATGGGAATCAATTTTGGTCTTGGTTTCACCATGCCCTTCTCACCCTAAATGCCGATGACATATTTACGCCATTCCTGATTGTGATTCTCCCTGGTGTGCTTTAATAGCTCAAAGTGGAGACTGCTGTAGGGACGACGGGGTTGGGCGCGCAGGGACATATTGGCCTCTTTTGGTGTACGATTGCCCTTATGCACATTACAACGCACACAAGCCGCCACTAAATTCTCCCAGGTATCACCCCCTCCGCGAGAACGGGGAATCACATGATCGATGGTTAATTGTTCACCTCGGTAGAGACAGTATTGACAGGTGTGATGATCTCGTTCGAGAATATTACGACGGGTTAAAGGAATTTCCTTGTAGGGAACACGGACGTATTGCCTAAGACGGATAACAGAAGGCAAGGGTAAGTCACGACAAACCACTTTTCCGTTATGTTCTAGGGATTCAGCTTTTCCTTTCAACAATAAAACGATCGCGCGCCGCCAACTGGTAATATTTAGCGGTTCGTAGGAGGCATTCAACACGAGAACCTTGCTCATAGGTGTCTGGAGATCGCTTGAATTTACCCCGAATGGTAGCACAGATCACTGAGATTGGAACCTATTATTCTAAATCCGTTGAGTATAGATCTGGTAGGGTGCGTGTTTGCGGCGATAATCTCTGACAAAAAAACAAATTAATAATCCGCGCCCCACGCACCGACTTGATTATTAAATTGGTGCGTTACGCTTTCGCGCTTCGCACCCTACGATTTATGTTTCTGTTTGTGGCGATAATCTCTGACAAAAAAACTAAATCCGTTGAGTATAGGCTACATATCAGGACAGCCGAACGGCAAGAGGCACTCATGCAAAAGGGGGAATAAATAATCAGTTTTTAATAACCAGATTTAATATGAACTCTCGAAAATTAATTATGCAAGAACTCTAATCATATTATTAAAAACGGATTTAATATAATTAGGGTTTGCTGAAAAAGTTGGTTCTTCGGTTTGTGTTATGCAATCGACGAGGGTTATAAGGGATGAAACCCTTATAGAGAGAGACATTACTGCGATTTTTGTCAACTG
>MTBT01000219.1:0-2014 GCA_002282935.1 Microcystis sp. LSC13-02 | reverse complement strand
AAAGTCCCAATCCTATTTTCGCAGCACTAACATCGGACTTTAACAGGTCAAAAGCTTTATTTTAAAAGGGTTTTACCATTATTCAGCAGACACTAATTAGCAAAACTAATGATATATATATATATATATATATGCAAATAATTTATATATATTGACAGTAAAAAGAAACGCCCTTAAGATGCCAACAAAGATTAATTTAATGAATCAAGCTAGACATCCAAGCAGAAGGCATAAGTGGATTTTCCAATACTTCCCCCAATACTTCTAGAAGATGGCTCAAGTCTTTTGGGAGTAGATCAGACTTTGATGGCGACAGCGCCATCTATGCTGGCTCCGACAACGCTAGAAGTGGCTCCTCAAGTCACGCCTCTCACCCTATCTTCTCCTAGCAATTTTCTTGCTCCCGTGAGCGCGGCGGCGAGCGATAACTTAGCTAATCAAAGTGATTCTCTGCTATCAACCCCATTATTAGTTAATCCAGAGGCTGCTAATTTCTCCTTTTCAGATCAAGATACTTCTTGGCTAGGAACCCCTCAAATCACTCAGCTAGATGATTTAGGCGAGGTTTTAGTCGTTCCGGGTAATCCCTCAGAAAGGGTGAATATGGTTGTCCAGTGGACATTGCGAGAAGCAGCTTTTAATAATGAAGTGGGATTCTTTCTGGTGGATGCTTTAGGTGGGGTAGAAGGTATCGCCCCCGGTGAAGAAGGATTCGCCGAGGCCGCTTTAAGCAGTCCCAGCCGACAAACTCTCTTTAATTCGGGTAATCAAGCGGGAAATTGGCGGGAATTCACCGTTGCGGGGGGTAGTCGTCTAGGGTTTTATGTGATTCAGAATAGTACCAGCGCTAATTGGTTAGAAAATAATCGACAAAATCAGGGTCAATCTGGGTTAGCTTTTTTCTCCCTTAAAGGAGCTAATCCTGACAATTTTGATCATTCCCAAAGTAGTCATCTTGGCCGCGGGATTTGGCGGCTTAACTGGGAAGATTTGACCGGCGGGGGAGATCAAGATTTTAACGATGTTGTTTTTAATATTGCTCAAGCAGGAATTGTCTTAGCCGGAGACAAAGGGCAACAGGTTCCCCTAACAGTGGAGGCTGTCAGTCAGGATAATACTTTTCCAAACGAGATGGGTTATTACCTGGTCGATACGCCGGATGGCGAGATTAATGGGATTAAACCAGGGGATCAGGGTTATTTAGCTGCGGCCTTGTCAGGCGATCGCCACAAGGTAATTTTTGCCTCTGGGAAAGCGTTTGATAGTAAAACGTTTAACGTCCCTTCTGGGAAATATCTGGGATGGTATCTAGTCGCTAACGGGACGACAGATCAGGCGATCGCCAAGGGGGAAAATGCCCCGCCGGTTTTCTTTTCCTATGCGGCGGCGAATGAGGATGGTTTGAATCATGTCCATGCTCAACAGGATAGTCAGACTTGGGCCTGGGAAGATTTTTGGGGCGGCGGCGATCGCGATTTTGATGATTTAGTGTTTCGGTTCAGTTTTGGGGAACCAATTGGAGAACCGATTCAGTTACCGTCTTTGAGTATTGAAAATACCACAGTGACCGAGGGGAATACAGGAACTCAATCTGCTAATTTTACAGTTCGTTTATCAGCCCCTATAAACACAACAGTAACGGCTCAATTTACGACGACGGATGGAACCGCTCAAGCGGGGAAAGATTATGAATCCTCAACGGGAATTTTGACGTTTGCACCGGGAGAAGTGGAGAAAAAGATCGCAGTTGCTGTGAAGGGCGATACAATTAGCGAGCCTACGGAAACCTTCACGGTGAATTTAACAGGAGTGACCAATGCTATCCTGATTCAAGGTGAGGGAATTGGCACGATTCTGGATAATGATAATTCGCTGAATCCACCTGTTAATAACCCTCCTGTCACCGATGCAGATAAGACTATTACTGGCTCTTCGTTACCCTTTATGCTAAATCAACAGACAAGATGCCAAGACAACATACTTCTAACCCAAAAATTCCGAAAGTTTCTAAAGC
>MTBT01000218.1:18389-19469 GCA_002282935.1 Microcystis sp. LSC13-02 | reverse complement strand
CATTTTAGCATATATTTGGTAAATGCGCTAGTATTTAACGGTAAAGCCGTCGTAGAACGACGGGGTTTCAGACCCAAAATTTTCGATGATCGAGCCTATTGGCAAAATATACCATCCCGGGTATGGGAATATAACATCGGGGGTTATCAAGTCATTAAAAAATGGCTAAGTTATCGCGAGGAAAAATTATTAGGACGGGGATTAACTATCGCAGAAGTGCAGGAAGTAAGCGAGATGACTAGAAGAATTACTGCGATTATTCTCCTAGAATCAGACCTAGATGATAACTATCAAAATATCAAAACAGCCGTGTATTCTTTTTAATATCTTCTGGTCTAATCCTATGTGATGACAGCTTTATAATCGGGGATAAAAATGACTTTTGCTGGCACTTTTGAGCCAGTGTATTATGTGGAGATTAAAAGCGTTGGTTCTATTTCTCCTGCTCAAACTAAAAGCATGAGTAGTGATTTTTGTCAAGAAATTTAGGCTTATTTAGGAATACCGAAAAATCGCATTTATTTTAACTCTCTGGTTAAGATTTTTGCCTGTTCAATCCAAGCTAACATCACCGCGATATCGGGACATAAATCGCGTCTTTGCAGATTAGCCACCTGAAAGCGGAGAATCTGTCGATGCAATTGCTGAATTGATGTCTGTGCCAATTGCGGGATGGAAGCAATACCGGCATGAACCAACAAACCGCAGTATTGACAACCTACGGCGGGAATCGAGGCTAATTCCGCCATTGCCACCCACTTATTAATATGTTTAGCCTGGATTTGCATTCTTACTGCTAATTTTTCCTTACCCAATTGCGGACGAACTTTTTGCAAAAGTTGTGCGGTGGTGTCGATACCGCAATCCTTTAATTTTTGGCAATCTTGGTCACTTAACCCCGGCAAATATTCAATTAACCAGCTTTGCCTGTGGATAAGTTGCGATCGATTCATCGAAATTATTAACTATTGATAAGTAGATTATACCAGTTAAGTAGGGTCTGCTGAAAAAGTTTTTCGGTGGTGGTAGGAGTCAGGAGTCAGGAGTCAGTAGCCGGTCGTTTCAGGCTTTGTTGCCCTT
>MTBT01000218.1:0-18380 GCA_002282935.1 Microcystis sp. LSC13-02 | reverse complement strand
CCTATTTTCGCAGCATGAACATCGGACTTTAACAGGTCAAAAGCTTTATTTTAAAAGGGTTTTACCATTATTCAGCAGACCCTAAGTAGGGAGGCACAATTATTTGTAGGATGGGTTAGCGCACTTCGTAACCCATGCGGGCTATCGATTATGAAGAATACATCAGTATTTATAATTTAGTAATTGAATTAATCAGAAATTTTAAAGATGATCTATTAAATGCCGCCGTGACAGAACAGTATAAAAAAGTCAAAAGTATATAGGGTTTGCTGAAAAAGTCAATTGGCTGATGATGGGGTGAGTTTCGTACACTCCACCGATTATGCCTGAAAGCTTGCATTTTTTGCTTATTCATTTTCGGTACCCAAGAAATACCTTAACCAAGATTGTAAAGTTTTAGCACGTCTTCCAACAGTACTTTCTGAAAGTGACGGACACACTTCTAGTAAAAATTCTCTTGCTCTTTCTGGTTTGATTTCGGAGAGATCATGAGCATTTTGCCAATTAAACCATGCCCAACCCACCTTTGAAGCAATAAATTGGTGAGCCAAGAAACTTTTTTTTGAGTTTTCTGGCAGACGATCAAGCATGAAACAAGCAGTAGTTGGCTGCACTCGTTCGTCAGCCAGATTAAGAATTTCTGCAGCCCTTCTATAGTAGGAAAACTGCCTTTCTGTAATACCATTTCTATCCAAAAACTGTTGTCGAACAGTTGGCAAAGAATGAGGATATTGAATTAACAGCAAAGATAAATCAACAACTCGTTCTAACCTATCAGCTTGTGGAATATCATGAGAAAGAACCCTGATAGATGGGGATTTTAACCCTGTTGAACTAGATCTATATTTATCTTCTGTAGAAATTGTTTTAGTGACATTAAATTCTTCAGAATTTATCGAGACAGCCATATCTACTCGCAAATCATCCTCTTTGATTTTTGTGACACAATCTTGCCAAATACTAACAACTTCTAATTCATTTTCACTTTCCAATTTATGATCAATTTTTCTTGAGAAAAGGTCAGAGATAGTTTTTGCCAGTAAATTTGCGTGATCAGGACTGAGATTGACATGAAGTATAATTGTCCAAGAACCGGGTATTGCCTGCGCTGGAGTAAAAGCGGGAAGTTTATTGATTCTCTCAAAAGTCAGATCGGCAATTTCTTGAAATAACCGCTCTAATTTATCAATTACACTAGCAACTACAGACCAAGATTTTCTATCTTTAGAATCATTGTCAATACGAACTGCAACTGAGAATCCATGACTATCAAGAACTGTTCCAATAGTAGCAAGAGACGAAGTGACTAATCGGAGTAACTTGTCTTTTGTCTCTGCCAAATTCTTATCTTCTGTATCGCGCTGTAAACTTTGAGTATTATAAATTTTTTTAATCAATTCTCCACCATTAGAAAAAATGTTACTATCGGAATATTTGATTGTACTGGCTTCTTCAAAAAATATATTAATTCCCTCTGACCATTCAGCTTTTAACTCTAAGTCATCTACTTGCTCTAATAGATTATTACTAAGAGATTGAAGTTTTTTAAGCTGCGTTTTCACATGAGGTGCTTTCGCATAAATTCTTCCCCAAGTGGTCAAAAAATCGAGAGTTTGTTCGGCAATTAAAGGGGTTCCGTCCGCAAGACTAACTTTAAAAAAAGCGTCGAGGGCAGGGGCAAGAAGCGCAAAAATTGGTAATTCCCAACTATTGACAGAAGCGGTAAGAACAAGTAGGCTGATTCTAGATGGACTATCAGCGGGAATACTATTGCGAGATAAAATTGACGCAATAAATAACCAAATAACCTCATTATTAATCTCGCTGTCATTCTGTAGAAGCTTACGTCCCAATACCCCTAAGCCGATTTCTGAAGCTTCGATCGATCCCAGTGCCAACAGAGCGGCAAACTCTCTAACATGACTATCTACCTTTCTCAGATTGCGGAAAGCTCTATCAATTTCTTCTCTAGCTTTATCACTATCGCCAGAGTCTAAAAATTGTTGTACTCTTCTAAGCATCGTTGTCATTCTGTTTGGGGCGAAGGGATAAAGGTAAGACCACTGCGAATTTCAATATCTACACGGGCGTTTTTAGTTTTACGTTTAGAATCCTGAAATGAGTGCGGTTGTGCCTCTGGTGTGACACCACCCTGCTTACTAGCATTTGTAACAAAGCGTTCAGCTTTTCTAAAAGCTTGTTTCCGTTCCTCTCGTTGAAATTCGCTGCATTGCCCTTTAATATTAGCAAGAAATGATAATCCTTCTTGAGCAGTCACAGGATTTTTTCTTGCCCAAGAGTAACTGTATCCACCCTCTTGCTGGATATCGTCTCCTTGAGCTTGTACCCTACCACGATAAGGTTCTGACGAACTCGACATATTAAATATTCAAATTTATTCATTTAAGACAATTATATAGTAATTATCAGCAAAAATGTCAAAAAAAGCCCAAATACTTGATTAGAATCAATTATCGAAAGTTTAGCTATAAAATTATGTAGAATGCTTTCGACGACGTACTGGGAAATTACCTGACAAAAAAAAGTTGATAGAACCAAAACGGTCTATCAACTCTTAAAATTATCTATTCAGGAACTAAAAATTAACGTTCTTGAAAGACGATTTTTTTGTCCAAGGAAGGACGGTTATTCGACTTAGAAGGATACTTATTGCCACCACCGCGGGGAGTTTTATTAATCACCGGTTTACTGCTCGCCGGTGCGGGAACTTCCCAATCGGTTTTCATCCACTGGGGACAATTTTGATCGTAGATCATTTGCAGGGCAGCCGCCGCGATCGCTTGGGGATCGTATTCTTCACTTAAATCCCGCACTAAAGGCAAGAAAGAAGCCATACGTTCCCCCGATAAAGCCTCTTTTAGCTGATTTTGCAGCTTGGCCAGGCGTTTTGCTTCTACTTCGGTGCGACTAGGAATGGGACTAGATTCCAGACGTTGACGCAGACGCTGTTCGATCTGACGCAACAAACGCCGATCGATCGGTTCTACTAAAGATATAGCAGTTCCGGTTTTACCAGCGCGGCCCGTGCGGCCAATGCGGTGAATATAGGTTTCCGCATTATCCGGCAGATCATAGTTAATAACGTGGCTGAGATTTTCCACATCTAGACCGCGGGCCGCGATATCCGTGGCTACCACTAATTTAATTTTGCCCTCGCGGAAACGTTGCACCAGTCGTTCCCGTTGCACTTGGCTTAAGTTACCGTGGTATTCATCCACCGTTTGCCCCGCTTCTTGCAGTTTGCTGGTTAATTCGGCCGCGGTTTGCTTGGTGCGGACGAAAATAATCGCCGATTCTAGGGGTTCGATCTCTAACAGGGGTTGCAGGACTTTTAATTTCGTCCAACCGCGAGGGATCAGATAAATTTTCTGCTCGATTTTAGCAGGAGCGGCCTGGGGTTGAGAAACCGTCACAGAAACGGGAGATTTCAAGAAATTAGCGATTAAATCGCGGATTTCCCGGGGCATAGTTGCCGAGAAACAGGCGGTTTGACGGGTGGAGGGGGATGCTTGCAGAATTTTCTTAACATCATCGATGAAACCCATACTGAGCATTTCGTCCGCTTCATCGAGGACTACCCAGTTTAGGGATTCTAGATGGAGTTTTTTGCGATCGAGCAGATCGATTACCCGGCCAGGAGTCCCGACCACAATCTGGACACCTTTTTCCAGACTGCGGATCTGACGTTCCATGGATTGACCACCACAGACTGTCAGGATAAAGAGACGACGATCATCAGAGAAATCTTTGATGGCGCTGGCCACCTGTTGGGCTAATTCCCGGGTGGGGGTGAGGATTAAAGCTTGAACGTTAGGATTTTTGGTGTCCATGCGTTCGAGTAAAGGCAGGGAATAGGCGGCAGTTTTGCCGGT
The DNA here is from genome assembly GCA_002282935.1 of Microcystis sp. LSC13-02. Lineage (GTDB taxonomy): Bacteria > Cyanobacteriota > Cyanobacteriia > Cyanobacteriales > Microcystaceae > Microcystis. Next base: position 14,487 of record MTBT01000218.1, on the reverse strand, counting down.
TCCCGTTTGCGACATTCCTACCATGTCATGGCCTTCTAACAGGAGAGGGATGGCTTTGGATTGAATTTCGGTGGGGGTGGTGAATCCAAGCGTTTCTAGGTGTTGAAGACGGCTATCGGATAAACCTAAATTGTTGAAACCAGTGGTCATAGGGATTGTTTTGTGGGAATTAAATTAGAAAAATGGAAAAATTAGACTATTTCGCCGTAGAGATCGTAGGTATCGGCCGAAGTAATTCGGACCTGTACGATCGCACCTAGAATCGCCTCCCCTGTCACATAAACCAAGCCATCCACTTCCGGGGAAAAACGAGCGGAACGCCCGATTAACTCCCCTGTTTCTGGGTTTTCCTGTTCGATGAGAACATCGACAGTGTCACCGATATAAGCTTGATTTTTGCGCTCCGAGATTGGTTGCTGAGTTAACATCAACCGTTCGCGGCGTTCGTCCATAATTGCCTGTGGCACTGGATTGGGCAGGTCAAAAGCGGCTGTACCTTCTTCGGCGGAGAAGGTAAACACCCCGACGTGATCGAACTCATGACGCTTGACAAATTCCAGCAGATGGCTGAAATGTTCCTCGGTTTCTCCGGGGAAACCGACGATAAAAGTCGTTCGTAAAACCGCGTTCGGGATAGCTTGCTTGATCCGCTCGATAATGCCATCGTTGACTCGTCCTTGCCAGGGACGGTTCATCGCCCGCAGGATGTCGGGATGGGAATGCTGTAGCGGCAAGTCTAGATAGGGTAAAACATTCGGGGTCTCTCGGATCGCCTCGATAACCTTTGGCGTTAACCCGGTCGGGTAAGCGTAGTGAACGCGAATCCAAGGTATATCGACTTCTCCCAGCGCTCGCAAGAGTTCCGCTAATTTGGGTTCGCCATATAAGTCTAACCCATAATTGGTTGTTATTTGCGAAATGAGAATTAATTCTTGCACTCCTTGGCCGGCCAATTGTCGCGCTTCGGCCACAATGGACTCGATCGATCTCGATCGCTGATCGCCGCGCAGGTGGGGAATAATACAGAAAGCACAGCGATAATCGCAGCCTTCGGCCACCCGCAGATAGGCGACTCCTTCGGTAGTGGTGCGATAACGGGGTAGATTTTCATCAGCGATAAAAGTGGGATCGGCGCTGACTTCCTTGACGCGTTCTCCCGTCTCTACCCGTTCCACGATCTCGACGATTTTCTGATAATCTCCCGTGCCAACAATGGCCACGGCTTCCGGCAATTCCGTCAGGAGTTCATCTTGGAAATGTTGGGCCATACAGCCGGAGATAATAATTTTTTTATTAGCTTCCGCCAGTTCCACGAGGGTGCGAACGGATTCTTCTCTAGCTGCTTGAATGAAACTACAGGTATTAACGATAACGTAATCGGCCAACTCCTCGTCATTATCTACGGGATAGCCAGCCTTGGCCAGCAGTCCTAACATATGCTCGGAGTCGATCCGGTTTTTCTCACAGCCTAGGTGTGAGATAGCGATGGTTGGCTTATTGCCCATGCGATCGAGTATCAACCAAATCTTAAACTTCTCTAATGTTAAGACATTTTAACGGATTCCGGACTTGATAAAATCATTAGCAGTTAAAATAATTTCCCCCCTGTGGCCCCGTGGCTAGGCCTTGACCCTGTTAAAATGGGTGAGCGGCGCCTGGTTGGGGACGCTAAGAGTAGTAGACGCTGTGAACTTAATTGCAACTTTCAAGACAAAAAACCCGATTATTGGCGTGGTTCATCTCGCCCCCCTGCCCACTTCCCCCCGTTGGGGTGGTAGTCTCAAGACGGTGATCGAGCGGGCTGAACAGGAGGCGACGGCCTTGGCTGCCGGTGGTGTTGATGGTTTGATTATCGAGAATTTTTTTGATGCCCCCTTTACCAAGCAACAGGTGGATCCCGCCGTGGTTAGTGCCATGACTTTAATTGTTGATCGCATTAAAAATCTGGTGGTCTTACCGATCGGTCTTAATGTTCTCCGCAATGATGCCCATAGTGCCTTAGCGATCGCTACCTGTGTCAAGGCCCAATTTATTCGAGTTAATGTGCTAACGGGGGTTATGGCTACCGATCAGGGCATTATTGAGGGTCAGGCCCACGAACTCCTGCGTTATCGGCGCGAATTGGGGTCTGAGGTCAAAATTTTAGCGGATGTTTTGGTTAAACACGCCCGCCCCTTGGCAACTCCTAATCTGACTACGGCAGTGCAAGATACGATCGAACGGGGACTAGCAGACGGGGTGATTCTCTCCGGTTGGGCTACCGGTAGCCCCCCTAGTTTTGAGGATTTGGAACTGGCAGTGGCGGCGGCCAAGGGAACACCGGTTTTTATCGGCAGCGGGGCTGATTTGGACAATATCGGGCGGTTACTGCCGGCTGCCGATGGGGTGATCGTGGCTAGTTCCCTCAAGCGTCATGGCAAAATTACTGAACCGGTGGATCCGATCCGGGTGTCGCAATTTGTGGAAACGGCCCGGCAGATCAACGATCAAAAAGCAAAAATTAATAATTCTCTCCCTTCTTTGCCTCTGTCCACATAACCCCTTGCTAGAATGGCGGATAGTTTCAGGGGATAGCTATCCTAAGTTTTTAGGAATTGAAAACCTCCTAATTAACACAATATCGTTACGGGATTTTTCCTTTCGACAAAGTACATTTCGATTTGTGAAAATCTCATTAAGTAACGATTTCCCTCCTGACTCCTGACTCCTGAATTCTGCTGTAATTTAATCTAAATAATATTATGCGTCGTCGTTCTGTACCTTGGATTCATCGCTACTCCCGGCCCCTAATTGGGGGGGTTTCGATCGTGGGGGCGATTCTGACCGGCTATTTAACCATTACCAAACTGACGGGAGGGGCTGCTGCCTGTACCGCCGGGGCTAGTGATGGGGCTGGTTGTAGTGGTGTTCTTAATAGTCCCTACGCTACGGTTTTCGGGCTGCCCTTGAGTTTGTTCGGTTTTTTGGCCTATATGGCCATGGCGGTTTTTGCCCTCAGTCCTCTATTTATCAATGGGGAAACTCAGAAAAATCTCCGCAAAAGTTTAGAAAATAATACTTGGTTATTGCTGTTAGCAGGGGCGACGGCGATGGCGGTATTTAGTGGTTATTTAATGTATATTCTAGCCACGGAATTAAAGGAATTGTGTCCCTACTGCATCACTTCGGCTTTGTTCGCTTTAACCCTATTAATTCTCACAATTATCGGGCGCGAATGGGAAGGTTTAGGACAAATTATACTGCCGATGGTTGTAGTGGCAATGATTACTTTTGTGGGAACTTTAGCGGTTTACGCAGGAGTAAATTCCCCCACGGTGGCAGGAGGAAAAGAAGAAATTACCCAGCCAATGACAGCTGCTACACCTCCCTACGGTTGGGAAGTAACCACGGTTTCGGGAAAAGCAGAAATCGCCCTGGCTAAACATTTAAAAGCAATTGGTGCGAAGGAATACGGGGCTTTTTGGTGTCCCCACTGTTACGATCAAAAACAGTTATTTGGTAAGGAAGCGGGAGAAATCCTCAAAAAAGAAGGGGTTTATATCGAATGCGATCCCCAAGGGGTTAATGGTAATCCCCAAGCTTGTCGCGATGCCGGAATTAAAGGTTTCCCCACTTGGATTATTAAGGGTCAAGAATATTCGGGAACCCAAAGATTAGAGAAATTGGCGGAGATTTCTGGTTATACTGGCCCGATGAATTTTAAATATACAGTTCCGGGGCGCAAGTAGAAAAATATTGAGGGGTTGAACCTGGTTCAGCCCCGACATTTTATAGTGTTTGTTCTCTGGATAAGGTAGAACTTGAATTTTGTTCTTAGCAATAGAGGGAGATTGAAAGTTGCCAGATTTTGATCAACCTATACCCCAAGAAAAACTTGACATTATTGAGAAAAATAGAGCCAATTTATTTGCTTGGCGAGGTCAGTTTTCACCCCAACTGATTGAAACTATATTAACTTATTATTGCCCATCTAATTCGGTCATCCTCGATCCTTTTGTGGGTAGCGGCACTGTTTTGCTAGAGGCAAGTTATTTATCCCTAGAAGCTTATGGATTTGAGATTAATCCCGCTGCTTATATCATGAGTCATACCTATGAATTTATCAATGATTCTCAAAAAAAAGAAGTTCTTAAAAACCTGAGAAATATCATCGATCAAGAATTTCCTTTGAGAATTTTTGAAGTCAGTGACCAAGTAGAAAATTTAGTAGATAAATTGCAAAATACTAGGAATATGCTACCGGATCGGTCAAAGGTTTTATTTGATGCTTTGGTAATCATTCTTGATGTATGTAAGAATAAAATTACTCAGGAATTTATTCAGAAAAAATTTTCACATCTTAGCAATATAATTACTAATCTTCCCTACTCTCAAAAACCGATCAGGGTTGGATTATCTGATGCTCGTTCTCTACCACTAGAAAATAATCAGATAGATTTTGTTGTGACTTCTCCACCCTATATAAATGTTTTTAATTACCATCAAAATTATCGTCAATCTGCTGAAATCTTAGGATGTGATTTACTCAAGATAGCCAAGTCAGAAATTGGTTCTAATAGAGCAAATAGGAGTAATCGTTTCTACACTGTAGTACAATACTGTTTAGATATGGGTGACATTTTAAAAGAACTGGCAAGAGTCAGCAAGCAGCAAGCAAGAATTGTTTTAATTGTAGGACAAGAATCTAACGTTCTTGGCGTACCTTTTTATAATGCTGATATTATTGAAAAAATAGGTATCAAAGCCAAGCTATTCCAGAAAGTATTAAGACAAAAAAGAAAATTTAAGAATAAATTTGGTAAAGTTATTATAGAGGATATAATTAATTTTATCAACTTAAATAATCAAGTTAGCCAAGAGGTAATAGAACAAATTTCTAGAGAGGTAGCATTCGAGGTATTGGAAAGCAGTAGGCTTTTTGTATCTTCAGAAAACCAGCTATTTTTAGAATCAGCAATTGCCAAAGTCAATAATATTCAAAGAACACCAATTTTAGATAAGAGATTATATATTGATCCTGTTAATATTTGAACATCAACAAAAATACATGAACGAATTTTCTCGTCCTCACTACACAAAAATAACTGCCTGTCTTAACAATCCTCGGTTGCCAGAATCTGATCGGGAACGTCTAGAAGAAGCTATTATAAAATATCGCCAGTGGATTATCGAGTTAGAATCGATTAATTCTGGTCAAGCAGATGCAGTAGAAAAGCTAGTGTCAGCTACTAACCGATATAAGCGTTTTATTGAACTTGACTTGATTTTTGATAGTTCAGATAACTTTTTGTATAGACAGAAAGGACAGTTAAAATTAGATAATACTATATTAGAAGAATTTTTACCGCAGCTGGTTTTCCGTAGTTTATAAGGAATAGATAACTCTTTTGAATTGGGTCCAAGAAATACCTTCTCTGGACTAAGTTTCCTATCCTCTCTCGGCAATATTGGTCAAGGTGGTCAAGCAAATATTAGAAGCAAAAATCAGGATTTTATACTGGGTAAAAAGTTATATCTAAAGTCATCTTTTGAGCCAGAATTTCAAAATTATGAATTGATTGAGTCTCATCTTGGCTATGTTTGTGCAGAGTGCAAAACTAATTTAGATAAAACTATGTTTCAGGAAGCTGTAGCCACAAGTAGAGATTTAAAAATTGCCGTTCCTAACTCTTTATATTTTTTGATTTGCGAATTTCTTGATATGACACCAGTTTCAATAATTTCTACTCAAATTGATGATGTGTTAATTATACGAAAAACTAAGCGTATTCCCGCTAATCTTCGACAAGAGTATCGCTCCTCAAAAGCAAGACAGCTGCACAGACAGGAATATGTAGATTTTTTGGATGCTTCTCAATATTATCCCGATGTGTTTCAAAGGATGATCGATAAAATACAAACTCATATTGATAATACAAATCCATCACTGGAAAATGTTTTATATCAAGGATATTTCTAAAAATTTTCTCGACATCAAGTTTAGCTAATTTGATGTATAATCAAGATGTAGATAAGTTGCTAATTATTGGTTATGACTCAGGTAAATCTACAAAAAGCCGCTAATATTCTCGGTGTCACTACCACAGAAATACTAACATGGCAAAAGAAAAAATTAATCAAAGGTCAGAAAATCAATCAAGTTGATTGGTTATTTAATCTGGATGAATTAACCAATCTTAAAAATAACCAATCCCCCGGAGAATTGAGAATTTTACAAACTGTTGAGCCAACTAATTACACGGTTATTGAATTATTTGCTGGTTGTGGTGGTATGGCTTTAGGTTTAGAAAATGCGGGACTAAAAACGCAATTACTGGTGGAAATTAACCAAGATTGTGTTAATACTTTAAGACTCAATCGACCCCAATGGAATGTTATAAATCAAGACATAAAAAAGATTAAATTTTCTGATTTTAGAGACAAAATAGATATTGTAGCTGGAGGTTTTCCCTGCCAACCTTTTAGTTATGCTGGGTTAGGGAAAGGATTAGAAGATTTGAGAGGGAGCTTATTTTTTGAGTTTGCTCGTTGTTTACAGGAAGTGCAACCTAAAATCGCTATGGCCGAAAATGTTCGAGGATTATTAAGCAATAAAAAAGGAGAAACCCTGCAATTAATGCTGCAAGCTTTACAGGAAATCGGTTATTATGCTGCTTATCAAGTTTTATCGGCTCAATTTCTCGATGTTCCCCAAAAAAGAGAAAGATTAATTATTATCGCCACCCGTCAAGACCTAAATATTAAACCCATTTTTCCCCAATATAAAAATTATACTATTTCTTTGAAAAAAGCTCTAGAGAATTGTCCAATTTCTCTAGGAGTAGAATATAAAGAAAGAAAAAAAGCGATTATGTCCTTAGTTCCCGCAGGAGGAAATTGGCGTAATTTGCCGATGGATATTCAAAAAGAATATATGAAAAATAGTCTCAAAAATCACGGAGGCCGGACAGGATATGCTAAAAGATTATCTTGGGATGAACCAGCTTTAACTATTACCTGTAGTCCAGCACAAACCCAAACAGAAAGATGTCATCCCCAAGAAACTCGTCCTTTGACTGTGAGAGAATATGCACGAGTGCAGTCCTTTCCCGATGATTGGCAATTTACCGGTAACTTAACCTCTCAATATCGACAGATTGGTAACGCGGTTCCCGTTAATATGGCCTATCATCTTGGTGGCTGTTTAATTAATATGTTGCAAGGGGATTATCTGGGGGAAACACAGCCAAAAACTGAACAGTTAAGCATTCCGGGGTTAGAAGTTAATTAGAGTTTGCGGCAAAAAGTTTGCTGGTGGGGGTAGGGTGTGGGGTGTGGGGTGTAGGGTTTTACCGATTTTGAGGGGGTCAATTACCTAATTTTTAGGGAAAAAGTCCCTGAATTTTCCCCCTGATCACTCCCATATCTGGTACTTTTTGATTTCGAAAAAGTCTAAAAGTCTTACCCAACAAGGTTTTTAGATTTATTCAGCAAACCCTAACTACCTCTTGCATGAGTGCATGAGTGCCTATCCTAACCAAGAAATTGATTTTGTCCGATTTTACTGTTCAGGGGGAATAACTTCTAACGGAATGCTTTCAGTTTCTCCCTCTTTAGATGGATTGACATCGGGACTTTTTTCTGCATCTGGAGTTTTTTCCACCGCTTTGGTTTCTGGGGTGGGGGGATTTTCGGGGGGTACTTCTGGACTGGGGTTATTTTCCGGGATGGGAGTGAATTCTACTGGGGTTTCGCTTTCAGGAGACGGGGAAACTTCGGGGGAAGCTTCGCTATTACGGGTTGTTTCCGCGGGAGTTTCTTCTATCCGGGGAGATTCTGGGGTAGTTGCGGGGGTAGTTGCGGGGGTAGTTGCGGGGGTATCTGGGGGGGTGTCTTCACTGATGTTTCGTTCTTCCTGGGGACAGGCTGCCGATTCTAAACCGAGATGACATCGGACTTCCTCCCGTCCCAAAGACACGGCAATTCCCGACACGGACATTAATAAAGCTAGGATGGGTAAGATATTCTTCATAAAATTAGACTTGATTCTACTCCTCGACATCACATTGTCTATTTTAGATAGGATCGAACTGATATTGAGAACCCTTTGGCCCTTCATTGCCGCGATTGGCGCGCACCAGGGGAACTTGATTAAAAATGTTAAAATCCGTGGTGCTTCCCTGCAAGGTGATTCCTCGATTTAAAGTTTCGACTACAGTAGCACGGTCAGAACTTTTAGCGATCGCTTCTCCTAATACTTTCATGGTATCGTAGGCGGTAGCAGTACGCCAACTGACGCGACCGCGCCAACTTTTCAGCGCATCTTTGGCAAAAGGATCCGTTGCTTGGAAACTCCAAGGTACTGCTAGAACTAATCCGTCGATGCTATCTGCTCCTTGAATAAGTATATCGGGTGTATAAAGTTCATTTCCGCCTAATAAGAGCATTCCTGACGATTCTTGGGCAATAGCCACGGCTTGATTTATGCGATCGCCGTCTTTACTCAGGGCCAAAAATACCACCCTAGCGCCGGCTTTTTTGGCCTGATCTATGGCGGTTTTAGCGTTAAAATTGGCTTTAGTTGTGTCTATTTCCTTAACTATCTTGCCTCCCGGTTCTTTTATCGCTTTAGCAAAGGAATCCCTTAATTTTTGACTATAGGGACTATCGGAATTATAAAAAAGAACCACTGACGGAGAATTCTCTTGCTTACTAGCATAATTAGCCAAAGTTTTGGCCACCGCTTCCAGATAACTACCCAAAACTTCCTGAGATTTATCCTCAAGGGGAATAGTTTTCAGGGTTGATTTTCCCGTTTGACTAACACTGGTAGTCAGGGGAGAAAGAATCGCTAATCCTTCTTTTTCGTAACTTTCAATCGCTTTTTGACTAAAAGGATCGATTCCGTGGCCCATAACTGCCAAAACCTGACCGGATTGAATCAGATCATCGGCTATCGCTTTTGATTGTAACCCACCGCCATCATTAGCGATGACTATTTCCAAAGGATTACCCGGATTAGAATTATTAAACTCCTCTTGATACCTGGCCACACCTCGGAGAATTTCCTTGGCGCTGTTGGGGTCGTTAGCGATGGGGACAACGACGGCTATAGTATTTTGATTACCTTTTTGTCTAGCTTTGGCGTTATTGTAATAGATTTTGCCCTCCGGGTCGTTTGCTTGGGGAGTGGCTGCTGGTTGGTAAGCTGCGATCGCATTTGACCAATCTTCCTTTTTAAAGGCCGCTGCGCCTTTTTCTTTGTTAGGAGTGGAATTAAGCAGTATTTTCTCACCTTGGCTAAATAAATCGGGATTTTTAGCCGTATTACTCACAAAAGTTGCCTTGGGTTGCTTGTCTGGGGTTTCTTCCCCGACAACTTGGGGAGTATCGGGTTTGGGAATGAGCATTTGCAATAGACTCCAACCCCCTAAACCTGCGGTTAAAGCGGTAATTATCAAAGCGAAGGGAAGTAACCAGTTAGATTTTTGGCCAACTCTAGTTGTAGCACCCGGGGAGACCACAACCGTGGTTTTAACCGTCGTTGTTACGGGATCCATCGCTTCCCTAGGCAGGCCACAGATAGGACAATCAGGAGTAGTATTTTCGCAGGGTTCATGACCTCCCGCAATCGCTTGCGTATAAGGTTTACCATCTTTAGGGATACCGTCACATTGCCAAGTAGTCATAATCAGTTATCAGTTATCAGTTATCAGTTATCAGTTATCAGTGGGTAAGTTATCAGTTATCAGATTTGAGTTTTAAGTGAGCAGTATGTGTTAAGTGAGCAGTATTAAATAGCAGTTTCTTGCCATCTTTTCACTGTTTACTGATTACTGTTTACTGATCACTGATTACTGTTTACTGTTTACTGATCACTGTTTGAGGACGTTGTCGTAAGCTTTGGAAATAGAGGCCACCGATAAGCAGTAAAAAGAGGATATAAGCAACAATTTGACTAATATAGAGGTTTTGACGATAACCAAACAGGGATTTGAGGAGGAGTCCGGGGAAAGTGCGATCGCTCAAAATTTGGGAACCGTCCCAAACCTGAAAACCGAGAAGACAGGAGGAGGGGAGAGAAGGACAGAAATTTTGATAAAAAGGGTCAATTTGACTTAAAAGACTGATTCCTGCGTCGATATGTTTCAAAACACCGATGAGTAATCCCGCAACGATTAAGAGTAGGAAAGTCCCCATAATTTGGAAAAAGAGACGGATATTAATTTTCACTCCCCCTGCAAATAGGAGAATTCCCAACAAAGTCGCGACACTTAACCCTGCTATCGCACCGAAGGTTTGTAGCTGCCAATCTTTTTGGAATTGGGCCAGGATAAAGAGAACTGTTTCAAATCCCTCCCGCAAGACAGCGATAAAAACGAGCAGAAAAATCGCTTTTCCTGCCCCATTTTCCGATTTTAAACCCGCTTTTACCGCATTTTCTACCTCAGATTTCAAATATTTGGCCTGTTGAGTCATCCAAATTAACATCCAACTCAACATCAAAACGGCAATCAGTCCAAAAGTGGCGGCCAGTAATTCCTTGAGCATTGGTACGAATGGACTAGGAGAGGCATCCACTTGAAAAAGGATTCCCCCTAGCAAAATACCGACCAAAACACTAGCGACTACTCCTGCACCAATACCACGATACACCCATGAGTTAAGTTGCGATCGACCCGATTTTTGTAAACAAGCGAGGACAATTCCCACCACTAAAGCGGCCTCGAAACCTTCCCGGAGAGTGATAATAAAAGTGGGTAAAGCGGAACTGAGATTCATAAGCTAGTCGATAAACTCTAACTTTGATCCTAGCTTAAGCAAAATCCCGCAGCATCTTGCGAATTTCCAGATTGTGTAATTCTTCTTGTCCGATCATACCGCGAGCGAATTCTTCCAGGTAAATACTGGCATCTTCGACGGTTTCTAGGAGTGCTTTGTACAAATCAAGGGATTTTTTCTCATGATTGAGGCTCTCACTCAAGATTGCTTTGATATTATGTTCATAGCTTTCCTCGATGGGGGCAATTTTTAAGCTAGGATGACCTTCTAAACCGGTGAGAATTTCCCCAACTTGTTGCGCGTGGGTGAGGGACTCCGTGGCCTGAGTCTGGAAAAATTGGACGATGGGGATGCGATGGGGCCCTGTCACCATCAGGGAATAGTGGGTGTAACGGACAACTCCCGCTAGTTCAAATTCCATGATTTCGTTCAGTTGTTCGATGGTTTTGTCTCTGTCTAGTTCTCGCATAAGATTCTCAATAATTTGTCTCTCATTGCAATTGTAGCTAATCCAGACTGGCTAAATAAATCTTAAAACCTTGTTGGCTAATATCTTTAGGCTTTTTTGCCGTCAAAAAAGTGCCAGATATTGGAGCAATCGGGGGGAAATTTTAGGCACTTTTTCCCTGAAAATGCCTAAAACCCCACACCCCACAAAAAACCTTTTCAGCAAACCCTAGGTACTGAATCGAGGCGATCGAGTCAAAAGGATTTTAGCTGGGGGAATAGCAACTCAAGAGGTCATTAAAGGTTTCATTTTGCCTTAAACCATCGAAAACAAAGTTATTACGCGCTAATTCGCCGCAAATATCCGGTTCTATGTCTAGAGCTTCCCGTAAACAGTCGATCGCTTTTTGTTGTTGACCGAGGGCGGCATAACAGCAGGCGGAATTATACCACGCATAGCGATCATCTCGATCGATTTTTAACGATTCTTCATAACAGGCGATCGCTTCTGTTAAACGCTGTAATTCCTGTAGGATCACACCCTGTTGATACCAGGACCAGTAATCTTGCGGTCGGATATCGAGGGCGGTACGATAATTAAATAAAGCCTCTTGGGGATTGCCCCAATCCCGGAAAGCGTCGCCGCGACGATACCAGGCCCAATAATCCCGGGGTCGCGCCCCTAGGGCCAGATCATAGGAAGTAATAGCGCGTTCGTAATTTTTCAGCAATCGATAGGCCTCTCCTTGCCGGTAGGCTGCCCAATAGTCCCCCGGACTATGACTTAAGGCTCGTTGAAAACAAGCGATCGCTTTTTCGTAGTCCTTTAATTCTTGTAGATAAACACAACCTTGATCGTACCAAGCCCAATAGTTATCATCCTTTACCTGTGCGGCGTTAGCATAACTTTGAGCGGCTTCTTCATACATTCCCAAGTCTTCTAGTATCATACCCCTTTTGTACCATGCCCAATAATCATCTGGATAATATTCTAAGGCTTTTTCGTAGCTGATTAAGGCTCCAAAATAGTCCATTCTTTCTCTTAAAATATTGCCTTGGTCATACCAGTCCCGATAGGTATCCGGACGGCATTCGAGCGCTCGATAGACAGTAAATAGATAGGTCATAGTCATCAATCTCTAACAATTGCATCCGTCAGTCTTATCAGTTATCAGTGAGAGTGTTAAGTGAGCAGTGAGAGAAACGGCGATCGCAATTGATCGCCATTTGCTTTGACACTTTTAGAACAGATTCAGATCCGTTAAAGCGCCGAGACTGCTAGAGGAGACTAACTTAGCGAATTTGCCGAGAATTCCCGTTTTATAGCGTGGGGGGTGCGGTTGCCAATGGTTACGACGACGGACTAATTCTTCCTCAGATACATTTAAACTCAAGAGACGCTGACGAGCATCAATAGTAATTTGATCCCCTTCCTCTACTAGAGCAATTGTACCACCTACTGCCGCTTCTGGAGCGACGTGACCGACCACCAGACCGTAGGTTCCCCCGGAAAAACGACCATCGGTAATTAATCCCACGGAATCCCCTAAACCGGCGCCGATAATTGCCGAAGTGGGGGCCAACATTTCCCGCATACCCGGTCCGCCTACTGGTCCCTCGTAACGGACAACCACCACATCCCCGGCTTCAATTTTTCCGGCTAAAATTGCCTCTAAACAGGTTTCTTCCGACTCAAACACCCGCGCGGGTCCGGTGATTACCGGAGTTTTCACGCCGCTAATTTTGGCCACGGACCCCTCCGTGGCCAGATTTCCCTTCAAAATGGCTAAATGACCCTCTTTATAGACAGGATTGCTAAAAGGACGGATAACGTCTTGGCCTGACGGCGGTTGCTCGGGAATATCGGCTAAAATCTCGGCGATAGTCTGACCGCTAATGGTGAGAGCATCCCCGTGCAGTAAACCATTAACCAGCAGAATTTTCATCACTTGGGGAATACCGCCGGCTTTATGTAGATCCACGGTAACGTAACGCCCGGAGGGTTTAAGATCGCAGATAACCGGTACACGCTGCCGGATAGTTTCAAAATCATCGATCGATAATTCTACCCCGATGGTGCGGGAAATGGCTAAAAGGTGCAGGACAGCGTTAGTGGAACCTCCCACCGCCATAATTACCGAAATAGCGTTTTCAAAGGCTTTACGGGTCAAAATTTGGCTAGGGAGAATCTGTTTTTTAATCGCCTCGACTAAAACCTTGGCCGATTCTTCGGTACTATCGGCTTTTTCCGCATCTTCGGCGGCCATGGTCGAGGAATAGGGTAAACTCATCCCCATGGCTTCAAAAATGGAAGACATGGTATTAGCAGTAAACATTCCACCACAGGAACCGGCACCGGGGCAAGCGTTGCGTTCAATTCCGATGAGGTCTTCTTCACTGATTTTACCGGCGCTGTACTGTCCCACGGCTTCAAAGGAACTGACCACGGTTAAATCGCAATCTTTGTAGCGCCCTGGTTTAATCGTGCCACCATAGACGAAAATAGCGGGAATATTCATCCGGGCCATGGCAATCATTGCTCCTGGCATATTTTTGTCACAACCCCCGATAGCGAGGACTCCATCGAGACTTTGACCATTACAGACCGTTTCAATGGAATCGGCGATTACTTCCCTAGAAACGAGAGAATATTTCATCCCTTCTGTTCCCATGGAAATCCCGTCACTAATGGTAATAGTCCCGAAAAGTTGCGGCATTCCCCCCGCTAATCTGGTTCCTGCTTCGGCACGCATTGCTAAATCATTAATTCCCATGTTACAGGGGGTAATGGTGCTAAATCCGTTAGCGATGCCGATGATTGGTTTGCTAAAGTCCTCATCCCCAAAACCTACCGCTCTTAACATGGCCCGATTGGGACTGCGTTGGGTACCTTGGGTAACAATGCGACTTCTGTAGTTATCTGCCATAACTTTATCTTTCTCCAATGGCGGCTGACGTGTGCGATCGCTGCTCAAGTTCTCCAATCGCACCTTTATTTCTATTTTCTGACTTTTGGCCGCTCTGAGCAGGTTTTAGGACAGCCCATCTCTAAAGAAAATATAAAACTGCGGGAGTATTCAGCAATGACGAAGAGGCTATGGCTTTAGAAACTTTCGGAATTTTTTGGTGAAAAGTAGGTTGTCTTGGCATTTTGTCTGTTAATTTATCATAAAGAGTAACGAAGAGTCCGAAAAATTCGGGTAAGTAGGTTTCGACAATATCTTTCCAGGGACTGTCGAAAGATGTACTTGGTTCAGTCATGGTTTTGGGACAGCCAGT
>MTBT01000217.1 GCA_002282935.1 Microcystis sp. LSC13-02 | reverse complement strand
AGATAAACTCTAGGACAATTGCGGGAATTTCTCCTTGAAGATGGGGAGTATAACTGCGCCGAATTTCTCCACTAGCAATGGGTTTTACCGAGGGAATATAAACCCAATCAGGTGCTTTGACAACAGTTTTAGTTTTAACGGTAGCACATAAGCCAAAATTAGAAGCAATTAGCATCGATTCGAGAATTAGTCCTGCTAATTCTAGAGATTCTCGTAAAGCTGCCGCTAATAGAGGTTGCAGGTTATTATCTACAGGTTCGTCAGGTAATATAAAATCATCTGGCAGTTTTTCCCAGGCGATTATCGTTGATTTTGGAGGTAAATCAATAGCAGATGGTGTCATTATCGTAAACAGTCCTTCCTAATATTTAATAAGCTCTCATAAACTGTCCGCGACTAAGTAGGTACATTACTTGATTGGGGCTAAAGTAAACAAACATATTGCCTCCCACAAACGCTTCCCGTCCTTGAGTTTTTAACCATTGGGAGAGAGGTCTGACTAATAACTGCATTTGCAGTCCGTGTCGCTGGGTTTCTATGGGAATACCGTCATCAGAAGGTAGTTCATCTTGGGTAGGTGGTAGCTTTATCTCTGGTGGGTTAGCGCCAATTACGAGTGTCTCTTGAGCCATGGGTTGGTTGGGGTGAACAACTGATGGGACTTTCCTATCATAAACTATCATCGATGTCAACCCCTGGCGACCGCAATTTTGCTGCCAAGCGTTCGGCTCGTTTTAGGTTATGTGATTTTGTCAAGATTCTCTGACTATATTACAGTTCTAATCTTTTATGTAAATATTACAATTTCTCAGGATAGGGTCATCTATGTTTTTCTCTGACTCTACAAGTTGATAATTATTCTCATAGAGTAATTGTAAAAAAGTGCCATAAAGATTTTCTTTTATGAAAGGTACATTTATGGGACATAGGGTGACAATTGGATTGAATTTCTTGAGAGCATCAATAAAACGGGACTGAAAAGAATTGTCCCCAGGGAAAATAGAAGCTATCTCGGGATAGAACAATACTTTTCTGTTTTTGTGAAGATAATAATAGGATTCAAATAAACCTGAAAGGAGAATTGATGGTCGGTTTAATTGCTTTTCTAATGTATCTACTCTCTCAGACAAGCTGGCTAAAGCAGACATTTGCGAATAGCTTTTAGGGAATTGGAAATTGGATATCGTTGCGGGTATAAATTTTACACAAGCGATTAGGGACATAATAATAAAAGGCATGATTAATACACTGATCAGGGAGAGTCTTAATAAATCAAAAGAATTGGGCAATAGGATTGGTAAAAACTCCCTAAATTCCATTTTATTCTCCATCAATTCTGGGTCAGATTCAGACATTTTTTTTCGATAAGAACTAAAGGCATAATCAATCAAGCAACCATAGGAAAGAAAGAAGGGAAGTGATACAGATATCAAATTCCAAGGATGACTTCTATTGACAAAATACAAGAGGCTAACTATTCCCCAGATGGCAATTACAAAACGATACTTAGCGTTTTTATCCTCAACATGACTCTGAAAAGATTGTATGATGTTAAAACCGTAAACAACCATAAATATCATCCATATATTATCTGGAAAAGGCAAACCTAGAAAGCCAGAGCCAAATTTAAGAGTAGAACCTATATAATTATAAAAATTGATAAATTCTCCAGACAAAATTCTAAAGCAAAAAATAATTATGAAAATGATAATGATAAGATTGATACTGAATCCTGTTAATCTTTTAATCATGTTTTTTGCGCTAAAAGCATCTATTTTAAACTCATTCCAAATGTAAATAAAGAAATACATAATCAAGACAGATATACCAGAATCAAAATTACTTAGTAGAGCCATTGCTACTATAAAATCTAGAAGTAAATCTCGTAAGTTAAGTGTTAAAAACTTCAAAGAAAAAATAGCTTTATCGATAAATTTTCTTTCAGATACATACAACAAAGTAACCAGCAAAAGACAAGGAAATAAAGTTCTTAAAGGAAAATATTGAAAGTATAAATCTTGGCTTACTACCTTACCATAAAAATAACTCCAAAACAGGCAGCTAATAAATACCAAAATTCTGATCAATGGATTTTGGTAGATAGCTTTAACTATTAAATAGTAAAGAATAATCTGAAGAGCAATCAAACTACACACAACAATTTTGATAGACAATAGACTATTTCCTATTAATCGTGATAGTAGGCCAAGCAAAAGATAATATCCGCCATATAAACTTTTAAATCCATCGTCAACAAGGGGAATAAAAGGGGAATCACCATTAATGGCCGCTAAGGGGAAAATAACCACATTAAAATGGTAGTTCGATTGATCGTTATAAACCAGACTCCAAGCAACTGATGTCACCGTTACTAAAACGCCAATAAAAGCTATATTCTCAATCAATAATGTTCTCAAAAATTTACGAAGAGAAAATAAATGTAAGAGAAAAAAGAAAATAACTGTTAAAATTAATGCGACTGGAATTAGCACCAAAAAATTCAAGCTTGATAAATAAGTTGTCAGCTTATCTGAGTTGGATGACATCTCGGGTCTGATATATAACCCGAGACTTTGACCAGATCCTTGGGTAAAGATTCTTTGAATTGCTATCGTGTTGAAAACAAGACCAAGTCCCCACGAAAATAAAAACTCAAGATTACGACTTTGATTTGTGACTTGCCAATTATTGATTATTTTTGATAAAATAGAACTTGAATAGTTCAAAACTTTACCCAAGAATATAGGTAAAACAACAATTGAAGTTAAAACCAATAGATACCACATTGCTTCATAACTTTCATTTCCTTTCAATCTGCCAAATCTTGTGGTAAGAAGATAATCTACATCAATAATAATAAGTAGGAACGCCCCTACTCCTTTGAACCATTTATCGATCATATTTTTGTTCATTTATCTAATTTAATTTGAAGTATTGGATTCAACAAAAGTAAGGGAAAAGACAGTAAAGAATAAGTTTATTTTCTATCATAAACTATCATCAATGTCAACCCCTAGCGCTCTCAATTGTGCTGCCAAGCGCTCGGCTCGTTGCCTTTCTTGTTCGGCTCGTTGCCTTTCTTGTTCTACTAACTCACTCCCCCATAATAGCAAATTTCCCGACTTATCCCACCAGCGCAACCAATTAGTAGTAAATTCAGCTTTGGTTCCTTGCCAGACTCCCAAAAATAAGTTAATCTCTGCTATCCAATAACGATTGTTTTCATCAGGTTTTTGTTGTTCATACCTTCCTTGATTCAATCGATAAATTTCTAATTCTCCGGTTTTTGGCTGAAATATTCCATAGACAGGTACTTGTAAGATTTGCTCGTAAAAATACCATTTTCCATAGGGATAGTGAGGATTGATGGAATACTCACCCCCTTCGGTTTCCGAGATAAACTCTAGGACGATGGTAGGAATTTCTCCTTCAAGATGGGGGGTGTAACTGCGCCGAATTTCTCCACTAGCAATCGGTTTTACTGAGGGAATATAAACCCAATCAGGTGCTTTGACAACTGTTTGAGTTTTAACGGTAGCACACAAGCCAAAATTAGAGGCAATTAGCATCGATTCTAGAATTAGTCCTGCTAATTCTAACGATTCTCGTAAAGCTGCTGCTAAGAGAGGTTGCAGGTTGTTGTCCACAGGTTCGTCAGGTAGAATAAAATCATCTGGCAGTTTTTCCCAGGTGATTGGCGGTGATTTTTTGAACAAATTAATTGTAGATGGTGTCATTGTCGTAAACATTACTTCCCAATATTTAATAAGCTCTCTTCAGTATAAACTGCCCACGACTAAGTAGGTGCATTAAATTAATTATCAAATAGACCTTTAGGTGGACAATGCCTGCAATTAGTTCATACACTATCATCAACTTCAACCCCTAGCGCTCTTAATTTTGCTGCCAAGCGCTCGGCTCGTTGCTTTTCCCGCTCGGCCCGTTGCTTTTCCTGCTCGGCCAACTCCTCTATGGTGGGGAGCAATTGCCCCTCTGCTGTTGCCCAACGCAGCCAAGTAATCGGCTCTTGTTCATCCCCACGCCCCCTTCTAAGCGATGTCCCGCTAAATCTTCTGGGTCAAAGGGATCATACCAAAAGTATTCTGTCACCCGCAAACGATTCTGATAGATGAGCTTTTTCTCTTCTTTATCTTTTTGCGCTGTACTTTCAGAGAGCAACTCAATCACCACATCAGGAGCTTTTTCTTCTTCCCAGACGACCCAGCTTTTCCGTTCTTTTCGAGGCACGTCCACAACTACAAATACATCGGGCCCGCGATAATCCTCGTTACGCACTTGATTGGGGCTAAAGTAAACAAACATATTGCCTCCGACAAACGCTTCCCGTCCCTGGGTTTTTAACCACCAGGAGAGAGGTCTAACTAATAACTGCATTTGCAGTCCGTGTCGCTGGGTTTCCATGGGAATACCATCATCAGAAGTTAGTTCATCTTGGGTCGGTGGTAGCTTGATCCCTGGTGGGTTAGCTGCAATTAGGAGGGTTTCTTGAGCCATTGGATTAGTTGGGGTGAACAACTGGTGCTACTTTCTTATCATAAACCATTGTCAATGTCAACACAACTGTGATCGCAATTGTCAGTATTAGTCATATTTTGTCTATTGTCTCTCACAATTGGGCAATCAGGTTAAACTTATTCTCGAACTGACCTATCAAGGCTTTGTTTGGGTATATCTCTTGTTGTCTTACTTAGTCCTTCCTTGATAATCAAAAACCCAAATATTAACATTAACAATGGATTAATAATAACTGCTATACTAAGTCCTACATTAGTCATGGCTGGAATAATAAAGTAATTTTTGGGAATGAGCAAAAGACCAAACAGGAGCAGATAGGCTAAATCAAACTTACTTGACTTTGATTCATTAATAAAAAAAGCCGAAGGAATAAAAAGATTGAGAAGTCGATAATCTCCTGATGTGGGGGGGATAACATTCATCACAAAAACTAAAAGAGCTAGTTTTTTCCAGAAAATTTTCTCCTTAGTCAGAATGTATAAACTTACCAATCCTACTATTATTAACGATAGTACAGAATAGGGTCTCAAAAGTAGTGAAACCCAATCAAAAAATGTTTGCACTATATCTGATGATGAGATTATACCAATATCTTTAGAAATCTTTAAGACAAAAGCGGCAATAACCTTGATCAACCCGAACAAACTGACCCCATAAGGCCAACCTCCCGATCCGATCACATAATCTTGCACAAACATTGCTTGATTTCTTCTCAATCCTTGAATATTTTCTAAAATACTTCCCTGAAAACACAGCAGAGAAAAAATAGTTATTAATGCGGCAAATATAATTACATAGAGGATATTTTTCCACTTTTTTTCGCTTGCCAATAGGACTAGAAAAATTGCTGGAAATGGTTTCATCGCAATTGCTAGGGATAGACAAATTAAGGCAAAAAGCGATTTATAGTGATTGAAGCTATTATAAAAGTAAGCAAAACCACATAAAAACAAGAACGTATATAATTCTGCATTAGCTCTATCTATAGTAAATAGAAAAGGATAGCTCATGAAGGAAATCACAAAAATATCACGAAAATTGTCTAATCTATTAGTCTGAGAAAAATTATTGATTATGAACAACAGCCAGCAGACTAAAAAAATATTCAAAAACACTAATAGTGCTAAATCTCTGCTCTTAAATATAGTAAACGGGAAGAAAAATAACTCCCCCAATGGATAATATATACCAAAAATATAAACATCACTTCTGTAGGGATTAAGTTCCTTGATAAAGTTAACCATGTTCCAAAAGTCATTAAACTTATCGTTTGGCCCAAATAAAAAAGTATTAAGAGGAAATTGATTGCCCAAATAAGCTCCCATGATATAGTGATAAAAGACAGCTATAGTAAAGCCCATTACTATAATTGTGCTAAGTAGTTTGATTTTAATATTGCGTTCCATATAGTTTACTAATTAATAGTACAAAATTTCATCAAAAACAAAAAGTTTGCTCTTTATTTGCGTTCAAAATTAACTCGCTCCCTCTCTACAACTAGAGGCCTCTTTAAAGACCGTAAATGTATTAATCCAATATATTCACCTATAATACCAATAAAAAATAATTGCACAGCAGCAAAGAAAAATATCGTGATGTGCAAAGATGCAATTCCTATCGGTAAAAAATTGGGGTTAATTAGTTTTGCAACTAAATAAGCAATAGCGACAAATATGCTTAATACGCTCATAATAAAACCTGACATAGTTGCTACTCTAATAGGTACTCTAGAATGACTCGTAATGCCAAGCAAAGCAAAATCATAAAGCATGAAGAAGTTGGCACTACTAACCCCTCTCTTTCTCGCTGCACTGACATACTCAACCTCAGCAATCCCGAAACCCAATTCCGAAATTAAACCTTTAAAGTAAGGGTAAGGGTCATCAATTTTTCGCAAACTTTGAATGACACACTTATCATATAAACCGAATCCAGTTGTATCTCTGGTCAATTGTACATCAGATATAACGCTGAGAACATAGTAATAGAGTTTTTTGACCTTAAAAAGCACAAATGATTCCCTACTGTTTTTTCTCACCCCTTGAACAACTTTATATCCTTCTTCCCATTTAGTAACAAAATCAACGATTAAAGAGGGTGGATCTTGTAGGTCAGCCATCAGAAAAATCACGGCATCTCCATCTGGTTGAATGAGTCCGTAATAGGAGGAGCGAACAAAGCCAAAATTTCTGGCATTGACGATAATTTTGACTTTGGGGTCTTTTCGAGCCAGCATTTTTAAGATGTCTACTGTTCGGTCTTTAGAACAGTTGTCAATAAAAACGTGTTCGTAGTCATAATCAGATAATTTATTTTCAAAAATTGTCTTAACTTGAGAGTACAAATCCTCAATGTTATCCTCTTCATTATAGCAAGGAGTCATAACACTAATAAGCTTTTTCATGATTCACCTCTTTAATATGATAATTGAATTTTATTGATTACTTAACCAATTTAACATTTTACTGACTCCTTCACGGCTAGAAACTTTTGGTTTCCATTGAAGTTGAGTTGTTGCTTTGCTGATATCAGCAATGAAAATTCGTTGATCACTTTGCCTAACAGGAATCTTCTGATAATTTAATTTTGCTCCTGTTAATTCTTCCAGAATATCAAATAGTTCCAGTAAAGAAAGACTATTTTCCACTCCTCCTCCAATATTAAAAACTTCCCCCTTAACATTATCGATATGCTCAACAGCCGCTAGATAACAAGCGATCGCATCACTAGCATATAAGACATCTCGTACCTGCTTACCACTACCTGAAATGGTAAATGGTTCTGCTTGATGATTAGCTTTGGCTTCTAAAGCTTTTTGACAAAACCAACCAATCCATCCCTGATCGTAGGTAGAAAACTGACGACCTCCATAAATCGAAGAATGACGGAACACAACCGTTCTTAGAGCGAAAATACGAGCATAGTCTAACATATATTGATCCCCCGCACCCTTAGAGCATCCATAAGGTGAGTGAAAATCAAGAGGAATAGATTCATCAAACCCTTGAGGATGATCTGGACAAAAATAACGCTTTTCTAGTTCCTGATATTCCCATTGCTCCAGGTCTCCGTAAACTTTGTTGGTTGAAGAATAGACTATCACACTATCAGGAGAATGCTGACGCACGGCTTCTAAGACATTGATAGTCCCCAAGGCATTAATTTCAAAATCCATACGGGGATTAGCAATGGAGGTAGTCATTGCAACCTGTCCCGCTAAATGAAAAATAACATCAGGTTTAAACTCTTTGATTGTACGATTTACGTCATTGGTGTTACGAATATCTCCATGGGCAAATTGAAATCGACCTTGAGTTCGCAACCAGTTAAGATTTTGTTCTGAACCAGAGCGATACAAATTATCAAAAACGAGCAATTCTTCTCCTTCTTTCAATTTTTGTGCAGCAATGTTACTACCCAAAAATCCACAGCCACCAGTAATTAAATATTTCATTGATTGATACTACTCCTTTCCTGATCGATAGTGTACTTTAACCCTTCAACTAGAGAAATTTGGGGTTGCCAACCTAGTTTTAATAACATTGAAATATCCACATGGGATTCCATGATTTCATTTTCACGATAAGGAAGCATACCAAAATTCAGTCGAGTGACTTTATTTTCGGTCATTGTCTTAACCATTTGAACAAACTCTCGAATTTCAATGTTCTTTCCTGTACCTATTTCATAGCGATATAAATTGTTAGGAACATCAAAACTAAACTGAATCAGTTTGATAAAGGCTTCTACCACATCATCAATATAGATGAAATCTCGCTTCTGTTCTCCTAATGTCAAATCAAGAAAATCTACTTCATGCAGCAAATCTAAGATAATTTTAGAGACAAACTTAGAACGATCATCAAAAGGTCCGTAAAAATGCTCTAGAGCGACATTAATACAAACCATTTTTTGAGAAAATAAGGATAACCAGTCTAAAAAATGTTTTTTAGAAAGGGAATAGTAATTGACTCTTTTATCTAGAATGGTATCAGTATTAATGAATGTTTTTACCTGATGATTTTCTGCTATTTGTAGAATTTTCAAAGGCAAAAAAAGATTCGCTTGGATAATATCTGTAGGGGGAACGGCAAAACGACCATAATTGGTAGCACAGTGGATGATTATGTCAATGACATTTTCTTGAAAAATATCTTCTATATCAATCTGGTCAAGATCATAGAATCTTATTTTGTCAACAATCGAACCTAATCGGAAAAGTTTAGAGCTTGAACGCTTGACAACAATAACATTCAAATGATCTTTTACTATCCGTTTAACCAGATGACTTCCTAGAAAACCAGTTCCACCAGTCACTAAAATAGTTTTGCCCATCAAATTATCCATTGATATATGAGTCTATAATCCCAATATTTGGGATAAATGTTTAATAGAAGTTGCTTTCTCAGCTTTGACTCTGATCCAGACCTCTACAAAACTCTCGGATAGTCGCTGCTACATACTCTAACATCTCCTTGGTTAATCCCGGAAATACCCCAATCCAGAAGACTCCTGCCATGATTTTATCTGCATTAGACAAGTCTCCTATTACCCGATAATTTAATCCTTGATACAGAGGTTGTCGCAGTAAATTACCCCCAAATAATAGCCTTGTGCCGATGCGTTTTTCCTCCAAATGCTTAACTAAATCATTACGGCTAAAAGGCGCATCTTCCCTAACTAAGATAGGAAAGCCGAACCAACTCGGTTCAGAATGGGGGCTGGCTTCAGGCAAAATCAAAACATCTTGTAAGTCTTGTAATTTTTCATGCAAAAAGTCGAAATTTTCCCGGCGCTTTTTGATAAATCCGGGCAATTTATCCAGTTGCGCTACCCCGACGGCGGCTTGCATATCGGTCATCTTTAGGTTATAACCCACATGAGAATAGGTGTACTTATGGTCATAGCCAAAGGGCAAATCTCCTAACTGCCAACCGAAGCGCTTATTACAAGTATTATCTACCCCCGGAGGACACCAACAATCTCGGCCCCAGTCACGGAATGACTCGACAATCTTTTTCAAGCGGGTATCACTGGTTAAAACCGCGCCACCTTCTCCCATAGTCATGTGATGGGCGGGATAAAAGCTAACCGTTGCTAAATGCCCAAAGGTGCCAGTTTTTTGCCCTTTATAGAGACTTCCCACCGCATCACAGTTATCCTCCACTACCCAAAGGTCATGTTTTTCGGCAAAAGCCATCACCGCCTCTAAATTGAACGGGTTTCCCAAGGTATGGGCGATCATAATCGCTTTAGTCTTTTCTGACAAGGCCGATTCCAGTTGATCAATATCGAGGTCATAACCTGGTAGTTTAACGTCTAAAAAGACGGGAATTAGCTGATTTTGGAAGATAGGATTAACTGTAGTCGGGAAACCTGCGGCAACAGTAATCACCTCATCCCCCGGTTTAAGTTGTTTTTCCCCCAATTTAGGGGAAGTTAAGGCACTTAAAGCCACTAAATTGGCTGAAGAACCCGAATTGACTAATAAGCAATGTTTTACTCCCATCCACTGGGCAAAACGTTCCTCAAATTCTGCGGCATATCTGCCCGTCGTGAGCCAGAAATCTAGGGAAGAATCGACTAATTTGACTAATTCTTGCTCATCAAATACCTTACCCGAAACCGGAACATAGGTTTGCCCCGCCACAAAAGCCCGGGGTTGAAATTTGAAGTCATAGTACTTATGAACCGCTTGAAAGACTTGCTCTCGCAGTTCTGCTTCAGTATTGGTATTGGGGGGAGAAATAGATTGAGTCATGGTTAATTTCCTTTCAGGGGAGAAATTTCAACTTATTATTACTTAATTTGTATCCTTATCAGCCTTGAGTTCTCTGATTCACCAGACAACTTTGATAATATTCGATTTGTTGGCGAGTAAGGTCTTGGAATTGTGCTTTATCTTCAGAGTCCATTTGAGCCGCTTGATAATACCAAGTCACCGTTTCCTTGAGGGTTTGTCGAAAATCCCAGACGGGTTGCCATTTTAGGCTATGGAAAGCCT